>CAZGSD010000023.1:0-3950 GCA_964528305.1 uncultured Candidatus Peribacteria bacterium | reverse complement strand
GATGACTATACGCCAGAGGCTCTCGCAGCTTCATGGGAAAAAGCCTTGCATTTAATCGCAGCGCACCCAGCTAATGAAGCAATACTATTAAATCATGGACAGGAGCCATATATATTCCCAATAAGCCATAAAGCCACAATCAACCCTGATGCTATATATATCTGGACACAACATTATTTTAAATGGCTCCAACACCCCGAGTTTCAACCAGGAGTTATCAAGCAATTGGAAGAGTGGGCCAGCTCACATCCCGAAAAACCTTCACCGCAAAGATTGGAGCATATCTGTAACCTATATTTAAGGTTTATAAAAAAGACCCATCCGGCAGATTTAACAATGGCCAAAAATTTCGCCCTAATGTTGCCAAGCACGGTTGCCTATCAACCCGGTTACAGAAATTTTAAAATTCTGCAGGACTTTGATCCCGCCCTGACGGTTGAAAACATAAAAGCCTTTCAAGAATTAGCAGCGGCTCAACAAGATCATGATTGCAAATCATATCATACTTTAGCGCCACAATCAGCGGATCCAGCAGAATATCCGGGGCATGTATTATCCTCTGCTCTTTTTATCCGACAAAAAACACATTTAATTGCTAATTTCAATACAGAAAAGCAGAAAAATGGTATCAAAATTGCGCATCCGTTATGCAACGCGTCCACGTTGTTGATAGCCTCAATATTGGGCACGCAACACACTTCACAAACAAATTTAATGTGGGCAGATTTACGGGGTTATACTAAATCCCCCCCAGGTAACGCGTTTTTACGTGATCTCGGCAGGCTGTTCGATCTTAATCCACATTTATCGCGTCCTATTGATGTTCCTGAGCGTGTCAAGGGCCCTTGTGAAAATCCATATGCTATAGATGCACAAATTTGGAGAGAATTGGAGCTGGCTTGTCGAAATTCAGCCGAAACATATAAAGAGCTTTCTAAGATTCAAAATTTATATGAAGTCCCAGAACTGCCCATGTTTACTTACAGGCCAAAAACGTGGCTTGGCAAATATGCATACTATTTATACACATCCAACAAAGTATTAGCCGCACTTTGTCACAAGGGGGGCGTAATAACAGAAGGGCTAAAGTCTGTTATGGAGGTTTGGGCGGAAATCGGGAGGCAGATGCCCGCTTTCATTCGTCTTGAAGCTATAATGATAGCTACTCAAAATGTGCGCATCAAGGTTGGTCGTCGTGCCCAAATTGCCTACAAATTTTGGCGTGAATTCTTTGCCACGAACCCTAATGGGAATAATTTAGAGCAACTAATACCATATTATTTAGGTAATGAGAGTACTGCACGATATTTTCAAGCATACCTCAAAAGCGATAAAAAGAGTATTCATATAATAGGGGGGTTGGCTATAAGCCAAGACGCCCCAAGGTTAGAAGCTTTTTCTTTAAAAGTCTTAGCCGATTATTGCGAAAACGACCCACAAAAAGCCACTGATATCTCTTTGAAACTTTTAAATAGCGGCTCCCCTCATGCCAAACATTTAGTCTTCGCCTTTGTTGCCTATTTTGAAAACCCACAACCAATAATAGAGGCAATCACAGCTGCCACAGGGGACATCAGCGCCAACCCTACTACTGAGGAAAGTAAGGCGGGGCAAAAAACACCTGAGCGACAATCAGGATATCTTTCTGATCTATTTGAAGGGGAAATGCCTCCAAGGGATCTTGCGGCCATGAGAGATAATATTATGCACAACCGCACAAGCCACATCAGTCACGATGGAAACATCATTAAAGCCCATCTTTTAACTTCCCCATTATCAGTCTATACTGAAGAGATTCGCATCTCTAAAAATAAGGATACTAAAAAACATCCCGATGGATTAGCCTGTAATGCAAGTATAAATCCTAATAGCAGACTAGGTGGGGCGCGGTTATATATACGTTTAACTGCGGACGGTAATCTAGTTATGCGTGTATTAGATAAAGCAAACACAGAGCTTGATCGGGCTGGCTATATAAGTCGGCTAGCAGATGGCATGCCTGCATCACAGTTAGCCAAAGAAATAGCAGTGTTTGATGAATTGAATTATATGGTTTTGGAAGCTTTAGCTGTTGTGTGTGTTAGAAAGCAATCCAGAACAATAACTCCAGTCCCTGATCACCCGCCATCATCTGAAACTATCGAAGGTCCAGAAGTAACACCACCATCTTCATCTCAACCAGATGTTATTCCAGGCGCTCCTGAAACCACTGCCCGCGAAGAAGGTGAAATGACGCTCGACCTTACCGATGAAGAAAAAACTTTACGTAGAGCGCAACAAAGAGAGGATAAGATAAAAATTCAAAGTAATCTGGGCAAGGTCCGGGCATTGTTTGCGCCCTTATCTCGTGGACAGGAACTGCCGGAAATCTCGGCAGCTGAGATACAAAATCTGCTATTACATGAAGCGGTAGAGCTGGATATACGCGAAGCGGATGGCAAAATTAATAAAACAACCATTTATGAAGCCTCCAATAATCCATTAGCTATTTATAATGGCATACGCACAGGCACAATAGATCCGGCTAAGATTTACATTCGAGTCAGCAGAGCTTTCTCTCAGCCGCTTCCTTATATCAAATCATCACGGAAAGTGACTTTTCTTGAAGATGAAAATGATGCTGATTCTCAGCTAAAAACAGTTCGTTATTTTAGTGTTAGAAAGAAAAAAATACGCGCCGCCTCAGCTGAACTCAAGCAGGAAACTTTTATAGATAGTGAGAAAGGTGAAACAATAAAAATTGGGACTATGTCAAAATTCCTGAACTTTGATGTCACTGATACAGCGCAAAATCGCCGACTTTTTGAAAAAATGCGCAGCGGTGAAACCATCCCGGGAATACTCAGTACTATTGAGAGAGAAATCTGCCAAACTTTGGATGAGCAAAGAAGAGTCGTACGGGCGAAATATTTAGAAAATCTCACTACCACCCCAAATTTGGAAAAATATTCACGGGTTATGAATAAATTAGAAGCTTTAGCCAAAGGTAAATATGCGCAAGCCGAAAAAATAGCCAATGAAATTGCCGCAAAAACTCTCGAAATCATTGAACCAGTGGAAACGGCAGAAGGTATACAGCATCGTACTAAACTACGTTTACCACACCCAGGCTTCCATTTCGATCAAACCTTCAATCAGGGCAGATTCAAAACCCTGGCCGAAATACTGGGTTTGGCACCACGCCCATAAAACCACAGCCAACGCCGTACAAAACAATTTTCAGACCTTGCCCTAACTATACTCCATCCGCCCCTCCATCGCCCTGGTCAAAGTCACCTCATCCGCATAATCCAAATCCCCGCCCGCCGGCAAACCCCGGGCAATTCTGGTTATCCGCACGCCCAGCGGTTTCAATATTTTCATCAAATACATTGCCGTAGTCTCCCCCTCCAGCGAAGGATTGGTGGCTATAATAATCTCCGGCAGTGTAGTAGCCTCAGGTCGAGCGCGCCCATCAACCTCTCCGCCGCCCGCACCACTCGCTCCCACCGTCTCATCAGTCATTCCACCCTTCACCCGCCTCACCAAATCCTCAATTTTCAACTGATCCGGCCCAATCCCATCCACCGGCGATAACACTCCATGCAGCACATGATACAGTCCACGAAATTGCCGCGTCTTTTCCAAAGCAATTACGTCCAGTATTTCCTCCACCACGCAAATCTGCGCTCGATTACGTCCCTCATCCAGACAAATTCGACACAATTCCCCTTCAGCAATATTGAAACATTCACTACAAAAATGCAGCCCTTTTTTAATTTCTCCCACTGCCCGCGCCAGCGAATCCACACGCATATCGGGCGAATGGAGCAGATGCATAGCCAAACGTTGGGCAGATTTTGGTCCTATGCCCGGCAGGCGGCCCAGTTCATCAATAGTTCTCTGTATGGATGGGGGTAAAAATGAAGTCATTGGTCAGCGGCAAAATTTAAGAATTGGCAATAATAAAA
>CAZGSD010000022.1:1383-4554 GCA_964528305.1 uncultured Candidatus Peribacteria bacterium | reverse complement strand
GTGCCAAAACTTTATAATTCCACCAATCCATTTGATTTTATGGAATTGATTTCTCTATCTGGTAAGACCAACTTTTTTGAAAAAAGAGTGGGGGATTATCAGAAGGCTGGAGTAATGGGTGGTGGTGCTAGTGATAGTAAAAAAGTTTTTACATTATCTACTGATTTTTAACAATTTAACCCCTTTCTGCCATGTTGGTAAAAAAGACTGATGGAACTATAGAACCGGCCAAGTTTGATCGTATTACGGAAAAGATTGCTGAATTGTGTGAAGGTTTGAATCGGGATTATGTTGATCCGGCTATAGTGACAAAAAAAACCATTGAGGGGTTTTATGATGGTATTTCCACCAAAGAGCTGGATGAGCTTTCTGCGGAAATTGCCGCTTCTATGGCTACGATACATCCGGATTATGCTTTGCTGGCTGGGCGTATTTTGATTTCCCGTTTGCATGAAGAAACTCCTGAGAAGTTTTCCGAATGTATTGAGGAGCTTTATAATTATACTGATGAGAGGTCTGGGCAGAATGCTAGTTTGATTGCTGATGATGTTTATGAAGCGGTGAATGCTTATGCTTTTACTTTGGACGCGGCTATCAATGATAAGGCTGATTATGGTTATGATTATTTTGGCGTAAAGACTTTGGAGAAAAGTTATTTGTTGCGCAAGCATGGTAAAATTATGGAACGACCGCAGTATTTGTTGATGCGTGTGGCGGTCGGTATTCATAAACAAAATCTGGATAAGATTCTGGAGACTTACAATTTATTGTCTGAAAAATATTATACTCATGCTTCGCCAACGCTTTTCAATGCTGGTACGCGCAAAGCCCAGATGTCCAGCTGTTTCCTGGTGGCCATGAAGGACGATAGTTTGGACTCTATTTATGAGACATTGAAAGAATGTGCCATGATTTCCAAATCCGGCGCGGGACTCGGTTTGCATATACATAATATTCGGGCCAAGGGGTCGTATATCAAAGGTACTAATGGACGAAGTAATGGCATTATACCAATGCTGCGTGTTTACAATGAAACAGCGCGTTATGTGGATCAGGGTGGAGGCAAGCGTAAAGGCGCTTTTGCTGTTTATCTGGAGCCTTGGCATGCGGAGATTTTTGATTTTTTGAATTTGCGTAAAAATCATGGCAAAGAAGAAATGCGTGCCCGTGATTTGTTTACTGCTCTATGGATACCGGATCTATTTATGAAACGGGTGAAGGAAAATGGTCAATGGTCACTGTTTTCACCCAATGAAGTGCCTGGATTGGTGGATTCGCATTCCGCTGAATTTGAAAAATTATATTTACAGTATGAAGCTGCGGGTCGGGCTTATAAAACCATTCCTGCTCAGGATTTGTGGTTTGCTATTTTGGAATCTCAAATAGAAACTGGTACGCCTTATATGCTTTACAAAGATCACGCTAATAGCAAAAGTAATCAGCAGAATTTGGGTGTGATTAAATCTTCTAATCTTTGTACGGAAATTATCGAATACAGTTCTCCGGATGAGACTGCGGTGTGTAATTTGGCTTCCATTGCTTTGCCCAGATTTTTGGTTAATGGACAATTTGATCATCAAAAATTGTATGATGTTACTTATAAAATTGTTTATTCCATGAATAGGGTGATAGATGAAAACTATTATCCTACTGTACCAACACGCACCTCCAATATGCGTCATCGACCGATTGGTCTGGGGATACAGGGACTAGCGGATCTTTTTATCATGCTGCGTTATCCTTTTGAATCTGCTGCTGCTAAAAGGCTCAATACCGAGATTTTTGAAACTATTTACTATGCGGCGATGAAATCTTCTGTGGATATAGCCAAGGATGAGGGGCATTATGAGAGTTTCCCCGGATCGCCATTGTCCAAAGGTGTTTTCCAATTTGATATGTGGGGTGTGAAGCCCAGTGGGCGTTGGGATTTTGAGGCTTTGCGTCAGGAAGTGGTTAAATATGGGGCGCGCAATTCTTTGTTGATGGCGCCGATGCCTACGGCTACCACATCGCAGATTTTGGGCTTCAATGAATGTTTTGAACCATATACTTCCAATATCTACAGCCGTCGTACTTTGTCTGGTGAATTTGTGGTGGTTAATAAATATTTGATTCGCGATTTGATTGAGCTGAAATTGTGGAATGAAGAAATGAAACAGCGAATTATCATGGAAGATGGTTCAGTACAAAGTATTGAGGAAATTCCTGCTGATTTGCGGGAGATTTATAAAACAGCCTGGGAAATCAAAATGAAAAATGTGATTGATATGGCCGCAGATCGTGGAGCTTTTATCTGTCAGAGTCAATCACTCAATCTTTTTATAGCTGATGCCAATTTTGCCAAATTATCTTCCATGCATTTTTATTCATGGGAAAAGGGTTTGAAGACTGGCATTTATTATTTACGAACGAAAGCTGCTGCCAGCGCCCAGAAATTTACCATTCAAAATGAACATGCTGGTTTGAAAAAAGGTGCTGATGTGGTGGCTGGATCGGCTTTGGCTGCTGGTGGATTTATGGATACTGTGGCGGCGGTAAGTGCCGGGGGAGTGTCTGTGGCTATACAGCAAAGTGGAGCAGCTGTTGCTATCGGTGGAGATGTGATGATACCGGCGGTGGATGCGGCTATAGCCAAGGAGGAGGCTATGAGTCAGATTAGTTGTTCTATCGATAATAAAGACGAATGTATCGCCTGCGGCAGCTAGTTGAGCTTATACTGCGTTGCTGCACAAAAACCCACATGAGCCGTATTAATCATACTGTCTCATGTGGGTTTTTGTTTGCGCCTTGTATAAGCTCAACTAGCTGCCGCAGGTTTGGGGGACGCTCAACGTATATACTTTTATACGTCTCGCTGGAATTTTTTGTGCTTGCCTTGATGACTGGCGTGGTGACATAATCGCTTTGTATTTTTAAATATATGTTATGCGGAATGGGGTGGAGGAGAGAGGAGATTTGCCAAGTGGTGTTGAATATCCTAATGGAAACCTCTCTTTTGAAAATATTCATAAGCGTTTTGCTGAGAGTAAGCATGGGGAAAAATTGCGGGGTGAAATTCGTTTTAAGCCTTATAAAACAGAGGCTTTAACCAGTGAGCAATGGTGCAGATTACTGGGAGCGGATGTGAATAATCTTCATCATATGTCATTGACGCGTGGTTTGGCGGCGAGT
>CAZGSD010000022.1:0-1283 GCA_964528305.1 uncultured Candidatus Peribacteria bacterium | reverse complement strand
TATCCTGTGTTACATGAATATTTGTTATATCATGCTGAGTTGATTGGGGATGTTTTGGATGGATGTAGTGTAGAGATTTTTCAGGCACATTTGCCTGAGCATCCTGATAAAGAGCGGCATATAAACGCAGCGATGGATGGGACTTTGCGTGCCCGCGCTGCCATGAGGGATTTGCGTGAGAGGCAGAGGGTTTCACTTGGTTTGAGTGCGTCGCCGTATCGTGATCATGTCCCCCAATGCGTGCAGAAGCCAGCCGAAGCTGAGGAGTAAGAGTAGCCACAAAATAGTGGCTAGGGCTGGTGGTAAATATTGATAGAGGAGGTCGTAGCGGTAGAGTAGTGGCCAATGAAGCAGATAGATTTCATAAGAATAGCGGCCAAAAATGCTCAGAGCTAGATTGGTCAATTTGTTGGCAGTGAAGATTAGTATTAATCCGCTTGTGCCGATTAGGCTGAGTATTTGATAGTCTAGTGTGGTCGTAGCGCCGCGCTGGCTGGTAAGGAATCCAAGTAAGCCAATTATAATAAGGAGTGATGGGAGAAATGTTTTGATGTGGGGAAGTTTTGCGGCGCGGCGTTGTAGTGTTTTGAGAAAAGGTGTTTTTGGTAGATGGTGACTGAGTAGCGCAATAGCGATGCCCAGGGGGAAAGCTAAATAATGCAGACTGTATAAATGTTGAACGGTTGAAGTGATTGGTAAGGGGATTTGGGTTAATACCAGCCAGCTGCTGGTGGTGATGAGTAGAGTAGATAGCCAGGGGCGACGGGGTTGGAAAACCCAGGGAAAAATCAGGTAATAAAACAGAATAGGGGTGATATACCACAATGGGGAGTTTAGATCCTGATAAATATCGGCGCTTGGATAAAATCCTAAAAAGCTAGTGAGTATGGTTGACGTGGTAGTGCTTTTTCCTAGGATAAACCAATCCATTAACAGAAAAATTAGTAAGGTGCCCCATAATGGGAGAAAAATTTTGTGGAGGCGGCGTAGATAAAATTCTTTCCAGGGTAGGTTTTTTTGTAGACTGGAAATTGTTAAACCAAAACCAGATAGGAATAAAAATATATCTACTCCGATGCCTGAAATAGTTGATAATGGATAGAGGAAATTATGATCTGTGAACAGGAAATATCCTATATGTCCCAGCACGATGGTGAGCATAGCCAGGCCTTTCAGATTGAGAGTGACCAGATTGGAAAGTCCTGTTTCGGTGGGTGATTTTTTACGCAGGCTGAAGAGCAGGATTAGCCCCAGTAATATAAAGAAAATTGTATTTTGTTGTG
>CAZGSD010000021.1:3436-6147 GCA_964528305.1 uncultured Candidatus Peribacteria bacterium | reverse complement strand
CCCTTTACAAACACCACACTTGTGGTGTAGTATATTAGGATGCTTATTTATCTACTCCTAATATCAAAAATAAAACCGCGACGCCTACATGGGCTGTCCATGCATTTATTGGCTATTTTAGGCAGTATTATCAGCTCCAGCGGTATGGCCTATTTATCAGTAACTGGCTCGGACCTGCTAGCCAGCCTCTTGCCTCCCACCCAACACGCCGCCGCACCACAAACTTCCCAATTCTGCCCGGACTCCTCCTTACCACTTTCACTGGAAGCCTTACTGGGCTCAAATCAGAAGTAAAATCATCAAAATTTAGACTAAAGCTAAACTCATATTTCACATAAACGCAAGCTTCGCACGTTTATGTGTACTCAAGAATTAATCCAATTCTCCCGAATTTTTTCATAAATAGCTTTGGCCGATAAACCATATTTACTTAAACAGTCCTGATATTTACCAGATTCAGCCAAGCCAGATAATCCGATTTTCAATATTTTCCGCGGCAATTGATACGCCGACAAAATTTCATTAATCACAGTACCAATCCCACCATGCACACTATGATCCTCAATAGTCACAATATTTTCAAAATTTCTAGCTAATTCCACCACCTCTTCAGCATTCAAAGGCTCCAAAGAAGACAAATGCACTAATTGAGCAGATAATCCCCGCTGCCCCAATTCACGCGCAGCTAATGAAGCCTCCTCCAACATCGACCCAGCGGTAAAAATACATATCTGCTCACCAGGTTGAATAATCACCGGTTTCCCAGGCACAAATTGATAATTACCATCGAAATAATTCCTCTGCAAATGCTTACTAACACGTATCACCGTGGGGCCATAGTCATTCAAAGTCCACTCCAACATCGCCCTCAATTCATACTGATCAGAGGGCGTAAAAATTTTAAGATTCGGCAGAGCTTTTAATATAGCCAAATCTTCACTAGCAGTTTTATGCGTCCCCTGATCAATATCATCCAAACCACTACCAGAAAGGATAATTTTAATATTGAGATTAGGTATGGCAATAGCATTGCGCAGCATATCCAAACCTTTACCCAACAAAGGCGCGCTTTCAGCACACACCACAGGAATTTTCT
Source organism: uncultured Candidatus Peribacteria bacterium (assembly GCA_964528305.1). Lineage (GTDB taxonomy): Bacteria > Patescibacteriota > Gracilibacteria > UBA1369 > UBA1369 > CAZGSD01. Next base: position 5,051 of record CAZGSD010000021.1, on the reverse strand, counting down.
TACGCACCGTCATACCACTAGCCATAGCCAGCATGGCACTTTCTCCCTGCCCTATGGTGAAATGCCTTTCCGGAAAATTTTTGGCAAAATGCAAAGTATGCAGATTATTACCCAAGTCGCTATCGAGTATCAGCATATTTTTATGCTTGGAGCCCATTTTATCGAGAAGCTCCCCCAATACTCGCGGTAATGAGATATGTTCTTCCATGCCGGTAAAATTTAGGTTTTTGGCCTTTAAAAAGGCCTGTTCAGGTGATATAATATAGGGAAATTCAATTAAAAACAAAAGTATGCAAATTTATCTAGGATCTGACCACGCCGGTTTTAACCTTAAAAAGCAGATTAAAGAACACTTGGCCAATCAATACAAAGGCCAAGAAGGCTATTCCATACTGGATCTGGGCGTATTTACCAATGACGCTACTGACTATCCCGACATAGCTCGTGAAGTATGCGAAAAAGTCGTCGAAAATGAAGGCGCCATGGGAATTCTCATCTGTGGTAGCGGTATAGGTATGTCCATAGCGGCCAATCGCCTAAAAGGTATTCGTGCCGTACTAGCCAACAACGAAGAAACGGCCAAACTGGCTCGTGCCCACAACAATGCCAATGTATTATGCATGGGTGAACGATTAACTCCTTATGATTTAGCCCAAAAAATCACCAATGCATTTTTAGAAGGCAAATTTGATGCTGAAGAAAGACATATTCGCCGAGTAGGAAAACTGGAGACATTAAATAAAAACACCAATCCAGTACATGAAGCTGGACATTGTTAGTCATATGAATTTTTACCAAACACATGTCCACCAGTAACAACAAAAACTCAGGAATTCTAATTGCCCCCTCAATACTGGCAGCCGATTTTGGCAAACTCAACGAAGAAATTGCCAGTATAGAGGCATATGTAGACATGCTTCATCTGGATTTGATGGATCATCACTTCGTGCCCAATCTGACTTTTGGCCCCCCCATCATAGCCTGCCTGAAAACCAAGCTCCCCCTGGATTGTCATCTAATGGTCGAATCCCCAGAAAGATATCTGGACGAATTAGCCAAACTCGGCGTGCAATCTATCACTGTACACTGGGAAGCAGACAAACATCTCCACCGAACGCTTTCCAAAATAAGGGAATTAGGAATAAAAGCCTGCGTAGCACTCAATCCAGCCACCCCAGCGGAACTAATCAAAGATATATTACCCATGCTGGACATGGTACTGGTTATGAGCGTCAGCCCAGGTTTTGGCGGACAAAGATTTATCGATCTAGCCCTGGGTAAAATCAAGAAATTAAAAGAATGGAAACCAGATTTATTGGTACAAGTCGACGGTGGCATCAATGCTGAAACATCCGCCCTCTGCCGACAAGCCGGAGCAAATATACTGGTAGCGGGATCTTATATATTCAAAGCCACGGATCGTCCCGCAGCTATAGCCAGTTTGAGGGGCGTTAGAGCCATGTGACTTTGTCACCCACCACCACGCCCATCTTTTTAGCCATTCCCCCATTTACCTCCAACACATACTTAGCCGGTTGATTGGAATTGTATTTTGGACAATCTGAATCCTGCACTTCACCACAAGGCTTAGCATCATTCACCACATGCACGACAT
>CAZGSD010000021.1:0-3336 GCA_964528305.1 uncultured Candidatus Peribacteria bacterium | reverse complement strand
GGATTATTATCCTTGGCTGCCGCAAATTTTTCCATTTTATAATCCAAACTATTGGTTTTTATATCCTGACCAGGCCAAACAGCACAGCCAGACAGTATCAAAGAAACACATCCCAATAAAATCCACCTGTATTTTCGCATAGATATTCTACTAAAGCACGCTGCATTATGAAGCTTTTAATAAAACGGTCAAATTTTCCAGCTGGTCAATCCAACTGTCATTCATGGATAAATATATTTGCCAGTAATATGCTCCTGCCTAACAAAAGGGTCATTAAAAGTCCGAGAATCCTTGCTATTACCCCTATTATCCCCCAAAACAAAATAAGCGCCCTGCGGCACCAAAAAATATCTCTCATCACCATAATCCACCACTTGATTATTGGACAAATAAGGCTCCTGTAAACGATCAAATGTCCCATCTAACTGCCGTATTTCAACGCCATTGGAACTCAAGCGCAACATTTCACCCGGTAAACCAATAATACGCTTCACATAAACATAACCATCCCCAAAATCAAAAGTCACTATATCTCCACGCTGCAACGTAGCCATAGCCGAAACACGCTTATCAATCAAAAAGATTTCACCCACATGCAATGTAGGCTCCATTGATTGCCCCTCCACCATAAATGGACTGGTAAACATTAATCTCGTAGCCAGCAACCAAATTAGGAAAAAATTCACCATAAAAATTATATTTTAATCCATTTTTCGGCGCAGCGCGACCAAAGCCTCGGTCAACTCTTCCGGACTAAAAGCTTTATCATGATAAAAACCTTTGTTTTCAGCAAAATCCACCCCTTTACCTTTCACAGTTTTAGCAATAATAGCTACCGGTAAACGCGTCTCACTAACAGCTTTTTCATAAGCTCCCAACAATTGATCAAAATCATGACCAGCAAAAACATTCAAAGTCCTAAAACCAAAATATTCTAATTTATCCGCAATCGGATCCACGACATTTAAATTACGAACCACACCATCCTGCTGTATGCCATTACGATCAATAATTAACACAAAATTCCCCAATTTAGCCTGACCAGCCTGGATGATAGCCTCCCACACAGTACCATTGGCCATTTCCGCGTCACCAGCCAGGACAAAAACCTGATTTCGCAATCTATCAGCCTTCAAAGCCATAGCCAGTCCCACCGCACCGGCCACCCCTTGCCCAGCCAAACCCGACGCCATGGCCACCCCAGAGATTTTAGCCCGTGGTAAAGGCGTTAGCATAGCTCCCACCTGCTTAAAGCCACTCAACTCGTCCATACTAAAATATCCCAAATCAGCCAATATGGCATACCAGGCCGGTGCGGCCCCCGATTTAGATAAAACAAAATAATCTTGAGACTCCAAATTTGGATTAGCGGGATCAATATTAATAATTGGCCCAGCTGCCCCCTGCCCATAATACAAAGCCGTCATGATTTCGATACTGGATAAAGCACTACCCACAGCTCCGGACTGGGCACGCGCTATCATCTGCACCGTTTCAATGCGTATTTCCAAAGCCTTTTTTCGCAATGCCGCTAAATATTCTTGAAAAGACATACTTTATCCCTTGAACCGGTTAATACTTTACTCTACAAATATATAGCAAAAATATCAATCACTCCATGCTTGACGACCAAATCAAAGTAGCCCTGCAAAACATCAAAAAACTGAAAGACGAATTACGTGATATCAAAAAGGATATACGTGAAGAAGAAAAAATCGACAGTCCCGAATATCTGGATCTGGAAAAAGCTTTTAAAGATTTAAAAAAACAGGTCAAAGAATTCAAAGATCAGTGGATGCTGGAAATGCAAACCGACGAACACTACAACAAGCTACGCGAGATGAAAATCAGTAAAGAAGAAGACATAGCGGAAGCCAATGAAAAATTATTTGCCATGATAGCCAAATTACCGCTCAAACCCGCTGACATGAACATGGAAACAGATCAAGGCCCACTGCGCATACAAATCATGCCTGAAATGCGACTTTATCTGAATGGACGTGAAGAAAGACGTAAATAATAAATGAGCACAGCATCATCCAAATCAGATCGTCAAACTATCGCCATAGTAGGTGGCGGTGCCGCCGGAATGATGGCCGCTTATTTTGCTAAATTAAAACATTTGCAAGCTAGAGTTGTTTTGATTGAAAAAAACACCTATTTAGGAGCTAAAGTCCTAGTTTCCGGAGGCGGCCGCTGCAATGTAACGACAGGCGTACTGGATGTAAAAGAGATTTTGAAAAATTATCCACGTGGAGCCAAATTTTTGACCACAGCCATGCACAATTTTCCTCCGGAGGCCGTCATGAGTTGGTTCACAACCCATGGAGCCGATTTAAAAATTGAAGAAGATCTGCGAGTTTTTCCAACTTCCAATAATGGTAAAGATATAATGGGTGCACTCCAATACGCTCTAAACAATCTCAGCGTGGAAATCTTGCTTAATCAACAAATGACCAAACTAGAGAACGCTCCCCAAAAACCTTCCACCAACAATGATCACCCAAAAAAATTCATCCTTAACTTCAAAAATCACCCGCCCATTATTGCCGACCAGGTAATACTCACCACTGGAGGTAATGCTTATCGACACACGGGCTCCACCGGCGACGGTTATGCTTTTGCCCGTGCAATGGGACATACCATCACCACCCTGGCCCCATCTCTAGCCTCTCTACACACTGCTGAAAAATGGGCACATCAATTGTCCGGTTTGAGTTTCCCCAAAGCATTCATCACTTTGACTGGAACGGCAACAAATCAACAACAATACGAAAGAACTGGTCCTTTTTTATTCACACATCAAGGAGTCAGCGGACCAGCTATCTTTGCTATTTCTAGCGCAGCAGCTTACGAAGCCTTTTCCAACAACAATCCAGCTAAACTAAGTATCGATTTTTTCATAAACGACAGACCAGAAATATTAGAACAAATAATTAAAAACCTCACCCAAGAACATCCACGTAAAAACATCACCAATCTGCTAGCTACACTCCTACCAAAGTCCCTGGCCGAAGCAATTATTCAAGAAAAATTACAACCACAGTTTCCTGAAATAAACTGGACTAATTTAACTGCCGCCCATCTTTCCAAACCTTTGAGACAAAGCATAGTCCAACAATTAAAAGGATTGGAACTGCATATCGTCGGCCGCGGCGCCGGTGATGAATTCGTGACTGCGGGTGGCGTGCCCCTAGACGAAGTAAATCCGTTGACCATGGAGTCGCGGCTGCGCCGCGGCCTTTTCTTCGCCGGCGAGCTACTCGACATCGATGGTTTCACCGGAGGTTTCAATTTACAAGCCAGCTGGGCCACCGGAGCCCTCGCCGGCGAGTC
>CAZGSD010000020.1:0-11140 GCA_964528305.1 uncultured Candidatus Peribacteria bacterium | reverse complement strand
ATAATCCTCGGCCATTTTTTTGGATAGTGGAGGATGTTCCTCGATGGCTATCAAATCACCATTGATGCGCAAAATCGGCTTGGTGCCGGTGGTGATGTAGACGTCGGAGGCTTTGTATTGGACGGCGGTGCGGAAGATTTTGTCGAGCTGTGCCATATAGATAGTTGCTATTTAGTTTTTATTTTAGATTTTAAAATCTTCTGGAGAAATATCGGTTTCGAAACGTGGTAGGACGTTTTCGATGGCTGCCCAGTCACTGTCGCCGTTTTCCGGGACGATGATGGTGATTTTGTCGCCGATTTCCCCTTTGAAATAAGTGACGGAAGCCAGTAGGACTTTGTAGGATTTGGCGGCGGCGATGACGCGGTATTGACCTTCGTCATAGGTTAGTGTGCCGACGATTTTTTTGCGTTCCACTGGGCCAATTTGTTTGTAGAGGAAAGTTCCATCTTCGGTGATGGTAAGTTTTAAAATATCTCCGGGAATGAGTTTGGATTTGGAGGCGTAATTGGCTGGTACGGAATAAACGCGGCCGTCTGGGCCAATCATGTTTTGGCCATCAAAGGCCCCCTCGATGATATGGGTGTCGCCACTGATTTTGTGGCTGCCGGTTTTTTCGGCGGTTTTGGCCAGCTGGGTGTTGGCGGAATCACCGGCCATATCGCTGAGCATTTGTTTGGCTGAGCGAATGGAGGCTTCGGCGCTTTCCAGGATTTCTTTGATCAGGGCGATTTTGGAGGACTTGGGCATGGGGGTAAGATAAATTTTATTTTTGTTCATTTCATTATAGCAAAAAATAGGCTTTCCGACAATGTAGAAAGGGCATAATTTGCAGCCAACGCAGTACAAAACAATTTTCAGGATTTCTTCTGGAGGTAATGGTCGAGTAGATAGCGGCGGGTGACGCCGACATTGGTGAAAATGCGGAAGGTAAAGACAAAAGCGGCGGCCAGATAGAGGTCCAGGCCTAGTTTATCACCCAAAATGGTGATGACTAGGGAGAGAACTATGTTGAAAAGTAGGCCACTGATAAAAATAATGCCATCGAAGCGGTCATGGGTGGCTTCAGCGCGGATGGCGCCGAAAAGAGCATCCAAAATGCCCATGATGATGACGGCGGAGTATTTGGTGAGTTCGATTGGCACGGAAAAATTCAAAGCCAAGCCAGCGAGAAGCCCAATCAATATGCCAATAAATGCCCAAATCATAGTTGTGGTTGTGATGACCTCTGCTATTTTACTGGTCGCTTTACTAAAAGGCAATGACAGACGATTTTAGCGCTTTTTATAAATGACTTTTTCGGCATTGGTTCCGCTGATGCGTAAATCTATGTATTGCAGTGGGGTTTGATATATGTCCAGTTTGGGCAGGGCTTTTTTGAGTTTATCGATTTGAGGGAGCATGTTTTTGCTTTGATCAAACCAGACTGTGAAATCTTTTTCGGTGCGTAGATGAACTTCGCGGGCTTGTTTTAGATAAATAGCTTCCACCACTTTGATGCCGAATTTTTCTTCAAAAAGGGCTACTAATTTGATGATGTACTCCAGTTTTTCACGGTCCAATGGGAATGCGTGTATGCCGAGGGCTTGTGAGGTGGAAATGCGGATATAGGGTAGATCCGGATTTTCTTCATTTTCCAGGATAATCATGCCATTGCTATTCACCAGATATTTTTTCTGAGTTTTGATGCCGTCCGTGCCGTCAATAATATTGGTAATATTGGCGGCTACTGGATATTGTTCCAGATTTATTTCTACGCTATGTGGTGGGATTTTTTTGATTTCTACATATTGATATTCGGGATTTTCTTTCAGTATGGCTTCGACCAGGGAGTTTTCCTGAAAAAGTAATATGTTTTGATTGAGTAGGGCTTTGGTGGCTAGATCATTAATTTTTAAATTATTGCTGATTTCACTGCCATCGTCATAGATTTCGAAGTCTTGAATGAGAAAATATTCGGTGAAAAAAGTGAAGTAGATCAGGCCGCCCACGATGAAAAGGCTGAGGATGAGCAGCAGCCATTTTTTGAAACGGGAGGGTTTGGTGCTGGATAATTTGCCTGGGGGGGCGGCCATTCTGGAAGCACTGGTGCGGCGGATTTTTTGGCGTACTTTTAATTTGCCTGTGGTGGCGGTGTGACTATAAGGGGAATGGGTTTCGCTAATCACGGATTTTCCTGAAACTTTTCTTTTATGTTTGAAACCTAGACCACGATTGGGCCGTTCAAAGAGGCTTTTTTTCTTTCTACGGCCAAAAAGAGGCATTCGGGGCGGGTGAATTTCGACTCTTTAAAGATATATCAAGCTGCCCAGAGTGACAAGCAGAAGACCGCCGATGCCTATTCCAAGCGGTTTGAGGAGTTTTCTGTTTCCTAAGAAATAAACGGTTCCCAATTTTTGGAGAAAATTGAGGAAAATTACGCCGAGTATGATGTTTTTAGCCATGGTAAAACTGATGGCTTGGCCCGCCATATCGGAAGTGGAGATGATAATGGGGTCATCGACGGCTAGAAAAGCCATTAAACCAGCTAGTACATAATAAATATTAATATCGGCATAAAGCAGTATTAGATTGGCGCCTAGCATTGTGATAACCACAAAAATGGCTAATTTAATGGCGCTTTTGAGGTTGAGTGGTGATTTCATTTGCCACTCGTCGGATTTTTTGCTGAGACGTTTGGTCGTGGTGGCTGATGTTTTTTGAGCTCGCAGGTGGGCCAAACCACCTGCCAATAGCAGGTAGATACACATGGTGGCCATGCCCGGTATCAGGCGATTGAACAGCTCAGCATTAAGTGTGCGAATCAGCACAAACATTTTGAAAAAACTGCTACCGCAGGCTAGTAAGATGCCAGCGACGAAAGGGTAAATAGTTTCAGGATGATTTTTACTGGTGGTAGCTAGGTTGAGTGAAGTGACTGTGCTGGAATAAAATCCACCGATCACTCCGGTTAAACCATAAGCTTTGTTTTTGCCAAAGATTTTTACAAAAATATAACCCAGAAAATTCAAACCGCTGATGATAACGATCAGCATCCAGATGCGATGGGGGTTGATGATGTTGGTTTCAATCATGGCGCTGGAAGCGGTGGCCATTTGAGGTGCGCCCAGGAATCCGAGTAAGGTTTGATCAAAAGCCTGATTGGGGAGAAATGGTAAAATTATAAAAGCAATGATGGTGAATTTGGCCGCATCGATAATTTCTGAATAATTGAGGCCGTAAATGAAACGGTGCAAAGTGTATTTAAGCGATAGTATGAAAGTGGTGATAATGGCTATGGCTAGAGCTACCTGTATTTCTCCATGAAAAGCCAGTCCACCCAGTAAAAATACCATGATGAAACTGATGCTGGTTTTGTAGCTGAGGATTTTTTCTTGCTGCTGATGGCGCAGAATGGGCAGTATACTAATAGTGACGATAGCCAGCAGAGTAATGAGGAAAATCCAGGGGGAAACGATTTGGCTTAAATATACGGCCAGGCCGCCGAGCAAACCTGATAGCATATTGGTGCGTATGCCGATGGGGCTGTGGTCGTGATTGATTTCCCGCGTTTTTTCTCTTTCCAGGCCGACTATAGCGCCGACTATGGCACCGATAAATAGTCTGAAGATAATTTGATTGATGTCTGATGACATGGGGTGGGAAGATTAAATAATCTTTTTATTATAGCATGGGTTGAATGTTAATGCACTGAAAAAAGGGCTTATTCTGCCCTTTTTGTTGTTTCGAAAAATGAGTTTTTATCAGCTAGCTTTTTTGCTGGTCTTTTTAGCAGCTTTTTTAGCCGCCGGTTTGCGGGCTTTAGGCGCTATTTTTACTTTTGCAGCTTTTTGGCCATAACGGGCTTCATGCAGAGCTGTTAGCAGGCTGGCTTTGCGAACTTTGGCCTTAGCTTTGTTGGCTCTTTTGCGGAGGCTGGATTTTGGTCTGGTGGCATTCATGGTGTGCAGACCGTGTTGATGATTTACATGCTTATTGGACATAGGGAAATTAAGCTATTAATTACTGGGAGCGGTGTAATTAAAGCCGAGAATGCTGCGAAAGTCAAATTGATTGGGGGATTATTTATATATGTCTGCCCGATGGCCTATGTCCAGTATCCACCATAGCGAAGAATCCTGTTTGGTGGATTTCAATTCCAATATTAAACGATAGTCTCCGATACGTAATCTATGGGTTGCTGGTTTTACATCATACAGTTTTTTAAGTACCGTAAAAATATCCGGATGGGTTTTGAAAAATTTTAATTTGGCTATGACGCGTTTTTGCGTTGGCGTTGGCAGACTGAAAAAGCGCTCTTCGGCCAATTTGGTGAAAATAAAGGTATTCATCAGAGGCTGGATTTATATTTTCAAATTTCCTGTTCCAGATTCACTGGATGTTTGATAACGTTTTCGTAGGGTGGTGGCATTTTGGGCCATTTCATAATCTTCTTGATAATCGGAAATATGTTGATTGCAACCATCAAAATAAGGGAGTACAACCATTTTGCCTTTGCCGTGGCTGGTGACTATAAAGGAAGTTTTTTCTATTTCTCTGGAAATTAGGCTGATATGCTTTTGTGCTTCAGCTGTGGTGATGATTTTTACCATATTCGGGGGGACATATATATAAAGCTATATATATAGTAACATATGTAAAATGCTGAAATCAATCAGGTTTTAGATCTGCCCAGGGTATTGTATGAAGTTATATTAATCCAATTCCTCCAAATCAATCAAATCCAGGCCTTCTGGTAGTGGGGAAGCCTGGTCGATGGTGAGGGTGGCATCCTGGCTGGTGGCGGTATCTCGGGCTTGGCGGGCTTCGGTCATGGTGTAGTCGGTATTGGCCTCGATACTTTTGTTGAAAGGAATGAAAATATCTTTTTCATTGAAGGCTTTGCTGATTTGCAGAGCTAGGGCTGATTTGATAGCCAAAGTGTTGCAGGGCCAATTGACCCAGGCTCGCAGTGAAAAAGTCAGGCCATTGTCATTGAATTTTTTGAAAACTATTTTGTGGCCGGGTTTTTTGAGCAGGGCGGGTTGATTGTCCAGAATTTTATCGAAAATTTTCAGCATGCGCAGATGATCACTGCCATAGCCGACATTGACGTCCAGGTCGATGCGGCGTATCTGAGTGCGGGAGTAGTTGGTGATGGATTGTGTCATGACGTCGCTATTGTAAATAGTGACGTCTTTTTGATCGAAAGTGCGCAGAGTGGTGGCTTGGAAATCAATTTTATCCACTTTGCCGGTGTGATCTTTGATGCGTATGGTGTCGCCGATTTTGAAAGGGGATTTGAACATGATTAAAATACCGGCGACATAGTTTTTGATAATGTCCTGGAGGCCGTAGCTGAGACCGAGAATAGTGACGCTAACGAGCAGAGTCATGTCGATGCCGACGGTGCGCAGGGCCAGGGTGATGGAAATCACGATGAGAAAACCGGTGATTAATTTTTCAAAAAGATTGATGGCGGTTTTTTGCTGTTCATGTTCGACAGTCAGTTTGCGCAGGTAGTTTTTGGCGTAGCGTATGAGGAAAAGGCCGACAATGATAATCAAGGCAGCCTCCAAAACCTGGATGAATTTGGTCAGGATATAGGGGCCGAGATTGGCAAAATCGATATTGCCTCCGGATCCACTTGTAGTGGGAATTTCACTGGTTGTAGTGATTTGATTGGCCAAGGGATTTAACTTTAATCCCTTTATTGTAGCATAAAATGGGGGCGGTGGGAATGGGAGAGTTTTAGATTAGGGGAGATCTCCTTCAAAGGATGGGTCTTTAGCAGGGGAAGGGACTTGAGTGATTTTTACTGGTTTGGTGTAGTAAACTGTCTTTCCTTTAGAATCGGTTATGGCAATTTCCATATCATAAGAAAGGTCGGCAATGGCGTAATTGGGGTTGGTAATGGGCCATTGTAAATCTTGATGGCCATTTTTACTAAATCCTTGTTGTCCCAGAATAATTTTATCGTTTTTTTGATTGGTTGATGGGTTGGTTAAGTGTCCAAAAACTGTTATGCGCAATTCTCCGTTTGAATCGTTACATGAGGCGAGGAGTTGGTCAGTGAGACCTTGAATGTCACATCCCAGTGAAATAACCATAGAGCTCTTTCCAGTATCAGGATGTTTGAAAGCATAATAATTAAAATACGTCACATCGGTAATAGAAACGGGATGTTCGGTTTCGGCAGCAAGACATCTTTCAGTCGCATTATTGTCCATACCTTCAGCTGTTGGACCGCAGGCTATGGCTTGTAATGCTGTAAGTGCTGTACCTGCTACTAGGGTGCCTATTGCTTTAGTGATTCTGGTGCTTGGTGTTGAGGGGGATGGCCGTGTACTTGGGACTTGGTCTGAAAATAATGGGGTATGCATGAAGTTTGGATTATTTTACTTAAAATACAGCCTTTTAAGCTTTTGTCAAGTGGGTGACTTGGTTTTAGCGCTGGTTGGCAAAAATAGTGTCTCTAGCTTTACCTCTCGGTCGGATAAATCTATAAAAAAAGGTTTTGGGTGATTTCTATAATGTAGGTTATGAAAGGATGGCCGCTGAGTGCAATAAAAATTGTTCCTAAAAATAATAAAATGATGGGGCCGCCCCATAAATTGAGCCAATGATTTATTTCAGCGTCGTGGGGGAATTGTGGCGAATATATCACATTAACCTCTTGTCCGACATGATTGTTAGGGTGGCTACTGGCTACTTTTGAGATAAATGATATTTCACGATTGGTATTGTCTTTAAATATGACCCGTGGAGAGAATGTATGGCTGCTGGATTCACTGGGGACAATTTCTACGACATGGCCTTTTGTGATTAATCCATTTTTGACAAATTTTCGTTGATATAATGTGGAATATATACCCAATCCGAGCATTGCTAGGCCTATGAAGAAAAATAGATTGGTGTTTTGTGTCATAAATGGTTAGGAGCTAAAATCTTTTTATTGTAGCATGAATGTGGTTTGATTGATATATGGAGCGGTTAATTTTGTCGAGTAAAAGTCATCGATGAAACAAAAAATGATAATTACATTCATCAGGCACTTTTAAGGATTTTGCAAGTCTAGAGTAGTGTGTTTTGAGGTGATTTTTGTTACACTTAAGAATATCAATTTAGCTCTATTTTATGCTTAAAACTAATGATCAAAGGGTGGGGAGGAATATTGTTCAAATTGAAGTGAAAAATGTAACAGTAGACGTGTTGAAAAGTGAGCAGGGAAATAGGTTGGAAGATTTGTCAGATAATCAGCTTTTTCAGATGTGTAAAGAATATGGGCTGGCTACTTTGATTGCTCGCCGGAAATTTTTGGGACTTTTGCCGGAGGTGAATAGGCGTGAACTTTGGAAAGCTAAAGGGTTTAGATCAATTGGTCATTTTGCGGCTAAACTGGCTGGAGTTACTAAAAAGCAGCTGCGTAAAGTTATTAATCTTGAAAAAAGATTTGTGGATTTACCAATTCTACATCAGCAATTGGTTAGTGGTGAGGTGAGTTGTAATAAGTTGGTTAGGGTGGCAGCTATTGTAACTCCAGAAAATGAAGCTTTTTGGGCTACTCAAACTAAGAATCTTTCCCAAAAAGGATTGGAAACTTTGGTTAGAGACCAAAAAGTTTTGGGTTTAGAAAAAGAGTCAAAAGCGAGCGAAGGTCTGCATACGCAAATATTTTTAACAAAGGATTTAGAGCCGAAAGAAGTTCTGCGCGCGCAGACATTTCCTATAGACGATTTTACCAATTTAGTAGATGTGAAATTGCCTCTGGATGTTGCAGAAAAACTGGAGGAACTGAAGGGTAAAGGGTTGGACATTGGTGAAATTTTACGTGAGTTATTGGCTAAGCGGGATCGAGAGATTACTCAAGAGAAAGTAAAATTGGGGGAGGAGCAAGAGAGGAGGGCTGAGTTAAGAGTTGAATATGAAAAGAGGGTGATTGGGCCTGTGCCAAAAGCCAGCCGCTACATACCAGTGAAGATTAAGAGAGTGTTGGCTAAAGAGCATGGTAAAAAATGTGGTGTGGCGATTTGTCAGCGGGAGGCTGTAACCATTCATCATGCTTTGAGGTTTGCCATGAGTGGCTATCATGATCCGAGATTATTAGTGCCTTTGTGCGGGGAGCATCATGAAATTACCCATAAAATTGATATCAATTGTCTGGAGAAAAGTAGGGTGTTGATAGAATAGAGGTAGTTTTTGGCGGTTGAGAATGTGGGCGGTAATAGTATGTCTGAAACTACCAGTGGAAACATTATGTGCGCATTGAAGTTTCTCGTGTTTGTGGTATAATTTAGTGAATTAACTTGGTTTGATATGCGTGATTTGAGTGAAAAAAACGAGGTTTTGGAATTGCGGCCGCGGGTGGTGATTGAAGTTTTTCGGCATGATGAAAAGGATACTGCGCAAGATGATAGTTTGGCTCCATTGACGTCCAAAGGGCGTGAGAATGCTTTGCGTGTGGGGAGGTCTAAAAATCCTAAAATCAATCAAAGTTATGTTATTTCTTCACCGCGGGATAGGGCTTTGCATTCTGGACTATTGCAATGTTTTGGGGAAGGTTTGGATGAGAAAGATGTGGCGGATAAAAGTTTGTCTGATTTATTGCATCTAGTGAGGCAAAGAAATAAGCATGATCAAGTAAAGATCGATGACAGGTTGAATTTTCAGGTTGAGGCTGTTCCGGAATTTAATGATAGATTTTATGATGAATATGGGAAAAAAGATGGTAATAGGACTTTGTATTTTCAACTGGATAATAGTGATCAATTGATTTTGGATATAGCAAAAAAAAACTTCTCCTCCTGCTGAAAATGCTGATATTCATGAAGTAACTAAAATTAAAGGATACACTCAAATGGTTGGGGATTTGGCGGAGATCTTTTTGGAATATTCAGCAAAGTTGGAAGTTTGGAAAAAAGTTTATGAGGAAGATCCTTCTAAATTTGAATCGCCGGATTTGCAGATTTTCATAGCTACCCATTCGCAGAATTTGGAATGTTTTTTGATGGATGTAATTCGAAGATTGGAGGGAGAGGCGGCCCTGGATAAATTTTTGAAAGGGCTTTCTCATCACAAAAGTTTTTTGGGCTATAGTGAAGGATGTCAACTTTTGATAGAAGGTGCGGGAATTGAGCTTGATTATAAAGGTAAAATTTATCATTTAGAAAAAACTGATTTGCAGGCTATGGTTGTAGCGAGAAATCAGTTTAATCAAAAGGTACGGGAAAATTTGATGACAGATTAGCTGTCTTGGTCAATCAAACCTGGGCTTTGCCAAATCTTTTTCGATCTACTTCGGTGAGATATTTTTTGCGTAGGCGGATGGACTGGGGGGTGATTTCTACCAATTCATCATTGGAGATGAATTCCAGGGCTGTTTCCAGGGTGACGGCGCGATGGGGGACCAGTTTGATGGCTTCATCGGCTCCGCTACTGCGCATGTTGCTCATTTTTTTCTCTTTGGTGGGGTTGACAACCATGTCTTCGGAGCGGGCGTTTTCACCGATAATCATACCTTCGTAAACTGGAGTGACTGGTGGAATGAAGATAATGCCTCTTTCCTGTAAATTAAATAGTGAGAAAGCCACTGCTGTGCCTTGTTCACCGGAAATCAAAACTCCATTGCCGCGTCCGGGGATAGCGCCTTTGTAGGTGTCATATTTGAGGAAGCTGTGGTCCATCAAACCTTCGCCTTTGGTGTCCATGATGAATTCTGAGCGAAAGCCTAGCAGTCCACGGGTGGGGATTTCGTATTCCAGGCGGGTCATGCCGTTTTCGGTTTGCAGATCTTTCATTTCTCCTTTGCGTTTACCCAATTTCTCGATAACCGTGCCGGAGAAATTTTCTGGAACAGTGATGATTAACTGTTCAATTGGCTCCTGTTTTTCGCCATTAACTTCTTTCATAATTACTTCGGGTTGGGAGACTTGCACTTCAAAGCCTTCGCGGCGCATGTTTTCCAGTAAAACAGATAAATGCAATTCACCCCGCCCGGAGACTTTGTACCCATCGGTACCTTCCATTTGTTCCACGCGCAACCCCACATTGGTCTGCAATTCCTTGTCTAAACGGTCTTTGATATGGCGGGTGGTGACGAATTTCCCTTCTTTACCGGCAAAAGGAGAGTTGTTTACCAGGAAATTCATCGATAGTGTTGGTTCGTCGATTTGGAGTAGCGGCATAGCCACTGGGTTGGCGGAATCAGCAATGGTTTCCCCGATGGTAATATCTGGGATGCCAGCTACAGCTACGATTTCACCGGCGGTGGCCTCATTTACTTCTTTTTGGCGTACGCCTTCATAGATGAAAATTTTGGTGATGCGGGCTGATTTTTTACTACCATCTACTTTGCAAATAGTGACAGTTTGCCCCACTTTGATGGAACCTTTTTGGACACGGCCGATAGCTATACGACCGATATAATCATCATAGGCTAGATTGGTGGCTTGCATTTGCAGGGGTTCTTTTTCCAGATTTTCATCATAGAGCGGTACATGTTTCAGAATGGTGTCAAACAATGGGGTTAGGTCAGAGCTTTCGTCGGTCAGATTGTGTTTGGCTATACCTTCACGTCCGATGGCGTAAATAATGGGGAAATCCAGCTGATCATTGTTGGCGCCGAGTTTGCCGAAAAGGTCAAAAACCATATCCACCACCTGTTCGGCGCGTTGATCCTGGCGATCGATTTTGTTGATGACTACGATGGGTTTGTGGCCCAGTTTGAGCGATTTGGATAGTACGAATTTGGTTTGTGGCATGGGGCCTTCTTTGGCATCTACCAGCAGTATTACGCAGTCTACCATTTTTAAAACACGTTCCACTTCGGAGCTGAAATCGGCGTGACCTGGGGTATCGACTATATTGATTTTGACGTCTTTATAGAAAGCGGAGCAGTTTTTGGCCAAGATAGTGATACCGCGTTCTTTTTCCTGGGCATTGGAGTCCATCACTAATTCGCCAACTTTTTCATGGGAATTGAAGGCGCCGCCCTGTTTGAGCAGGAAGTCGGTGAGAGTGGTTTTTCCGTGATCTACGTGGGCAATAATAGCGATAGAGAGGGTTTTCATTGGGGAGTGTAAAAGTAGACTTTAAAATAAAATGCCCCTTGAGGCCAGGGAATATTAGCTGAAGGCTTAGATAAAGGCAAACTTTTTTGTGA
>CAZGSD010000019.1:0-11556 GCA_964528305.1 uncultured Candidatus Peribacteria bacterium | reverse complement strand
TATCAGGCTCGGGCTTATCGGTCTTTTCCCCAGCGTTCCGGGGTGCGGTATGTATTGGATGGGGGGGAGAGGACGTCTACTGTTGATTGACTTTTATGCTATTTGTGCTTAAATTATAATTGCTCTTATTTCTTGATTGTTTAAGTATGTCGGAGGCAATACGTAGATTTTGTGAGGAAAGCGTTGGTCGAAAGCCAATAGTTGTGAGTAGTGAAGATGGGAGGGAAGCGCGAGTTGCTGTGATTCGAGGTGGAACTATTAGTGCGTATTGGTTAATGATTAATGGTTATCAAATAGGTGTTAGTGATACAGGTGAAGTGCATGAGAGTGAAAGAATTTTAAAAGCTCTAGAGGGGATAGCTCTATCTGCGAGACCGGAGGGAGACATCGAGGCGGTTCGTCGTGGAGTTGTAGCTCTAATGAGAGCGGTCAGAGGACTCCCGGAAGAGGTCGATCCGATTACTCTTAATAGAAGGCGAGTTGAGGAAGCACTTCAGACGTTACAAGATATTGTTACTGTAGATTCACATGAAGACTTGTATAGGCTGTTTAGCATCTATGACCATGCGAATGATTATGTGAGAAAGTTGCGTGACCTTAGCATTGGTAGTGGTGATGCTGAAACAGTACATGATGCTGATAGGATCGATCAATTGATACGATCAAAAATGGGGCAGCTGCTAAGAGAGGCAGTACATTTATTTGTTCTGCAAAATAATCCACCGCCAATTTCTTATGATCATGTATTGTTCGAGAAGATGTCTCTAAATACTCAGAGAATGTTAACAGTTGCTAAAGATTTAGGTGTTACTGTGGAGTATAATGGGGGTTTGGATCGTTTAGTGGAGGGTTTTTTTGTACATTATCGTTTATCTAAAGCATTGTATTGTGCAGATAGGTTTGACACTGTATTTAGGGCCCATAGTTACGATGATATAGGTCGATCGGCAGTAGGTTTATTTAATCTGCTGGTAAAGGCGGTAGCTTGTCTCAGCTTAAATGTAAATCCAGCAGTGTCTTATGGTGTTAAGCTTGATGTAGAGCGGCATAAAGTATTAATTTTAAGGTTGATTAAACAATTAAATGATTTAGAAATACGGGTAAGAGATAATCAATTTATGATTGCTGATATCCATAAAATGGAAATTTTCTTAAAAGGTCTGATTGATATGATAAGTCGTAATAAATAATTACAAATAAAAACGTACCATTTACATAGTTTTAACTCGACTAATTTATGCTTACTCATCTAGTATTTGGTGCTGCTGTCGCGGGGTGTTTGAGAGGGGTTCTTACTAAGAAAAAAAGTTTGAATGAAGATATTATTCGGTTTAATGATGATTTATCTGTTGGTCCTATTAATAATTTCAATTCGAAACAGAGAGTTGATTGGTGGGAAAGTGTTTTGGTTGATAATGAATATATTTTAGCGAAGGAATCTGCGGAATTAATGGATGATACTAAAAGGTTAGAAGCTGTGAAGAACCTTCAGATGCCAATTGTGATATGGATGGCGGAGATTGCTAATGATGAGTTAGGATTTTTGAGATTATGCGCTTTCTTGGGTGATTTTAACCAGCCAGTGTTTTTGATTCAGATGCCTGGAAAAGTTTCAGGAAACAGTGAAAGGCCTTTGTCTTTTGGAGAATTGGGAAGTGGTGGGATGGAAGATTTGTACAATGATCGGAGAGAAATTACTAAACTGGAAATAATAGAATTTGCTAAAATTTGGACTGAATTACTAAATGACAAATCACTACTTAGGCTTAGAAAAGAGAAGTTTAAATATGAATCAGCACCAGAGAAGTATTTTGATGATAGAATTTTGGAATTATGTGGGAAAGATTATTGTGCGGCAGCAAAAATTATGGCTACGATTTATGCTGAGGCCACTTTTAAGGTTAATGAGGATTATGTTGCTTGGAGAATGCGGAAATTGATAAAAGAGCGCAAATTAGAATATTTGGGAGAGTTGGGGATGATTCGAGATTTTCAGGTGAAAGTTTTGGAATGAAAATTTTTCATGGAGCCACAGACGGGAATCAAACCCGTGACCTCACCCTTACCATGGGTGCGCTCTATCAACTGAGCTACTGCGGCTTGTGAATTGGTGAAAGTTGCTATTCTAGGGCGATTTAGCGCCATGAGTTTATCATAGAAAATGCTTAAGGCAATATTTTGTGATTTTGGGGTGATTGTTTTGTAATAAATGGGATTTTCTGGTTGTATAGAACAATGGAAGTAGTAATTTTGCCAAAAACATTGCCAGGGGAAAGTGCGGGCCAGACCGGTCCAGATATACAGGTGGGTGGCTGGTCGGATGCCGAGTTGGTGCAAATGTCCCTGCGCGATGGGGAAAATTTTGCTTTGATTATTGAAAAATATCAGGCTAGGTTGCTGCGATATCTGAGGTGGTTTTTGGGGGTGAATCAGGCTTTGGCTGAAGATGTGCTGCAGGAAACTATGATTAAGGTTTATCGTAATCTGGAATCATTTAATCCGCGATTCACTTTTGTCAGCTGGGTTTATCGAATTGCCCATAATGAAGCGTTGAATTTTTTGCGCAAGCAGAAGAAGCATTATACGGTTAGCCTGGAGAATGGTGAAGAGGGAGAAGCTTCTTTGATCAATTTGTTGGCTGCTGAGGATGATGTTTTTGGTCAGGCTGTGCGAGGGGAGTTGGCGGTTGGGGTGCGTGAAGTTTTGGCTTTGATGTCGCCGGCTTATCGGGAAATTTTAATTTTAAGATATTTGGATGGGTATGATTATCAGGAGATAGGAGATATTTTGAAAAAACCATTGGGAACCGTGGGAGTGATGATAGCTCGCGCCAAAGATCAATTTAAGGAAAAAATGAATCAGGTTAATTTGTTAAATATATGAGTGACATCAGGATAAACATTTTGGAAAAAATTCGAGCGGGGATGGTGCGCCCTCGTCCTCGTTGGCAGTTTATGTTGATGGGGGGTGGGCTGATCCTGCTTTTGATCGGTGTTGTTATGATTGGAGGGGTGGCGATGGCTATGGTTTTTCAACAATTAGGGTCTTTGGATTGGGATTGGGTTTTGATGTCGAGAGATGGGCGAATGGGGTGGTTGTTGGATTTGATGCCGTGGATGTGGATGGTGTTGATGTTGTTGATGGGGATAATTGCTTATTGGTTGTTTTTCCGGACTGAGCGTGGATATGTTTATAGGCCGGTGATAGTGATGGTGGTGATTGTTGTCCTATCGATTGGTTTGGGTGGCGTGATTTATGCTGTCCAGGGAGGGGCTAGATTGGATGCGGTTTTATTAGATCACGTGCCGGCTTATCAGGTTATGGAGCGGCGGAGATGGTTGCGTTTTGATAGGCCGGAAGTGGGATTGCTGCCAGTAAAGGTGCGTGGTTTGTTGGCGCCGAATCTGATACAGGCAGAAGATTTGCATGGGCGTGATTGGGAGGTGCGAGTAGATGTGGAAGCTGAACATCCATCTCAGATGAATCATTTGCAATACAATGATATGGTTATACTGAAGGGGCGCCAATTGGATGATGATACTTTTGAAGCTGTGGATATGCGTTGGAAAAAGCGTTTACCAGAGCATGGAGAGAAGGTGTATAAAAAGGGTGTAAGAAAAATATAATTAGATGTGTATTGGAAATTGTGAGGGGTTGATCAACTTATCTAAAATAAATTTTAACCAGAAGAACAATGAAAATGATTGAGCGTTTGGGAATTGGGGCTATTGTTACTGTTATGCTAGGTGCTTCAGTGGTTGGTGCCACTGAGTTTGATAGGGTCGATAAAAAGCCCGTGGATAAATCCGGGGGACGTCCTCCTATGGTCAAAATGATCAAACATCGAATGGAGAAGTTACGTGATAAGATGCAGGATTTGCATAAAAAATTTCCTAATTTCCCTTTTGGACAGGTGGTAAAAATGGTGAAACATCTTGAACATTTTAGAGATATTAAAGATTTGCCAGATGATGTGCGAAAGGCATTGAATGCAGCTAAAGAAGCTGGTGATTGGGAAAAAGTTCAGGCTATTTTAAAAGAAAATGGGGTGAGACCTTTCCAGCCTAAGGAATGGGAAAAACCTCTGAAGTCTGAAATGGAGAAACGTGAGAAAGTTTTGGATGTTAAAGAAAAGCAGGAAAGAATGGATAAATTGGAAAAAATTGAAAAACCTGAAAAATTTCATGATGAAGAGAGAGAAGATGATTGGGAGGATAAAATTGAAAAAGGAGGGAAAAAATAATTGAGTCTTTGAAGTTATTAAAAAAAGAGCGTCATAACCATTAGGTATGACGCTCTTTTTCAGGTCTTTTTAATGTTGGAGACAGAATGTGGTGATATTTTTATGGCGGAAACTGGCCGGTTTTCTACATTATTTAAACCAATTTACTGATGAAATTTATTGATCTTAAAAAAATATTGAGTGTCTGGCAGGTTGGGTTGATTGGGATGATGGTTTTGTGGCCGGGGACTTTTGTGGTGAAGGCGGCTGCGCCGGGAGCGGTGGTGATTAATGAGGTGGCTTGGGCTGGTAGTAGTGATTCTTCTAATGATGAATGGTTGGAGTTGTATAATCCCGGCGCGGTTGCTGTGGATATGTCTGGTTGGAAAATACGTGATGATGGTGTTGATGCTTATACTTTTCCGGCTGGAGCCAGTATAGCTGCTAAAGGCTATTTGTTGATGGAGGATAGTGAGGCGGTCACCAATGTGCCAGCGGATTATATCTACAATATGTCTTTGGCCAATACTGGTGATACTTTGCAGTTATTGGATGCTGCTGGCGGAATAATTGATGCTGTTAATGCCGGTGGTGGCGCTTGGTATGCTGGTTCAGCTACTACCTTTGCTACTATGGAACGAAAAGATGCTTTAGGTCCGGATACTGCTGCTAATTTTGCTTCTTCCACTGGAAATGGCGCGACTGCTTCGGCTGGTGGAGCTATACTTGGTACACCAAAAAATATTAATTCTGTGGCGATAATTCCTATTGGGGCGGCTCAGATCATTAGCACTTTTGTGCCTGCTAATGCGCAAGTTAATGATGTAGTGAAACTTCAATTGAAGGCTGAAAATATTGTTGATCTTTTTGCTTATGGATATGAGTTAAATTATGATGCCGCAATTTTGGAATATCAGGGGGCTTCGGCCGGTGGTTTCCTTAGTGCTAATGGTAGTGTGAATACGGCTTTTCAAGCTGGTTTGAAGGGCGGCGAAGCTGGTAAATTATTGTTGGCGGAGGCCAGGACTATTGAACCTAAGGTTGGTCGTAGTGGAAGTGGGGTGTTGGCTGAAGTTAATTTTCGGGTGCGGGCGGAGGCTGTTGCTGGGACGGTAGTGAGTTTTGCGACTGGGTCATTTTCCGCTAGTCCTACTGCTGATTTGAATGTGCCTATGCAATCAGCGAGTTTAACTACCACTTTACCAGTGACAGCGCCGGTAACGGACTTAGTTGTGGTGGAGGGGGCTGGTCGTTATCAGTTACGCGTGGGTTGGACTGCTTCTGTTTCGACTCCTGATAGTTACAAAATAGAGCGTAAAAACGCACATGGACAGTGGGTGGTTTTGGGAGATGTGAATGTGACTCAGTTTGTTGATCAGGATGCGGTTACAGCGGGTGGAAGTATTATCCCAGAAGTGCTTTATAATTATCGTGTTACAGCTGTAAAAGCTGGGGTGAGTAGCGCGGCTGTTGAAGTGTCAGGTCGTGAAACCCGAGGCGTACGTGGTGATAATAATCGTAGTGATTTGGTGGATGGACGGGATTTAGAGCGTTTAGCTAGGCAATTTACTTGGACTGATCAAAATGCTGGTTTTGATCGCTTAATCGATACCACTTATGATGGTGTGATTAATGGTAGTGATTTGATTGATATCGGTGCTGGTTTTGCCCGTATATATTAATATTTTGGAGGGTTAGGGGGAGCGTCTTTATAGGCGTTCTCCCGCCTTTGATTAAATAAACTTATGACTGAAATTTTTTTACAAAAAGGTGTGGATGTTAAGGGGCATGGGAAATATGATTTATATGTCAAAGACATGCCGGCTGATTTTTTGGGCTTGGCAGTAGATTTGAAATTTACCAATTCTGGTCAAGCCTGGAAGTTTTTGGAGATGTCTTGGGGTGAGATGTTAAAACCTTTGCCGCAGGCTAAATTGCCTTTGCAGATAGTTAGGCCAGTGCCAGAAGAGAATAAAATAGTGATGGGTCTGACTTTTAAAGCTACGGAAATCCCTGTTTTAAAAGATGGTGTTTTGGTTAGTTTTATCTTTGATGGGGATCTGCCGCTTTTGGCTAAATTGGAGAATAAAGTGATAAGTGTTTATCAACAGGGAAAGCGGGTAGATTTGCCTCGAATTTCCTGGAAAATTGCCCAGGGGCCTGTTATGGAGGCTAATGGGGGTGAGACTGGTGCAAATGCTGCAGCAGTGGTTAGTCAGGGGCAATTATTAGCTTCTGAGGAGGTAAAGGCTTTGGAGGTTCAGCCTGGAGAGTTGGCAGCAGATGTGTTGACCGCTCAGCAATGGCAAGCCGTGTTGGTGGATTTGGCTCCGAAACCTCTTTTGGCTCAAAATAACGCCTTTTCTTGGCTGTGGGGTGGTTTTATTGGACTGGTTATTTTAGCTGTTTTAGCTGGTATTTGGTGGAAATGGGGGTGGTCTTGGTGGTTACAAAAGAGGGGTAAAAAATCTGATCAGGCGGGGGCTGCCATGGCTAGGCGGGCTGATTTAGCTTGACTATTGGCCCGTATACGCTAGACTCCTGGGGTAAAATTATTCGCAATTCTTCTATATGGCTAAAGGAAAAAGCACGTTCGCAACCTGGTATTGTACTGATTGTAATACTCCCAAGAAAACTACAGCTTATAATAAGAAAAATAACGAGCAAATCGTTAAAGAATTGTCTATGTTTTGCAAAAATTGCCGTAAACATCTGAACTTCAAGAGAAAGGATACTAAAAAAGGCAGCAAATAGAGCTGAAATTAGCTTTGGGATAAGCGGTTCAAATTTTGAACCGCTTATTTTTTGTCTGGTGGGATGGAGAAATACTCAAAGAGGTATTCGGCAACTCCTTTGAAGAGATTACTGGTGGTGACATCGGCCCATTCGCTGGAGCGGGGGCGATCTAGTTTGGCCATGATAACAAAGCGAGGGTTGTCGATGGGGCCAAATCCGCCCACGGTGGCTATGGTGGTGCCCGCTCCGGTGAGAGGTTTACCGTTTTTGTAGGTTTGAGAGGTCCCGGTTTTGGCGGCTATGTAATGTGTAGGCATTCGATTATTACCTGAAACACCATCTTCAACAGCGCCGACCATCATGCCGGTAAGGGTTTTGGCTGTTTCAGGATGTACGATTTGTCCTAGGGTGGTGGGGGTGGTTGATACCCATTGGCCTGGTGATTTTTCCGTACTATCGATAATAAAGGGTTGCATCATGACACCGTTGTTAGCTAGGGCTGCCAGGGCAGTGACCATTTGGATGGGGGTGGCGGTGAGTCCCTGCCCGAAGGCGTGTGTAACTAATTCTGAATCCGCCCACTGGCTGAAGTGAGTTATTTTACCAGGGTGTTCATTGTCGAATTCTATTTCAGTTCTTTCCCCAAAGCCAAAGCGTTTGAGATAATTATAAAAGAGATTGCGGCCTATTTTTTGGGCTATCCAGCCCATGCCCGTATTGCAGGATTGAGCCAGTACGTGTGCCATATTGATGCGTCCTGTACAATGGGCTGAAACGTTTTTAATCTCAAACTCATCTACTTTTAATACTCCGGAGTCGTTAATAGTTGTGGAGGCTGTCACGTCGCCATCATCTATTCCAATAGCCATGACAATGGTTTTGAAAACTGATCCAGGTTCATAAGGTTGGCTAACAATTTTGTTTTGGTAGGCTTCTGGACCGATATTGTTTTTATAATGTTCATAGATAATTGATCCGTCCGCTAGAGCTTTTTTGAAAATCATTAAGCGATCTTGCGCGGCAACATTTCTATATAACCAAAAGGTATTTTCCATGTCTTTGACCGGTACCAGATTTTTGATTTCATCTTCATTTAATTTAATTTCTTCTTTTTCATAAACCTGCCCGAAATTGTTTGGATCAAAGCTGGGATAATGAGCCATAGCTAAAATGCGCCCAGTTTTTGGGTCCATTACTATCACTTGGCCGGAGTCGGCACGGTAATCTTCTACTGCCCGTTTTAGTTTGGCTTCGACAGCCATTTGAATTGATCTATCAATAGTTAGTACGTAATTTTTACCGTCTTCGGCTGGTTCAATCAGTGAGTCTCCAACGGTAATTAATCGGCCTACTGAGTCTTTTTGTGTTTGGAATACGCCCTTTTTCCCTCGTAATTCGGTGTTGAATTTGGCTTCTATCCCGTATGATCCGTCGCCAGAGGGGCCCACGAATCCTAATACATTGGCGGCTAAAGTGTTTTCTGGATAGTAGCGATAATACTCTTCTTTTAATCCTAATCCATTAAAGTTTTCAGCTTCGTCTTGGCTGATACTTTCTTTAATTTTGGCAGAAATTTCTGGTGGCAGTTTTTTTGCCAGAATGACATAGCGATTTTTGCCGCGGAGAAGGCTTTCTAATTGTAGTGGTGGGCTTTCTAAAATTGCGCCCAGTTGTTGAGCTGTTTGTTTGAGGTTGGTGATTTGTGGTGGGTAGGCTCTCAGAGCGCCGGTTTCGGTGATTTCAACCCCTGGTAGGTGTAGATTTGTAATGGCTTCTTGTTGTTCTGGGGTGATGGTGTTGCTAAGCACTATCATGGGGCGAATATCTGAGCTGATTTTATCTAAAGTTTCATTGTAAAAATTTTGATATAATTCATCATCAGTCAGTGGTTTGATCTTATCTAGTTCTTCTGCTGTTTTAGCTCTAAAGATGCTGGTGGAGACCCGTTCGTTATCGATAGCGCGAGCTGATTCCTGATTGTAAATGATTGGGACGATGCGATCCGCGACCAGTTTCTTGTTTTTGATCAGTGTGGGGTCGGCGTAGAGCAGATCCAGAGTGGAATTGGTGGCAACTCGAACATTTTCTCCGGAGGCGTAATCTTTGATGAATATTTCTCCGCGATGAGCTGGTAATTCACTATAACCATAGTGTTCTCTGGCGGCGATATTGGCATAGTGTTGGTGTGCCAGTACTTGTAGGGAAAAAAGCCGGCCAATTATAATAATAGTCATTAACCCCAGTATTCCCAGAAACAATGAATCACGATCCGGAGCGGCTTGCCGGAAAAGTCGTCGAATTCCCGATGTTTGATTAGAACGATAATTCATATTATGACTAGCTTGGATTTGTAGCCTTTTTGGGCTATTATTTTACCGTTGTCGGGGTGTCTCTGACAATCCCAGTTTTTATTTAATTATGCCCCAAAATTTAAATTTATGGTGAATAAGAATATATTGCAAAATGGTTTGCGCGTTGTGACTAAGGTTTTACCCAATACTGAGTCGGTGACTGTGCTGATACTGGTCGGGGCTGGATCTCGTTATGAAAAAAAAGAGATTAATGGTATTTCACACTTTTTGGAGCATATGTTTTTTAAAGGAGCAGAGAAATATAAAAATACCAAAGAAGTTTCTGGTGCGATTGATGCTGTTGGTGGAGATTTTAATGCTTTTACTGGTAAAGAGTATGCTGGATATTATGTAAAAGTAGCGGCGGATAAAATTGATGTAGCTTTGGATGTTTTGTCGGATATGTTGATTGATTCTAAATTTGATAGTGCTGAAATTGATAAAGAGCGTGGGGTGATTTTGGAGGAATATAATATGTATCAGGATACTCCGATGTATCAGATTGGGTGGGATTTTGAGAGATTAATTTATGGGGATCAGCCTCTGGGATGGGATCAAGTTGGAACCAAAGAATTAATTGCTTCGGTGACACAGCAGCAGTTTTTGGATTATTTGCATGATTTGTATACGCCGGATAATACGGTGATTGCGGTGGCGGGGAATTTTGATGAAACGGCTTTAATTAAAGATGTAGAGAGGTTGTTTGTTTTCCCTGCAGCTAGGCAAAAGAAGGCTTATAATTTTCAACCTGTGCAGGATTTAATGTTGGCGGATCGGGTGTGGCTGCGTAATAAAAAGACTGAACAAGCTCATGTGGTGATTGGGGTTCCTGGGTATGCTGCTAATACTGATGCTCATCACGCGGCTAGATTGTTGGCGGTGATACTTGGTGGGAATATGAGTTCTCGAATGTTTTTATCGGTTCGTGAGGCACAGGGGTTGGCTTATTATATTAGTGCCAGTACGGATGATTATCATGATACGGGTATGTTTTCTGTGAATGCTGGAGTGTCTGTGGAAAAAATTGATCAAGCGATTTCGTCAATTATGAAGGAATATCAAAAAGTGGCCGAGAGTGGAGTAGAATTGGCGGAATTGGAAAAGGCTAAAGCTTATCTCAAGGGGAAAATAGTTTTGCGCATGGAGGATTCGGAAGAATATTCGCATTTGATTGGTAAATATGAATTGTTACATGGGGCCCGCAGTGGTTTGGAAGAAGTTTTAGCTCGTCTTGATGCTGTTACTTTGGATCAAGTTAATGCGGCTGCTAAAGATTTATTTCAAGCGGAAAGATTCCGTGCTGCTATTATTGGACCTTATGACGATAGTGAGCGATTTAAGAGTTTATTGAAATTTGTTTGATTTAGATCAATATGTGGAGGACGGTTTGGTGGAGAATTCGCAATAAAGTGGTGCATTGGATTTATAAAAATATTTTGAAAAAAATATTTTTTAAAATGGATCCGGAAAAAATCCATGATCGCATGATTATTATGGGGCGGCGATTGGGGCGGTATCGTTTGGGGCGATGGTTAACCAGAATGATGTTTTTTTCTGCGGATCCCAATTTGTGTCAGCGTTTGGCGGGGAGGGATTTTGTTAGTCCGATTGGTTTGGCGGCTGGTTTTGATAAAAATGCCGAATTGGTAGAAATTTTACCGCACTTGGGGTTTGGATTTGCTGAGTTGGGTTCAGTTACAGGTGAGCCTTGTCCTGGTAATCCAAAGCCTCGTTTGTGGAGACTGAAAAAGTCTGAAGCCTTGGTGGTTTATTATGGATTGAAAAATGATGGGGCGGAGGTGATAAGTCGTCGAATGGAGAGGTCTTTATGTGGTGCTAGAAAAAATCGATATGGGAAAAATTTTGTTTATGGTTTGAGTATAGCTAAAACTAATTGTCAGCAAACTGTGGAGTGTGAGGCGGGGGTGGCGGATTATGCCAAAGCATATCGAGTTTTACGGGATCAAGCAGATTATATTACCGTGAATATTAGTTGTCCCAATGCTTTTGGTGGGCAGCCATTTACAGATAAAAAAAGTTTAGACAGACTTCTTTCAGAATTAGACCAGTTTTATACCGCTAAGCGGCCTGTTTTTGTTAAGCTTTCTCCGGATCTGTCCCGGCAGGAGATTGACGATATTCTTCATGTAGCTGCGAGGCATCGTGTGGATGGTTTTGTTTGTACTAACTTAACCAAAAATCGGAAAAATCAATTGATTCGTGAGGAGGTGGTTCCTGAAACTGGTG
>CAZGSD010000018.1:0-12248 GCA_964528305.1 uncultured Candidatus Peribacteria bacterium | reverse complement strand
ATATGGCTCAACAAATCTGGCATAGATGAAAAGTCCAATTACCAGCATTCCCACCCACCACCAAATAGACTCAACCCGCCCCCATTGGCCCACCCACCAAAACAAAATCCCCCAGACCAAATAACTAGAGAAATAAACAATATACTGTAATGGCTTCAACCAGTTACTCACAAATCATAACTAGATAATTCCCGGCAATTCTACCCTCATTCACTAATTATTGATATACGAATTTACCATTACCAAGTGTATAATTCCCCCGTAAAGTTTTCACATCAATCATGAACAAACATCAAAACATCTGCCGTGATTCATTTAAAATATCAGTCATCGGCTGCGGCAATGTCGGCGCCACCGCCGCCTACAGCATGATGCTCTCAGGCCTGCCTAATGAATTAGTATTAATAGACCAAAACAAAGACCGCGCCGAGGGACTCAAAATGGATTTTGAACACTCTCTATCTTTTCTACCATTTCTACAATTGAAAGCCGGCAAAGATTTAAAATTAACAGCCGGATCCGATCTAATCGTAGTCACAGCTGGCGCAAGACAAAAAGACGGACAAACCAGACTGGAATTAATTGCTGAAAACCGCAAAATTTTCCAAGCTCTGATCCCACAGCTGGCCAAGCATTCACCCAAAGCCATACTACTTATAGTCAGCAATCCCGTCGATATTATGACGCATCTGGCGCTAAAACTCAGCAAATTTCCACGCGAGCGAGTTTTTGGCAGCGGCACCATGCTCGATACTATTCGCTTCCAATACCACATCTCTGAACATTTAAAAATCAATCCTCGAGACATTCAAGCCTTCATTCTGGGCGAACACGGCGACAGCTCTTTCCCCGTCTGGAGCTCCGCCAATATAGCCGGTAAACCAATTTTCCAGTTTCAACATTTTGATAAAAAAACTGCCGCCCAATGCTACGACAAAACCCGCACCGCGGCCTATCACATCATTCATGATCTCGGCTTCACCTGTTACTCTATCGCCATAGTGATACGGGAAATCATGCGAGCCATTTATGAAAATGCCCATATAGTAGTGCCCCTATCCGTGGAATTACAGGGAGAATACGGCCTGAAAAATGTTGCGCTCAGCATACCCTGCGTTCTGGGTAGTGGCGGAATTATAAACAAAATAGAAATCCCATTATCAGCGGCAGAAAAAAAATCGCTACGACACTCTGCCCAAGTCCTACAAAAACTGCTTTAAATCTTTAGAGGAAACTAACGGCTTTAGACGGACCGCGCTATTTTGAGTATTTTACGGGCATAATTCCGTCCAGCTTTTTTACAGCGCCGCAACAATCGAGGGTTGTCTTTTGCTAAATTTTTGGAATTAAGCCCAGCGCCATAAAAACCTCCCACAGTATGGGCCCCAAAATACCAAAAAACCAACCGCAGCCAGGAAAGTGGAAACATAAACCAGGCCAATCGCACCCACCATATTGGCGTCCCACAAGTCACCAAATAGAAATTGTGCAAATGTGTTAAAAGTCCCGTCGGCTGTGACAACCAGTTCAAACGCTTATAGTCCAAAGCTTTATACCCCAATCGATCAAAAAAGTTTTTAAGCCCAGCTGGCACACTAAAATTAAAACACGGTGTCGCTATCACCAAGCCCTTCGCTTTCATTAATTTTTCCACCAATGCCACCAATTCCGGTTCAACTTTAGGATCTGGGAGACGATTAGAAAAATCATAATTAGCCATCGGCACATCACTGAGGTAAATTTTTTCTGCCTTCACTCCACGCACGTCAGCTACGCCAGACAAAAAAGCATCCAACATAGTATCGGAATTAAATCCCCGAGATGGAGAACAAGACAAAGCTAGAATGCTCACCGTTTTACGGGAAGTCTTAGGCTTGATCATGAGACATATTGGTTTTGATTTTGTTTAACTGTTAATATTATAGCACATAACACGCCCCTTAGTCATCGCCACAAATATGGACAATCAACAAATAGCAGTTATTTTTGAAGAAATCGGCCAATTATTAGAAATAGATGGCGCTAATCGTTTTCGAGTATTGGCCTACAAAAACGCTGCTGAAAACATTCGCGGCATGGGACGGGAATTAAATGATCTATATAGAGAAAATCCAACCAGCATCGGCGAATTACCCGGCATAGGTTTTGATTTGCAGTCCAAAATCACCGAAATGATCACCACCGGGACATGTACTTTTCATAGAGATTTAGTCAAAAAGTACGGACGCGGATTGCTAGACATTCTCACCATACGCAGCGTCGGACCGAAAAAGGCCGCGCTTTTTTATCATCAACTGAAAATTGATAATCTGGAAAAATTAAAAGCCGCCGCGCTGGCTGGACAATTGAGAGAGTTGCCACGCATGGGAGAGAAAAGCGAACAAGAAATACTGCAGGCTATCGAAGAGCGCTCTCGCTACAGCAGTCGCATGCTGCTCTCCGAAGCCCTGCCCCTGGCCGAACAAATCATCAACCACATGAAACAAGCGCCGGGTCTGGCCCAACTAAGCGCCGCTGGCAGTTTACGCCGGCGCAAAGAAACCGTGGGCGATCTGGATATACTGGCGGCACCAACCGATATCACTAGAGCAGACGCGCTCATCACCCATTTTCAAAAATTCCCGCTAATCAAAAATATCATCGCCAATGGACCGACTAAATGCTCCGTTATACTGGAAAATGGCGTGCAGGCTGATTTACGGGTAGTGGAAGAAAAATCCTTCGGCGCCGCCCTGCATTATTTCACCGGCTCCAAAGATCATAATGTGGAAATTCGCTCACTGGCCATCAAAGCTCATCAAAAAATCAATGAATACGGTATTTTTCAACTCATTCCCAAAGGTCAGGAAATCGAAGAGCAATTTATCATCGGCGATACCGAAGAACATCTCTACCAGGCAGTTGGACTAACTTTCATCCCACCAACTCTGCGCGAAAATCGTGGCGAATTTGAAGCCTGCCTCAACCATCAACTCCCCACCCTAATCGAGCTGAAAGATCTCCAGGGCGACCTCAACATCAATAGCAATTATGGAGATGGCGAAAATTCTTTAGCAGAAATCTGCCAAGCCTATCAAAAAGCCGGATTTGCTTATTTAGCTATCAATGACACCTGGTCAACTTCGGAAATACCATCCCAGTTCACCACCGAACAATTAAGCAAACAGCTCACCGAAATTACCACCCTACAAAAAAAATTCCCCAAATTAAAAATCCTCCATTCATTAAAAATCCCCATCAATTCAGATGGCTCTCTCGATCTCCCCCCCACAGAAATCCTCAACCAGCTGAACTTCCTCACCATCAAAATCAGCCACAATTTCAATTTACCCGAACCCCGCCAAACCGCCCGCCTCCTCCAGGCCATGTCCGCTCATCCAAAAATAAAACTACTCTCCTGCCCCACCGCCAGAATTCTCAATCAGCGTGAGGCTATCGCTCTCAACATGGAAAAAATCATCCATCACGCGGCAACACAAGATATCCTACTGGAAATCAACAGCCAACCAGACCATCTCGATCTCCCCGATGTACAGATCAAGACCGCTATACAAAAAGGCGCCCACCTGGCCATCACCTCCGATCTCAAAAACATCAGCCAAATCACCAATTTACAATACGGCGTCTGGACCGCCCAGCGCGGCTGGGCGGTGGCACAACACATCGTCAACACGCTGCCCGCCAGCAAATTAGAAAAGTTTTTAAAACAGCACATCACCAAAACTTAATCTTTTTCTTTCTTACATAACTATCAACTTCAGACATTAGCGGCTACATTTTCAAACACTCTTTAACCAAAACAATCAAATCATCGAGTTGCTGTTTCTGATTTAAGTAATCCGACTCCGACACATCAACGAATTTTATATTCGGCTTATCAAGTTTTCTAAAGTAGCTCTCATGGGTATTATTTAAATCAACCTGTTTTTGTAAAAATTCATCATTCAACTCAAACTCACGACCACCTGCAACAGCAAGTTTACGAATTCTGTCCTGATCCGAATACAGCGAAAGAACCAAATCAGGCCATATCAATAAAGCATTATCTATTTCCGCAA
The DNA here is from genome assembly GCA_964528305.1 of uncultured Candidatus Peribacteria bacterium. Classification (GTDB taxonomy): domain Bacteria; phylum Patescibacteriota; class Gracilibacteria; order UBA1369; family UBA1369; genus CAZGSD01. The sequence goes on along the minus strand of CAZGSD010000018.1, from coordinate 8,190 downwards.
GATTTTTAAAAACATCCTTTTCAAAATCGTCAGCAATCCATTCATCAATATATACATCGTTAGTCACCCAAAATGTATCAAGAATAGCAATCCCTCCCTTTCGTTTTATTTCTAATGCTTTTATGTAGTCCTGAACACATTTATTCCTAAACCACAATATAAGCTCAAGATTCCTATGCCCCAATTTTATGTCTTCAAGAATCCTTGCGGGAAGATCTTTTTCTTCACCTTCTAAAAAAGCTTGCCCTGTCAACTTTTGGGAAAGAAGTTGTACTAACGTACTTTTTCCAGTTCTCGGCCCACCAGTAATTACAATAACTTTGCCACTCATGTTGATTGTTCAAATGGTTTTACTATTTCTTCCTTCAGTATGATTAATACGGTGAGAGAAGAGTTTTCTTAAGCTGACGCAGTAAAATACAATTTTCGAAAGATTTATTCAATCTCATAAGTCACTGATACATTAACCCCCAACTCCTTACTTCCCGCCTCTATCGCCGGAGCAATACCAGCCTCCACGCTATCCAAAGCCTTCATGGCGAAATTGGCATAAGGCATAGGGAAGCCTCCCCCACTCTCAGAAAAAGTCACTACTCGCCCCAATTTCACACCGGCAGCAGCCGCCATTTCCTGGGCTTTTTCATGTGCTTTGGCAAAAGCCTCACGACGGGCATCTTTTTTAACTATAGAAGCATCATCGAGATCAAAACTAAGCGCCCCCACCTGATTGGCCCCAGCCGCTATAGCTCGATCCAACACCTCATCTGATTTGGCCAAATCACGTATTTTAATGTCCACTGTCTGAGTCAGATTATATCCAATAATTTTAGCCACTCCCTCAGCATTTACCCCCACTTTTTCAGCACCATAAATCACTGGTCTATCATAATCATATTGCGGATAAAGATTATACTGAGAGGTTTGCATGTCCTCTGGTTTCACACCCAATTTTTTCAATTCATCCACTATGGCATTCATTTTTTTATTACCCCCTTCAGTGACTTCCTTAACAGTTTTTCCAGCCGCCGCCACCGATAGAGAAACCATGGCTATATCCGGTTTAACAGTTATTTTACCAGTCCCCTCTACCGTGATAGTCCGAGCATAAGGCGCGGTAGTAAATTCGGCCCGAATATTTTTATACCAGGGATTTCCCCACAACTGAACCGCTATCCATAGCGACATCATCAATAAAAGCAGTCCGGCAGACATTCTGAGCAAAGCACGGGAATGAATTGATTTTAACATGATGATCTTGGTTATTTATTTTGATGCTGCTAAATTCTAGCATGCCCACCCCATTAGTAGCAAAAAAATGCCCTGGCCCATTCCCGCTCCATACCAAAATAATCGCTTACTAACTGAAGCCTTTGGCAACAATGCCTTTGATTTTAATCAACGCTATGAAACACCTCCAGAACCCACACTGGCTATTGCCGCTTTAAAACCTTTTGATCAAGCCTCCGAGGCCCTGCAACAATTAAAAATTGGCACCCACCCGGCTTTTGAATTATATGAAGAAAACAAAATCAAAAGCTTTTACGGTTTACAAAATTTTTTACTTTTCCCCGCCCCACTCACCAACTCCCCAGTATTTGTCTTCGACAATCACAATCATGCTTTTTTCTTTTGGCACTGGTGGACCACCATACAAAAACTCCCCCATCCATTCACACTCATTCATATCGACCAGCACAAAGACATGCGCTTACCCGCAACATTTCTCTCACCCACCGAAGCCCAGGATATCGAACAATTGGATCAATACACCACCAACATACTCAATGTCGGTAACTTTATCACCCCAGCCCTGAAAACCGGCCTAATCAAAGACATCATCATGGTCGACTCCACTCAAAGCCTGCAAAACCTGCTCCAGCAAGCACTACCTGAACATTTCATCTTGGACATCGATTTGGACTTTTTCAGCCCGGAACTGGACTGGTTGGACAATCAGTTGAAATTACAAGCCATCAAAAAAGCACTACCAAAAGCTAAAATAATCACCATCGCAACCTCTCCTTACTTCATGGATCAAACTTTGGCTTTCAACTGGCTGCGCCAGATTTTTCCAAACGACTAATAATACACCTCATTCCGCTTCCAGATGACTCTCCACCGGATAAACTCGCCCGGGCAACTTTTCTTCCCCATGCTCGGCATGCAAAAAATTCACCAGCACAGCCATCAACATCACGCCCAACAAAAACATCACGGTTTGTAGCCATTTTTTATCTTTTTTAAAATCCTCATGCAATGCCGGAATTAGATCAGAACAGGAAATATAGATAAACATCCCAGCATTAAAAGCCAATAAAAAAGGCAACACCCCGTCCACCGCTCCAATAAAATACCACCCCGCCATCGCTCCCAGCACAGCCGTCAAAGCCGTCAGCAAATTATAAACCACCACTCGTCCAAACTTCATCCCACTATGCAACAAAGCCACGAAATCCGCCAATTCCTGGGGAATTTCATGAAGTAATATCGCCAAAGTGGTGGCCACGCCCAAATTAAAATCCACACTAAAAGCAGTAGCTATGGCTATACCATCAAAAAAATTATGCAGAGAATCACCCATTAATATCAATAAAGCAGCTGGTTTAATCTCATCATGCCCATGCTCATGATGATGGTGATGATACCAGTGCACCAATCTCTCCATAATAAAAAACAAACAAATCCCAGCTAAAAGAGCCCAAAACACTTCCTTTTCATGATAAGCCTCCACCGCTTCAGGCAAAAGATCGAGTACCGCAGTGGCCAACATCACACCAGCGGCCATGCTTACCAACATACCTCCATAAGTAGCCGTCAATGCTTTACGTTTATACAGCAACAGCAGTCCCACCAGTGAACACAGACTCACCAGCACGGCCGCCACAATTGCATTCAACATAAGAAAACTTAAATTTTCTCTATTCTAAAAGCCTCTCCCCACAAAGGCAATCTTATTTAAGCCAAAATCTCCACACTATTCCCAGGCTTCACCCCACCAAATAACTGATCAGCAGAACCACCACGCAAAAACACTTCCAAAAAAGCCCCATGATGACCAGAGGAGCCGGGGGCAAAAGCCACTTCACCATCCTTCACGGAAAAAGTTCCATCAGCATAAAAAGCCTCCTTCACCACCTCACCAATTTTCACTTTTACCATTTGCCCAGAAGCAAAAGCAAAATGCTCAGCCGTCCAGGAAGTTTTGATGTTGCCATAGCCGTCCACAGCCACCACTACCCCAACAGGAAAATCAGCCACATCTTCAATTTTCAACTGATTTTTCAAAAAAGAATAATCACCGCGCGCCACTTTTCCAACTATTTGCGGGTAATTATCACGGGACCTAAATTGCGTACCATCATTATCCACATCCACTTCCCACAACTCCACCATATCCTGTTTCAACATGGACATGCTATATCCAGAATTCACCGCCACCACTTCCACACCATTTTTCAGTTTGGCATAAACCAGTCCCTCCCCAGCATTTTTGGCCCGCCCCTCCAGCTTATCTTTACGTGGCGCGGTATTACTATAAACAATCATCCCCTCTGGATGTTTTGCCAGAGCCAACTGTGCTATCCAAAACCCAGTTTCCTCAGTAGAAAAAGGTGCCACAGAAGTTTCACTAACTACAGCCTCCGGCACTTCCATCATCAGCCTCTGCATCACTTCAGCAAAAGCCGGATCTTTTTTCCCATAATCAGCAATAAATTGAATCAAACGCATAAACCAATGCTTTATAAATTAAGCGCAGCGAAGATAACAAAAGTCACCAGCACTGTAAACCTAAAAACTCGCTAACTCATTCACATATTTTGATTTATTGGGAGAATACACCTATTGTTTACAGGCATTTGCGAATCACCCCATGCCCACACCCCACCTCTCCCCAGAACAATTCCAAAAATACTACGCCCAGCTCAATCCAGAGCAGCAAGCCGCGGTAGATGCCATCGAAGGCCCAGTCATGACCATAGCAGGAGCGGGCACCGGTAAAACACAGATTTTAGCCGTGCGCATCGCCAAAATTCTCCTGGACACGCAAATCGACCCCTACAATATACTTTGCCTAACTTTCACCGAAGCTGGCGTCACAGCCATGCGCAAACGCCTGATGGACATCATTGGTCCAGCCGCCTATCATATCAAAATCGCCACTTTCCACAGCTTTTGTAATGAAATCATTCAGGAAAACAGTGAAGAATTTAATTTTGGGCTCAATCACGATCAAATAGATGATTTGGAAAAAGTACTTCTACTGCAGGAAATTATTGATGAATTGGGAGTACATAGCCCACTACGCCCATATGGCGAACCATATCACTATCAACGCAACATCGGCGATTGCATTAAACATTTAAAAACAGAAAACATTCCCCCAGCCTCTTTTCAGCAAACACTGACTGAATTAGATGAATTTCTACAAAAACTGCTCCCGCTTATTGATGATTTTTGCAATAGCAAAGGCCGCCCAGAAGAAAGCCAGGTCAACGCCATCGCTCCAGACAGAATCCTCCCCCATTTTCCAGAGCCCAGTCCCATCCAACAAACCTATTTAAATTATTATCAAAAACTTTACAGTCACTATCAGGGAAATCTGGATGGCAGCAAAAAAAACGACGGCCCCCAGCGAACTACCCTGCGCAACAACCTGCGCGAGTTTATTGATAAAGTAAAAAAACAACTACCTAAGCAAAAAGATCTGGCCAAAGCCTATCAGCTCTATCAAGAGAAACTCCAAACCAATAAACGCTATGATTATGAAGACATGATCATGCTGGTCAGCCAGAAATTCGCGCGCGACCATCAGACGGATGATGGTGGGCTACTGCGCAAATATCAGGAGCGCTACCAATACATTTTGGTGGACGAATATCAGGATACCAATTCTGCTCAAAATCTCACGGTCAAACTATTAGGCAGTTTTTTTGAAACCCCCAATATCTTTGTGGTGGGCGACGACGATCAATCCATTTATCGTTTTCAGGGGGCCTCTGTGGAAAACATTATCGAATTCCATCAACAATACCAGGAAGAATTAAAAATAATTACTTTAATCAAAAATTATCGCAGCCAACAAAACGTCCTGGACGCGGCCGGCGCGCTGATTTCCAACAACCAAACCCGCCTGGCCAGCCAAATCCCCGGCATCGACAAAACGCTCACCAGCCAAACCCCCGCGCCGGCCGCCCCACTGCAACTGACCATCTACGAAACCCGCGACGCCGAAAATTTCGGCGTCGCGGGGTCCATACAACAACTGCTCACCGCCGGCACCCCCCCGACCGAAATTGCCGTACTCTATCGCAATCACCGAGATTCCTTTGATCTAATTGAAATACTGCAAAAACTACAAATCCCCTATCAAATCATCGCCGGAAAAGACATTTTGGAGGACCTGCATATCGACCATCTAATACAGCTATTCCGCCTAATCGATCAACCCAACGCCAACGATATTCTCAGTCAGGTATTATTTCTAAACTTCTTCCAATTTTCCCGTCTCGATATACTCAAACTAACTCACTATTACTTCACCAATAGACTGGAAAAACAGGGCCACAGTCTGTTTCAAATCTTGAAATCGCCCCAGGATTTAGAAAAAGCAGGACTAGAAAAACCACAACTCTTCCAGGAATTCGCCGAAAAAATCCTGGAATGGAAAACTTTATCCATCAACGAAACCCTCAGCCATTTTTTTGAACAAGTCATCAAAACATCAGGCTATTTGGAAAACATGCTCGCCCAAAACAACCGCCTGGAAAGCCTAAATCGCCTCAACACCCTTTTTCGTGAAATCAAAAAACAAAACACCCGCAATCACGCTCTAACTATTTCCGAATTTCTCGAGCAATTAAAAATGCGCTCTCAAAACAATTTAAAACTTCTGGAAAACCCTCTAATTGGTGAGCGCAACGGCATACAACTGATGACAGCTCACGGCTCCAAAGGCCTGGAATTTGAGCATGTGTTTCTCATTCACAGCACCCATTCCACTTGGGACAAACCAGGCAAAACCGCTCCACTGGAATTACCAGCCGGCTTGATCAGCCATGAAATTACCGACGAAAAACTGGCTTTCAGCGAAGACCAACGCCGTCTATTTTATGTAGCTTTAACTAGAGCCAAAACCATGGTTCATCTCAGCTACGCCCGTTTTTACTCAGAACAAAGCAAAGTACGCGAAGATTTACCCACACTATTTCTCCAGGAAATTCCACCTCACCTTGTCCAGACCCTCACGAAGCACAATCAGGCCGACCAGGATTTATCCACACTGGAAACTCTTTTCCTGACATCAGCCGAGCCCGACTACAGTTGGGAAGAAAAAAATTACCTAACCCAGCTGGCCAAAAATTTTGTCATGTCTCCGACCGCTCTCAACAATTATCTGACCTGCCCACGCAAATTTTTCTACCAAAATCTGATACGCCTGCCCCAAGCCAAACACCCTTCCGCAGCCATGGGTACGGCCATCCATGCCGCTTTGGAAAAATATTTCAAGCAGTACCATCTCAAAAAAATCAAACCACCCAAAGAATTCCTCACGCTACATTTCAAAACCGCTTTAGCCAAAGAGCTACTTACCGACAAAGACTATCAAGACAAATTAGCAATCGGCTTAAAAACACTCAACGAATATTACGACAGCTATCACGAAACATTCTCCTCTGAAACTATAGCCGAATTCAATTTTTCCGACCGCGATTATCCAGTACAAATCGAAAATATCAAAATCACTGGAAAAATTGATAAAATCGAACCTTCGTCAAAAGGACTGGTGGTAACCGATTTCAAAACCGGCAACCCTGACAGCGCCCTATCCAAACTAAGCCACGGCCAGGATTACTGGCGCCAGCTGGTATTTTACAAAATCCTCTGCGACCACTCCACCAAATTCAAACGAGCCTTCCAAAGCCAACAAATGAACCTGGCGCGCGTCGAATTCCTGGAAAAATCCCGTAAAACCGGTACATTCATCCACCGCCAAATCGACATCACCCCGGCTGACCAACAAGAAGTTATCGAAAACATCAAAATCACCCATCAGCAAATCCAAAACCTGCAATTCGAAAAAATCGACCAGTCCGAACCTTGCACCCGCTGTCCCTTCCATGGTATTTGCTGGAAAAGTTAAAATTTTACAAAATTTTCCCCTCCTCCCTCAATCTGTCCATCAAAGCTTTCGCCTCCTCAGCACTACGGACCGGTTTAAACTTCGTCACCTCTGAATCACTCAGAATTCTAAATTGAACAGGCTTTTCAGCACGAACCAATCTCACGCTCAAATCCAAATCAGCATTAAACACAGCCTTCTGCCTACTACGCCTCTTTTTCAACCACTCATAACTATCCATAGGCAAAACTGTTAAATCACCTTGTTCCAAAACCACCACTTTCTCTAACAAACCATCTCTTCTGGACTTTAAAAACGTCGTCGCGGCCAGCACCCCTCCTTTTGGCCGATCAGCAGAACTCAATGTATTGATAGCATTGCTAACATCACGTCTAACAAAATTAACAAATTCCCTCACGTCCCCAGTTAATAAACCTTCAGACCACCCTTTCAGTGAATAAGGACTTATAGACCACCCCTGATCATGCAAACCTCGCTTTACAGCCGCACGCAACCTCCTCCGCGCCTCATCATCAGCCATATTTAATAAAAGCCGCATCGCTCGCCCACTTCTGACACTCAAAATACGCCGTCGTATAATATCACTCTCAACACCATCCCGCACCTCTTCTGCTAACTGCCTACCAACTTCCACCTCGACCAAACAACGCAAATCTCTCAGTTTCATAACTTGAACAAATTGTAAAACAAGCGAAATTAAACCTTAAAAAGGATAGATAGTCAACGAGCACTCCACCATTCCGAATTTCCCTCACTTCCACATTGCCCCCACCCCGCCCATCCGCTATACTGAAATCATCTTTTGTGCTCGATTAAATCTCGGTTTTCTCTCTCACAACCATAATATAAGGGAGGCTCAATTTCCCGGCCCCGCGGGGACAGGATGCGGTCACCCACTTGGAGGAATACAGGGATGTATTCCAGAGATGGCCCGGCACAAAGGATTTTTTTAAATCCCCCTAACCTCCCAAAAAGAGCAGCGTTTTCAAAATCACCACACCCCCCCCCATCAACCATCCCAAAACCGAAAAATTCAAATAGCGGGCCAG
>CAZGSD010000017.1:0-12348 GCA_964528305.1 uncultured Candidatus Peribacteria bacterium | reverse complement strand
AGTCCATCCCCGCCCCCCCTTAGACGGCGCTCACGCGCATCGGGGGGGCGTCTTCCAATTTCCCAAAATATTTCTCCACAAATCTTCCCTCTAATGCTATGATCAGCAGGCAAGTATTTGTAGCCAAAATTTCCCATGGCCATCACCAAAACCAAAAACATTACTCCCAAAAACACTTCTCTTAAAAAGGCATCCAGCCCATCAGGGCGAGCCAAAACATCCACCACTCCTGCCGCTTCATCCGCCGCGGTAACCACCCCAACCCAACTCACCCTTCAGGGCGAGCCCGTCCACATCCGCAATGAAGGTCAAAAAGTAATTTACTTGATACGCAAAGCCTATCTGGAAGGTGAATTAGCCAATGAGTCACAGGCTGAAACCCAATTTATTCTCAACACCCCCACGACCATCGATCAGTCCCGCTACCAGCCCGACCCGCGCGATCAGGTCTTTTTGCAAGAAATTATTCAGAAAATTACCGCCGGACAAATCGCTCTATTTACACCTTCCACGCTGCTCAACACCAAAGTCTACAATCGCTTATCTGCCGCCAAAAAAGCCAAAGCAGATTATGATATCCTCATCCTGCTGCACAAAATCCGCCAAGTCAAAAAACTTTGGGACGAAGGAGCCCGCGACAGTTATCAAATCATGAATCTAGTCCATTCCCTGCGCCTGGCCAAAGAAAGCCTGGAAACCCGTCAGGGGGATGTTTTTGTTATTTAGCATCTACTTATCGCCCGCCAGCATTTTCTCGAGCCATTTATCCCAACAAATCCCTTTTCGCCAAGCCTCAAACATGCTATAATAGCAAGATATAAAAACATCAAACACCAATGTCCAGCGACCAGCACCTCATGAATGATGACCTGCAAATCAAAGCCGCCGGAGCCTCGGCTTCCGGCAGTAGCAATTCTAGTGGTCAGCCAACCACTGCCAGCAGTGGAGGCGGTAATCAAAACGCTCAATCCACTCAAACTACCCAGGCCTCAGCTACACCCACCCAGCCCGTCAACAAACGTGCTTTCCAATTGGATGAAGGTGTCGATGAAGTAGCCTCCGGCCCAGCCAAACCAGAAAAATTCATCATCCCCAAATCAATTCAGGACAAATATCCAGAATTGATTGAATTGATCAAAGTCACTGAGTCAATGGATGATCAGGAGCGGCAATACTGGTTTCAAATCATGCCCATCATGTCAGCCGAACAGATTGAAAAATTCCGCAATATTCTTCAGACTGAAAAAGACCAATTGAAAAAGTTGGATGACGAATACACAGCCGAGCTAAATCGCCTCAATGAAAAACATTTACTGGAATGGAAGGAGTTCGAAGCCCGTGAAAAAAGTCGTGCCATCCAAGAAGCAGAGGCCAAAAGCAATGTCCAGGAAGAAGCCGAAGAAGCGGCTCTCCTTGCCAAGCTTAGCGATGTCTAATTTTATTCATGCCATCATATAAATTCGATCACAATCCGGAGGCCGCAGAAAGTGGCAGCCAGTCCAGACAAATACCGGTCAATGATGGCCAGGTTAGTTTTCATCTTGGCAGCGAAAAACCGGCTCAATTAGTGGGGCATTATCTGGGAGAAAAACCAACCCAACCTCAGCCACCCAAAACAGAGCCTACCTTAAAAAAAATTATCGAGCAGGGCAAATCCCGCTTCGCTCTAAAGAAAGGACTTTTTAAAGTTTGGCATTTTTTAGAATTCATTGCCGTCACCGGAGTTATTTTCATGACACTCTTTTATATTATTAATTTTGATTCCTACAGCCAGCTTTTCTTGACCAAGCTCAATCAACTGCGTGGGCAAATTAACTCCAACCCTTATCTCACTCAGGAGCAGTTGCATAACGCCTCCGTAGCCGGACAAAAACCCCTACCTATTCCCCAAAACGCCCAGTCAGCCAAAAAGCAGATTCCCGAGCTGACCATGGCAATCGCGCCGCCGGATGACCGCATCATCGTCCCGCGCATCAGCCAAAATGTACCCATCATTCGCGTGCCCACCGATATGCTGCTGCGGCGCGACTGGGCGGGATTAGAAAAACAGGTTCAGGAAGCCTTGCGCCACGGCGTTGTCCATTTCCCTGGCACTGCTATGCCTGGAGAAGAGGGGAATATAGTGGTGACAGGACATAGTTCTTACTTTCCTTGGGATCCCGGCCGCTTCAAAGACGTTTTTGCCCTACTCCATCAGGTCAATATCGGCGACCGAGTAGTGATTTATCATGAGCAAAAAAAATACGAATATCAAATTTACGACAAAAAAGTGGTCAGCCCCAGCCAAATCGAAGTACTCACTCAAAAAGGCGAAAGCAGACTCACCTTAATCACCTGTACACCAGTTGGTACCGACCTCAACCGCTTAGTGCTATTGGCACGACAGGTTTCAGTGAAGTAGTTGGTTAGGCCGGATAATACTTGTGGCCACCTGCGGGCACGCCAGCCAGGTCCGCTTTGACATCACTGCCCCTTTTGCTGTACAAAATGAGCAATTTTCTATTTTTAAGCCTCCATGAAAATCGCCGTACTCGCCTCCGGTGGAGTGGACAGCTCAGTAGCTTTGAAACTCCTGCAAAATCAGGGGCATGATGTCACGGCTTTTTATCTGAAAATCTGGCTGGAAGATGAATTAAGTTTTTTAGGTAGCTGCCCCTGGGAGGAGGATTTACAGTATTTAAGGGCCATTTGCGAGCAAAACGGCATCCCTCTGGAGGTTATTAGTCTCCAAAAAGAATATCATCAGGAAGTAGTTGGCTATGCGCTAGAAGAAATCCGCGCCGGCCGCACCCCAAACAGCGACCTGCTCTGCAACTCCAAAATCAAATTCGGCAAATTTTTTGAACGCATTGGCGATCAGTTTCAAGCCATCGCTTCCGGCCATTACGCCGATAAATTAGTCCTATCAGCAACAGGGGAGCCACTCAACCCACTTTCCCCAGCCGCATTCGCCCCCGATACACAGCACTTCCTCAAAACCGCCAAAGACACCTTCAAAGATCAAACCTATTTTCTAGCCCATCTCAACGAACAACAGTTACGCAAAGCCATTTTTCCACTCGGCCCCTATCTCAAATCCGAAGTCCGCGCTCTGGCCCACCAATTCAACCTCCCCAATCAAGCCCGCAAAGACAGCCAGGGCATCTGTTTCCTAGGGCAAATCAAATACAATGAATTTGTCCGTTTTCACTTGGGAGAAAAGCCCGGCGATTTAATCAATATCGACACTGGAAAAGTCGTCGGCCGGCACAAAGGCTACTGGTTCTACACCATCGGCCAACGCAAGGGGATTGAGCTTTCCGGCGGTCCTTGGTTTGTGGTTAAAAAAGATGTGCAAGACAATATAGTATATATTTCTAATCATTATCACGATCAAAAAGTCACCCGCGACCATTTCGAAATCACCAATTTACATTGGCTATCCACCCCACCAACCCCCAAACAATTAGCCAATTTACACGTAAAAGTCCGCCACGGTGAAAATGCCTACCTCGCCACGTTATCCCAAACCTCAGAAAAGCCGTGCCAAGTACGAATTCAAGGCTCCGACCAAGGCTTCGCTCCCGGTCAATTCGCTGTCTTCTATGCGGGAGAAATCTGCCTGGGCTGCGCCACTATTTGCTGAGGTATTAATTATTAGCATTATATGAAGACCCGCAAAAAACTTGACAAACTTAAGGAGTGGTATATGCTAACTCAAGGTTTGTCCTCCTGCATTTCAAAGGTCAGCGCATACCTAATCCAAAAATTATGAGTAAACTTAATAAAACACCACAGCTAAGAATCCCCACAGTCGTTTCAGGCAAAGACCTGGCTGCAACCCTTCATAAATTAGTTAAGGAGGGGCATCTTTCAGTAAAAGCCTTAGAAGCCCTCAACGCTGAATTAAGGGCTTTATCTAAAGTAGTTCGGCAAAAAGCCATCAAAGCTTTAAAAGTTGATGAGTCAAAAGTCGAGGAGAAAAATACTAAAATCCTATCTCTAGAACAAAAGGAAGAATTACTCTCAGCCCTTGAAGTTCGCTTCCATGAAAATATGCACCGCCACCAAGGGGTAGACTGGTCTACTTTGGCTAAAAGGCTTCAAGAAGGAAATCCGGAAAACCTATGGTCTTTAAACGAAATGGAAAGAACCGGAGGAGAACCAGATGTAGTTGATTTCAAGCCAAAAACTGGCGCATTTCGATTTAGAGAATATTTTTCGAAAACTCCTGAAAGTCGTGTCTACCTGGCCTATGACCAAGCTGGAGAAGCTGATTTTAGAACAGCTTTCCCAAAGTTTAGATGTGACGGTAACGTTCTCGATACAGCAGCAGAAATGGGAATAGAAGTTCTTGATGAAGCTGAATATAGAAAAGCACAAGAAAAAGATAAATTAGATTTGAATAGCTGGGTCTATGTAAAAACTCCACCTGACGTAAGAAAAAGAGGTCTTGCGTTTCATGGCAGTCGTAGTTACAAGGGCGTTCACATCTCTGTGTACCCTCCTTACGATTGTTATGATGTTGGGCCGTTCCGCGGTGGGCTATGGGTCTAAAACCTTAGCCTTTAGAAATTTTTATTCTCTCAATTTTCACTTTTATCTTTCAGACCCGATGTTGTATATTCACACAAGTGGTGAATAGCATCCCCAGCTTGATTTTCTAGAAATTGCTGGTTGAGCAACACAGATATGTGGTCAAAGGCTACCACAGAGTGGTCCGCAGCATTTTCGTTTGCTTAAAGCCAACATAGTGGTAAAATGAAATGTCAGTTAATATAAGCTTTTTCATTTAACCTCATCATGTTCGCAGCTCACAAGGCCGAACAATTAGTGAAAAACCTGCAGTCCAGATATCAAATCGATCTGGAGGGGCTTATTAAAAATATTCTTAAATATAATCCGGATTTCAATCAGGAGCGTTTTCGCGATGCCTTTGCTTTTGCTGCTCAGGCCCATGACGGCCAAACCCGCAAGCAGGCCAGCTTACCCTATATCATCCATCCTTTTGAAACAGTCAAAATTCTCAGTCAAATTCATGCTGATGAGCCAACTTTAATCGCCGCTCTATTACACGATGTCCCAGAAGACACCGGCCTTTCCATGGAACAAATTGAGCGTCGTTACGGCAAAGAGGTCGCTTATATGGTAGAAGGCATCACCAAGCTGTCCAAAGTGCATTATCATCACGATATGCAGCAGCGCGAAATCGAAAGCATGAAGAAACTTTTTATACACGTGGCTGAGGATCCCCGTACCATGCTGATCAAGCTGGCCGATCGCCTGCATAACATGCGCACCCTGGAATACATGGACGTGCCGGAAAAACGTCTGCGCAAAGCCCGTGAAACCCTGGAGATTTTCACCCCCATAGCCAAATTACTCGGTATCAAAGAAATTCAGCGTGAGCTGGAAGATCTTTGTTTCAAAAATCTCTATCCTGAAGAGTACGAAAGTCTGAAAAAAAAGGTTCAGGAGTCAGCCCAGGTCCACGCTCAGGATTTGCAGGACACTTTGAGCGAGACAGAAAAAGCTCTCAAAAAACAGGGGCTCGATGCCATCGTATACTCTTATCAGGAAAATCTATATCACATTTTTCAACGTCTCCAGCGTGAAAATAATTCCATTGATGATTTGGATTTTTGTTTTTCCCTAACTGTGCTCTTGCCGGATATCAACAGCTGTTACGAAGCTTTGGGGGTTGTTCATGGTTTATTTAAATTACAACCGGGACGTTTCAAAGACTATATTTCTCTGCCCAAAGCCAATGGTTATCAAAGCATTCACACAACGGTTTTTGGACATAACGGCATTCCAACGAAATTCTGCATTCGTACCAATCAAATGCATTTCGATGCCCAGTACGGTATAGCTGCCAGTTATTTTGATTCACAGCAAAAAGCCGGCCGCAGGTTATTTACACCAACAGATCCGCGTTCACGCTGGGTAGAAGAAGTCATGGAAATTCAGCAGGACACCAATCGGCAAACGCATTATCTGGATGAACTAAAAAGTTATCTGGTCCAAGATAGAGTTAATGTATTCACCCCGCGTGGAGACGCCGTCGTACTACCTCTGCACGCCACGTGTATCGACTTTGCTTATGCTATTCATACCCAGGTTGGTAATCGTGCCATCAGCGCCCTGGTCAATGGCAACAATGTCGGATTAGATTATCAGCTCAATAAAGGAGATGTAGTAAAAATCATCACCACGGAATATGCCAAAAACCCCAGTTATGAGTGGCTGGCTTTCAGTAAAACTGCTCTAGCCAGGAAAAAGATGCAAGAATATTTCAAAAAAGAAAGCCACGCTTCAAAAGTACAGGCCGGTCGCCAAATGATGCAAAAAGAATATGATCGTGCCGGTTTGGGACTGGTTGGTAATTTATCTCGTTGGAAATTACAACAGCTATCCAAAAATTATCCTAGTCTACACATTACTTCTACTGAAGCCATGTTGGTACATTTGGCTGAAGGCAATTTGTCCACACTGGAAGTCATCAATATACTATATCCAACCAAATCCAGCGCTTCCGAACAATTGGGCCCTCTGGCGACGTCACGTCATCTGGCCAAACAAAAATTAACCAAGCTTAGATTAAAAGTAGTTTGCAGTGCCAATATCAATTTTGCTGATCTGGTCAATGTCATCCAGAAGCGTAATCATCAGGTAATTCTACTTTCTGGCGACACCAAATACAATTTTTTCCAAAATAAAATCATTTATCGAGCGGTCATGTTGGTGGGAAGTTTTCGTGATATTTCCAATATCTGCCGTGATCTAGAGCGCCTACCTGGTGTCGAAAAAGTTGAGCGCCTTTTCTGGTACAGGAAGTTTTTCTTTTTCCTGGGCAGCATTTTCACCTTTATGGTTTGGGCCATTCATCCATTACTGCTGTATTACATTACCCATCAATTCTCGGGCAGTAGTTCTGAAATACGCTTGTATTCCAATATAGTCTTGTTCGCCGGTTTGCTGCTGTTAGTCTATCTAATCTTTTCACTCAAACAATACACTGAAAAAAGTTTTCCAGAGCTGCGAGAAACCAACAGGCTCTGGAGGGTCACCTACATGCTCGGATTTTTTGCTCTAATAACAGTGCTCTTGGAGGTCTATCTATACAAATTAGCTTTCGATTGGGGCTTGGTCCTGCTCGGCCTGGGCATAGTCTTTGCTTATCTCACCGGGCATTATCTCTATTATCGCGACAAAAAGGCCATTTGAATACTGGCGATTTTACCGCGTTGGCTGCGAAATTTGCTCTCTCACCGTATTAATCATACGGCTCGGTCGCAAATTTCTTGCCGCCTTGTAAAATCGCCAGTATTCAAATGGCTAATAATGACCTCCCCAAAAATGTGGAATAGCAGGAAGACCCGGCCCCTCATATCGCATAACGGGCTAAGTTCATTGAATTAGATTTTACAAGGAAGCAAAGCAAAATATTCCGAGCGTATAAACAAATACGTGAGGGATATTTTGCTGAAGCTGACGCAGTAAAATCTAATTCAATGAACTTAGCCGTGGCGGAAGTGCATGATGTCGCCATCTACTACGGTGTACTCTTTTCCTTCCAGTCGCAGCAAACCCTTCTCCTTAGCCGCCTGTTCCCCGCCGCAGGCCACAAAATCTGCGTAAGCCACCACCTCCGCCCTTATAAAGTTCTTCTCAAAATCAGTATGTATCACCCCGGCGGCCTGCGGCGCCCTGTCTCCACGATGAATAGTCCAGGCTCGTACTTCTTTGACCCCGGCCGTGAAATAAGTCATCAGTCCCAGTGTGTCATAGGCTGCCCGTATCAGTGCATGTAGACCACTTTCCTTTATACCCAAATCCTGCAAAAACCCGGCCGCTTCTTCTTCGGTAAAATTAATCAATTCCTCTTCTACCCTCGCACATATGGGTATCACCTTGGCTGATTCCGGTAATCCCAGATCACGCGCCACCTGTTGTACTACAATAGTACTCAGATCCCCCTCAGACACATTCAAAATATACAAAAATGGTTTAGCCGTCAGTAAATGCAGGTCAGCCAGTGCGGCCGCATCTTCCTCACCCAGCTCCATATCCCGTATTTTTTTACCATTCCCCAGCCAATTCTGCACTTTCTCTACCAATTCAGCATAAGCCACTTTCTTTTTATCGCCAGATTTAGCTTCATTCTTAGCTTTACCCAGACGTTTTTCCACAGTCTGTAAATCAGCCAATATCAATTCAGTTTCAATAATTTCCAAATCCCTTCGCGCATCCACTCCACCATGTACATGTATAACATTATCATCCTTAAATAGGCGCAACACCTGGCCAATAGCATCCACTTCACGTATATGGGCCAAAAACTGATTGCCCAGCCCTTCACCCTCCGAAGCCCCTTTGACCAGCCCAGCAATATCCACAAATTCCACCACCGCTGGCACCACCCGTTCCGGTTTAACTATTTCAGTCAACTTTACCAAGCGGTGATCCGGTACTTCCACTATTCCAACATTGGGGTCAATAGTGCAAAACGGATAATTCGCCGCCATGGCGCTACTTGATTTGGTTAAAGCATTGAAAAGCGTTGATTTACCTACATTGGGCAGACCGACAATACCAATTTTCATCAGGGCAAAATTTAAAAAACATATAAAAACCGCCGACAGCATACCAAAACCCACCGCCCACCCCAAATTTTGCCCCCCGCTCCTCTTGGCTCGCAGGCTATTTTATGGTAAACTAATATGATCTAATAAAAATTAACAGCAAATATATGTTATTTAGAGAAAATCAAAAGCCGGTAAACGTGTTTCATACCGGAGGAGCAGAAGGTCGTCAAGAAAGCTCAGAAGCAGCCAAAGCAAAAGCTCCAGACCAGGCTAAGCCCGAAAATTTAGATAAAGTCTATGGCAAGGCAGAACAAAAACTTCAGGATTTGGAAAGAAATGCCGGAATCCCAAAATTTGAAGATTTGGCTACGACATTAAAAAAGAAAATAGATTCATGCAAAAAAGCTGAACGTGCTGGCATTCTAAGTAGGGAACAACTTGCCAAAGGGCTACAAGCTCAATTAGCAGAAATAAACGCAGACGACCCTTTTAGAGATAATTCTCCGAAAAAAAGTGACATACCATACGATGTTGATGGGGATATTGCCAAGGCAGTAGCTGAATTAAAGAGACCCGCTAGGAAAACTTCAGAGGACCCTGTAAAAGCGGAACCAAGTCCAGTAGAAGCCAGCAATGTGCGTACTCTTAGAGCATTTGTAGTTGATGCCAGTGCTGTTGACAGACCTTTTAGTGACAAGCCAGTACCTCCTAATGACCTTCCACAGTCCGTTTTAGCTATTGGTCGTAATATACAAGTCCCAGGCATGAGTAAGTTTATTCAAGATCAAGACGGGGTGTTTTACAAAGCCACTAAAAGCGCGTCTTCTGGAAGAATTGAGTATAGGCGTGAAGTGTCCGCATAAACACATTATTCCTATTGTCCATGACACCAGAGCTTCAATCCCAATTACAGGCAGCTATCGACAGTTCCAGAGTATTTAAATTAATGCCTCTGGAGGCGCAACAGGAGTTCTTGAAAAACCTGGACAGTGCTAGTGATGAACAGGCTCTACAAACTATTGCCGTATTACAAAAACACGAAGAGGAGCTGGTACGCAGCGAAGCCGCTCAATCCTCCAATACGGAAGCATTGGCAGCGGCTGTTGCTCAGCTCAATCAGGAAATCAAAGCCGCCGACAAATTAATTCTCAAACAGGACGAGCAGGACGATCAAGCCAAAGAGCTGGAAAAACTAGCTTCCCTAGAGGAGTCCATAGCCCAGATAGATACCGCTAATTCACCTTAACATTCACCGTCGCCGGACTAGTTTCGATAATCTGTACATTCAGCCCCTGCGGCAACTGAATGTCTTTTGCTGATACCGTGTATACACCTTTCAACACACCAGCCAGAGGAATGGTCAGGCGTACAGAATTATTATTCAACTGATCAATTTCGCGCGGTTTGCCCTCTACCGTCACCAATACATTGAGGGGCTGTACTTCTTTGGCCACGGCTTTCAAATCTTCACTTAAGAGCACCTTGGCCATAAAGTTTTTACGTTGCATGCCTTCCGCCACTGGCCGACCAGCAGCGCTATCTCCTGTAGTGTCAGTTTTTACCGTATTAGCGGTATCAGAGGGCGTGTCTGCCGGTTGTGGCAATTTGCGTACTTCTATATCTACCTGCACGGTGGCTGGCTCAAAAGTCACCGTTTTTCCTACCAGCTTCCATTCAGCCGGAGCCTCCAGAGTGATCTTTCGGCTGAAATCAGCGCTTTCAGACCCATCCAGCGAGATTTTCAAAGGCATATCATTAATGCTTGCCAAAGCCTTGGCCGCTCCACTAATCCGCACCAGCTCAGTATTCAGTCGCACATTCTTCACTTCATACCCCCTGGCCGGTCCACCGCTCACCGCGGCCTTTAGCCCAATTTCTTTGCTCACCACGGCCTCCAATTCCAGCTGCAAACTGGCAGGCTCCGCGGCTACCACATTTACCCTGGGATTTTTACTGATATAACGTACAGGCACCCCATGAATACCTTCAGCTAGTCCGGCAGCATCCACATAAACCTCCAATTCATTGCTGTTTACCGCCACGCTGGCTCCAGATTCATTTTTATAACGCACTTTCACGGCTGGCATCTCATTGGCCACGCTAACATTTTGCCCGAGATTAATAACTTTTACGGGTATTTTATCCGGCAGTACATGCACATAATTTTCCACGCCAACCACAAACAGCCACAAGAGCAGAGCCGATACAATAGCCAGAAGTTTAATTTGCAAATTTTTAAACAAATTCATGGAATTCTTACGATAAATAACTATGGCGCGATCTGCCGATGGAAAAACTTTTTACGCATACTAACTTTTTCACGTGGAGTCAGTACGGAGCGCAGTAATTGCTGCAGTCTGGCCAAATCAATATTTTTTTCCAGACGGCCATTGCGGGCAAAACTAATCATATTGCGCTCCTCAGAGATCACAATGGCACTGGCATCAGTGTGATCCGTCAGGCCAATAGCCGCTTTATGCCTGGTTCCCAGGTTTTTATCCCTATTATCAAAACTGGTTGGTAGCACGCAGGCGGCCGCTGCAATCCTGCCGTTTTCCACAATCACAGCGCCATCATGCAGCGGCCCCTTATCCCGAAAAATTGATCCCAGCAATTCTTTGCTGACCAGGGAGTCCATTTTAACGCCATTTTCT
This sequence comes from uncultured Candidatus Peribacteria bacterium, assembly GCA_964528305.1. GTDB lineage: Bacteria > Patescibacteriota > Gracilibacteria > UBA1369 > UBA1369 > CAZGSD01. Next base: position 1,127 of record CAZGSD010000017.1, on the reverse strand, counting down.
ATATATTCTTTCAGAGGGATACGATGCTGCAGCACAATCAGAGCGCCTTCTTTAGCTTTTACTATCATTTCACAGCTCTGCACAATCTCGGACACCAGGGCGTCCAGCTGCACGTTCTTTTCACCGGCCAAAAAGGGCGTACTACCAAGTTTTTCCAGCGCCATGCGCAATTCCTGTTGGAAAATAATCGGAATAGATACCAGTAAAATTGTAAAAAACCTATCCAATATCCAGCTCACAGTCAGTAAATGCAGCGATTTACTCACCAAAAAAAACAGCGATATCATCATCAGCCCCAAGAGTATACTGATAGAGCGGGAGCCCTTGAGCATGGAAAACAAAAAATAAATCACCACAGCCACTATGCCTATATCCAGCATAGCCTGCCACAATCCTATATCGGCATACATCAGATTTTGCCAGAACTCACTAGCCACACCAGCCACCTGAGCTATCACCGCAGCAATCATTTTGGCCAAAACATCCATGAGCACACATCATTAAATATCTGCGTCACATTCTAAATGCCATCACTACATTTGCCAAATTTAAAATGGTGCCGAGGAGCAGAATCGAACTGCTGACGCCAGGTTCTTCAGACCTGCGCTCTACCACTGAGCTACCCCGGCAGGGGATTAATGAGACCAAAATGCTAGACAATCAGACTGTAACTGCTGAAAGCGGGATAAATTTATCGGAAAGTTTGCCGGAATTCAACTTTTCTTTAGGCTAAGTATATAAATAGGCATATTTTACCTATTGACATACAATATAATATAGTTTAATATGTTATGATGATATTTGAAATATAGATAGTTTTTGGCCGGGAAAAGGTTGCCTTTGGACTGTGCTTTTGCCTAAATTTTTGGCACACAGTCCCTCAAGGCAATGTATAAATTAACATCAATCCATAGCCACAAAGAGGGTTTATCCAAAGCCAACCTCTTCCCCGCGTAAAAACAGCCGCTAGCCATGCTTATTTGCCACTATATCTGAGAAATTGACACCTCAAAAGTGTTATATTTCCCATTATAGCTCAAGCAAAACATTCATGCCTTAACTTAAAAATTAACATTAAAATTGGTCACTTTAATGAGCAGCTCTTTTACCGGGGATTTTTTAGTGAG
>CAZGSD010000016.1:10632-13587 GCA_964528305.1 uncultured Candidatus Peribacteria bacterium | reverse complement strand
AAACTCCGTCGATGCTGCCGATAGTTGGCGTCGAATTGGGCCACGGTTGCCCAGAAAGCCTTGGAGTGATTCATTTGGAAGAGATGGCTGTATTCGTGGATGATGATGTATTGTTGTATGTTGAGCGGGAGTTTGGCCAGATGAATGTTGAAATTGAGATTGTGGTTGGCGGAGGCCGAGCCCCAGCGGGAGGTCATCTTTTTGAAGCGCAGGCCATGGATGGGGCGAGGGGCGAAGTGGCGCAGGACGGCCAGGGTTTCGCGGACGACTTTTTCGGTGGAGCGGCGGTAGAGTTTTTCGATGAGGGCGTGGAGTTGGGTTGTTTGTTGTTTCGATGTCAAAGTTTCAGAAAGAATGGCCACGGCAGAGGTTTCCTGAATGGCTAATTGGGAGCGTTTAAGTCGGTGATACTCGATTTTTAGAGGTAAAATTTTCCCCTGGAAGATTATTTCTTTCATCTTTATGATTGTTCTAGAGTAATAATTTATAGACTATGAATTATTTTTTAGCAAAAACTGAGCCGGCCACTTATTCGGTGGAGGATTTTCAGAATGATGGAGTTTCGGTTTGGAATGGAGTGAGGAATCCTCAGGCGCTTAAATATATTAGAGCTATGCAACCGGGTGATAGGGTTTTTATTTATCATTCTGCCGGTCAATCAGCTATTGTAGGTTTAGCTGAAGTGATTGGTGAGCCTGAACCTGATCCAAAAATTAAAAAATCTTGGATGGTGGAGATGAAATTTTTACAAAAAATTGATCCAGCGGTGACTTTGAAGGAAATTAAACAAACAGGGCTTTTTGAGGATTTTCGTTTGGTTTATCAAGCGCGGCTTTCGACTATGGATGTGCCGGAAAATTTTATTGATTGGTTGCGAAAAGTGAAGGGGCTGAAGATTTAATTATCTCTTCTACTTCAGTCGCGCTATTGCAGGCTATTAATTTCAATCGTAATTCTTTGGCTCCAGGAAAATCACTACTGTACCAACCCAGATGTTTTTTCATCGGGGCGAAAAATCTTTCATTCACACCAAAAATCTCTTCGTATTTTTTACAGTGTTCGATGGCTATAGCCAATTTTTGCTGGGCGTTTCGAGTCGTGCCAGCAAATAGCCAAGGTGTGCCAAAGGAGGCTCTACCGATTAGCACGCCATCGACACCATATTGGCTGATTTTTTGTTTAGCTTCTTGCAGAGATTTAACGTCGCCATTGCCAAGTATACTGATAGGGAGGCCGCTTGTGCGTATCAACTCGGCGGCTTTGGTGATTTCTTCCCAATTAGCTTGGCCGGTATACATTTGTTTGAGAGTGCGGCCGTGTAGGGAGATATTGGTGGGTTGGCATTCCAGTAGATATTTGAGCCATTCTTCTGTGATGATTTGATCGTAGCCGATGCGTGTTTTGACGGAAATTGGTAGCGGTCGGCGGGGTGCGACGCGGCCGGTTTTTGCCTGTAGTGTTTCGATATAATCAATAATGTCTGGATGTAGAGCGGCTTCCCGCATGGTTTTGCCATTGGCCCAGTCATGAGAGGCTTGCCAGCTCTTCCTAATGATTTGCTGGGCCAGTTTTGGTTGGCGGATCAAGCCTGCGCCGCCGCCATTACCGGATACTGATTTGGAAGGGCAGCCCATATTGATGTCTATACCGTCGAAGCCAAGTTCGCAGGCGACGAAGCACGCTTTGTAAAAAGCGTCGGGATTGACGCCATAGATTTGGGCGACAATGGGGCGCTCGATTTCATCATATATGAATGCCTGCAATGCTTTGACCGCTCCGTGATCTAGGGCTTCGACATTGGTGAATTCGGTAATCAGCAGGGATGGGCGACCATATTGGGCTGTGATAAAGCGAAAAGCCGCGTCGGACACGCCATCCATGGGAGATAATCCGATAATTGGTGATTTTAAATTGGCCCAAAATCCTCTTTCTTGTAGCATGAAGGTCGGTAGATTAAGTCAGTATGTTGATTTTTGGTGTTTCTTCTCTGCAAAACTGGTAGATTCGGTCTTTTATATTTCTAATCAGTATAGAAAAGCTGTCTCCTTGAGCACTGATTATTAAAGAATCAAGTTGTCGGTTCGGGATAGTATCTTTTTTGTATTCCTGAAATAGTTGGTGTATGTATTCAGGGGTTTCTGCTGCTGATAATGATTCGAGAGGGCGAATACCAAAAGGTACGTGTATGGTAAATAAGTCATCAGGAGTGGTTTTTTCCAAGATAGCCTCTGAGTATAGCTCGCTTATGCCTTTTCTGATGCCCCAATATATACCATCCAAGCTTCGTAAGCGGTCTACAAAGGTTTCTGTGGGATCTAGATCTTTTTCCAGTTGGAGATAGGGAGATAAACTGGTTGGATGATGGAAATGGGAACGCCTGTTAAAGCCTAGTCTGGGATATTCGTCTCGAATTAAACCGTTTGGATCAATATCAGCAGGAATTTGCAGGCTAAGTTTAGCAGGTCTACGTTTTTTGACTGTACTGCTGATAGGTTTTGGAGCGGTGGTGAGTGGGGGGACTAATCGAAGATATGGAGGTCTTTTTGGAGGCATAAATATATATTAGTGCTCTAATTTTGAGTGGATTTTTATGTTTAGTCAAGTTGGTTGTGTTGTAGAGGTTTTGAGAGTGAATTTTGTTTGCTATATTTGTGTTGAAGATAAATATAAAAATATATAAAAGATGCCTATCAAGAAGAAATCTGGTAGTAAGGTTGTTTCTGCCAATATGAAGGTTACAAAAACTAAGATGGTAAAAAGTGATAGCCGCCGTTTTTTGAGCGCGGAAGAATTGCAGTGGTTCAAAGACTACCACTCCTATACCAATTATCTGGGGGCGGCCATGTTGTATCTCAAAGATAATTTTGCCCTGAGGCGCAGGCTGCTTAAAAGCGATTTGAAAGAGCGAATTTTGGGGCATTGGGGGACGGTGCCGGGACTGAATTTCATTTATGC
>CAZGSD010000016.1:8231-10532 GCA_964528305.1 uncultured Candidatus Peribacteria bacterium | reverse complement strand
GGTGATGGGGAGGCTGAATCTGGTCCGCTGGCCGCGGCCTGGCATAGTAATAAGTTTTTCAATCCGGCTGAATCCGGAGCTGTGCTGCCGATAGTGCATGTCAATGGTTATAAGATTTCTGGGCCGACTATTTATGCCACAATGAGTGATGAAGAATTGGATCAGCTGTTTCGGGGATATGGCTATAAGCCCTATATAGTCGAAGGTCCGGAGGAGTTACTTTATGATCGTATGGCTGCGGTGATGGAGCAGGCTTATCAGGATATACGAGAGATTTGGCGTTTAGCGCGCGTGGAGGGGATAATGATGAAGCCAGTTTGGCCGATGATTTTGCTGCGCAGCAAAAAAGGTTGGAGTGGGACGGAAAGATTGGGGGGGCGCAAAATTGAGGGAAATTTCCGTTCGCATGGCATTCCTCTTTCTGATGTGCATGGGGATCCGATACAGTTCAAAGCTTTGTCAGATTGGTTGGAATCATATCGTTTTAAAAAATTAATTGATGCTAAAGGGCGGCCTCTGCCGGCTGTGACGCGTTATTTACCAAAAGGAGATTTACGCATGGCTAAATGTAAGCATGCTTATGGTGGACAGTTGGTACGTGATGTTCCCATGCCAAGTGTGGATAAGTATGAGTTTGCTGGTGAGCATGGAGAGGTGATGGGACAATCGACGAAGCTTGCTACTAACTGGTTGAATGAAGTTTTTGTGATGGACAGCCGCAAAAACAAGACGTTGCGGTATTTCTGTCCGGATGAAACGGAATCCAATAAAATGGGGCTTTTATTCGAAGGGGCTGGGCGTGAATATGTTTGGCCAGTCAGGAAAAATGAAGAAAATATAGTGACATCAGGCCGGGTGATAGAAATGCTGTCTGAACATACTTTGCTGGGGAATTTGCTCGGGTATATTTTGACCGGGCGGCAAGGAATGTTTGCCACTTATGAGGCTTTTTCCATGGTTAATGTCAGTATGGTTGATCAGCATTGTAAATTTATCAAGCAGGCGCGGAGGTTGAAATGGCGTAAACCGATTGCGGCGCTCAATTATCTGCTTACTTCCAATTGCTGGCGACAGGAGCATAATGGGTTTTCGCATCAAAATACTGGGTTTATCAGTAATGCTTTGGAGAGACATGGCGATTTTGTGTCGGTGTATTTCCCGCCGGATGCTAACTCTCTGATGGTGACCTGGGAAGCTAATTTCCAGAGTAGGAATAAGGTTAATATAGTAGTGGCTGGTAAAACGGATTTGCCTCAGTGGTTATCAGTGCGTGAGGCCCGCCGCCAGCTGGAGAGTGGGGTGATGGTGTGGGATTGGATCGATCCAGATGGGTCTCGTGATCCGGACATCGTGCTTTCGGCGGCGGGGGATTATATGATTGAAGAAGTGGTGGCGGCGGTGGATATTTTGCGGCATGAAATACCGGAATTTAAAACCCGTTTTGTCTGTGTCAGTGAAATGACAGCGCAGGGGTTAGGATCTGGCAAAAAACCTTTGAATGCGGAAAATGTACGTGAATTTGAAAAATATTTTGGGTCGACTCAGCCAATTCTATTTAATTTCCATGGTTATGCGGTGACAGTGAAAAAGCTGCTTTTTGGCCATCCTCACGCGGAGCGTTTTTCCATACATGGATATAATGAAGAGGGTTCGACTACTACACCTTTTGATATGCAGTATCGCAATGGTACATCTCGCTTCCATTTGGTAATTGAAGCTTTACAGCGGGCTGGTGTGGATAATAAAAAATATAGCCGCAAAGCTCGAGCTATTATTAAAAAATACCAGAAAAAACTGCTGGAGCACCGCAAATATGTGGAGAAAAATGGCGTGGACTTACCGGAAGTTGTTCACTGGAAGTGGGATAATTAGTTAATTTGTGCTATAATATGGGGATTATCATTTATTGAATGATCCCATGGCGAAGTTTAAAAGGGTTGTGAAGCGTATCAGTATGCAGTCAATTACGGTTACGCGGCGCATGTTGGCTGGGGTTGTGGCGCCTGAATTGAAGGCTGCCAAACCTGTTGTGTTGCCAAAAGTGCATGTTAAAACGTTGGACATCGATAAGATGATGCGGCAAAAAAAGCATTTTCGGGTGGCTATTTTTGGGTCGGCTCGTGTTAAGTCTGGTGACAAAGTTTATCGTGAAGTTGCTAATTTGGCTGAAATGATTGGTAAAAAGGGGTTTGATGTGATTACTGGTGGTGGTCCTGGTTTGATGGAGGCCGCTAATAAAGGTCATGCTCGTGGAGATACAGCTGGTAAGGCTGATTCGATTGGACTTGTTATTCAATTGCC
>CAZGSD010000016.1:0-8131 GCA_964528305.1 uncultured Candidatus Peribacteria bacterium | reverse complement strand
GATTTTATTTATATTGCCAAAAATACCAAGGAGGCAATGAGTATGATTAATAAATTTCATCAATTATCAGGCAAGGAAAAAAGCCTGCGTCGTATCAATTGTCGTGGGACAAGGTGTGTGATTCCGCCGAGGCCTGTGAGGAAAAAATCTTAAAATTTCAATTTCACATAAACTGGCGCGTGATCTGAGCCAAGTGTGTGACTATCGATACCGGCGTCCAGCAAGTTTGGTTTTAAGCGAGGATCGGCGATAAAATAATCTATTCTCCAGCCGATATTTCGGTCGCGGGAGCGGGTTTTCATGTCCCACCAGGTGTATTGGTCCGGTTCCGGGTGAAAATGGCGGAAAGTGTCGATGAAGCCGCGCTTGTCGATCATGTGGTGTAGCCAGGCGCGTTCGATGTCCATGAAGCCGGAGGTGTTGCGGTTCTGGGCGGGGCGGGCCAGGTCGATTTCATGGTGGGCGGTGTTGATGTCGCCGCAGAAGATAACTGGTTTATCGAGTGAGTCGATGTATTTTTCGAAGCGATGATAAAAATCCAATTTGTATTCGACGCGATGCATGCCTTGGCCGCCGTTGGGAAAATATCCGTTGAATAAATAAAATTGGTCGAATTCGGCGCCGATCAGGCGGCCTTCGGCGTTGAGGATTGGATCAACGAAATCAGTGATGACTTGTAGTGGTTTCAGGCGGGTGTAGATGGCAACTCCAGAATAACCTTTGCGGTCTCCAGATTTCCAATAGCTGGTGTAGCCGTCTGGATGGAGTAATTTTTCACTGAGTTGTTCGGGATGGGATTTGGTTTCCTGGAGGGCGACGATATCGGCATTGGAGTTGAGCAGCCATTCGAGAAAGCCTTTCTTTTCCTGGGCGCGTATGCCGTTGACATTCCAGGAGTATAGTAAAAATTGTGACATTTTTATTTTAGTAATGCTGGATAAAAATAAAGTCGGCAGGGGATGCGGCCATTAAATAATTTGCGATTTCTTTCAGCGGGGCGGCCGAAAGTTTTTTCGAAATTGGGGAAGGAAGTGAATAAATATAGTGAAGAATTTTCGGTTTTGGCGAATAATTCTCCTAAATCGGCGTAGATTTTTGCTACTTCGGAGAGGTCGTCAAAGCGCTCGCCGTAGGGAGGATTGACTATGATTGTGGCGTTTTTGTAGGTGCTGAAATTGAGATCGCGAAAATCTGATACGGTTAATTTTATATTTTTGAGCAGGCCGATGTTGTCGGTATTGTATTTGGCGATTTTTATAGCTTCTGGATCGATGTCTGAGCCCTGGATGTTTAAATCTAATTTTAATTCTTGGGCAAAGGCTTCCTGGCGGATTTTTTGAGTCAATTCAGCTGGATAATCTGGCCAATTTTCAAAGGCAAAATTTCGGTCGAGGCCGGGGGCGATGTTGAGGCCGATCATGGCCGCTTCTACCAGTATGGTCCCGCTGCCGCAAAAGGGATCGATCAGGGGGCGGTCTGGAGTCCAATCGGAAAACATTACCAGGGCGGCGGCTAGAGTTTCTTTGATAGGCGCGAGATTGGCGCGAGTGCGGTAGCCTCGTTTATGCAAGCTTTCTCCGGTGCTATCCAGGCTGATAGTGCAGTGATCTTTGTTTAATCGTACCGTGAGTGAGTAAATGGGGCCGGTTTCGGGTAGGGGGTTTTGGGGGCGCTGCGTCTGTAATTTTTTTACTATGGCTTTTTTGGCTATGCTTTGGATGGCAGGCTCATTGTGTAGTATGGAGCCGGTAGTACTACAGAGCACGGGAAAAGTGGCGTTTTCAGGCAATATATTGGGCCAGTCCAGAGCGTAGGTTTGATCAAAAAGTTCGTCAAAGGTGCGGGCTTCAAATTCTGCTAATTTGATTTGTACTCTTTCGGCTGTGCGTAGCCATAAATTAGTGCGGATCAGGTCTTCTGGTTCGCCTTCAAAAATCACCCGGCCATCTTCGGTTTTGATCACCCATAGGTTGAGTTTTTTGATTTCCTGATAAAGGAGTTTTTCCAGGCCAAAGGCGCAGGTGGCGATTAGTTGCATGAGAAAGGCGAATGTAGATGTTTGAATTGTGAGTTAAATAAGTGTGAAAGTAAAGCTTTGGTATTGTGGAATAAGGGGGGTGTTAGCAATCTCTTGCGTAGAGTGCTAAGTGGTATTATAATAGGTTTTGGATTGCTTGGATTAATTTCTAAATAATCATTATGAATTTCGAAAATTATACAACTAAGGCGGCCCAATCTATTCAAGACATGCTTGATGTGGCTGCGAAAAAATCCCATCAGACCTTGCAGCCGGTGCATTTGTTGCAGGCGCTTTTGTCTCAGAAAGGTGGGGTGGTTTCCAGTTTGCTGCAAAAATTGGAAATTAATTTGGATGCTGTTTGGATGGAGGTGGAGCAAAAATTGAATGAGTTGCCAGTGGTGCAGTCTGGTGGGGCTGGCAAGGGAGGGCAAGTGTATTTTGATGGTCGTTTGAAAAAAGTTTTGGATCAGGCTGAAAATGAGGCCAAGAAATTACATGATGAATATATTTCTACTGAGCATTTGCTATTGGCATTGCTCGATGATGCTTTTGTGCGACAGATATTGCCGGTCAAAAAAGAAGAGATTTTGAAAGTACTGGCTGGTTTGCGATCCAATCAGCGGGTGACTTCCAAAGATCCGGAGGAGAAATATCAGGTATTGCAGAAATTTACTATTGATTACACTGATTTGGCGGCCAAAGGTAAAATTGATCCGGTGATTGGGCGGGATGATGAAATACGTCGGGTGATGCAGATTTTGTCCCGTCGTTCCAAAAATAATCCGGTGCTGATTGGTGAGCCGGGGACGGGGAAAACCGCTATAGTTGAGGGTTTGGCTAATAAAATCATCAATGATGATGTGCCGGAAGTTTTGAAGCATAAAAAAATTCTGGGGCTGGATATGGGATCTCTTTTGGCTGGTACTCAGTATCGCGGGCAATTTGAAGAGAGGTTGAAGGCGATTATTTCTGAAATTGAAGCTTCCGAAGGAGCGGTGATTTTATTTATTGATGAGCTGCATACTATAGTTGGTGCTGGGGCTACAGGCGAAGGTGGGACGGATGCTGGTAATTTACTGAAGCCGGCTTTGGCGCGTGGGAAACTCCGGACTATTGGAGCTACGACTTTGAAGGAATATCGTAAATATGTGGAGAAAGATGCGGCTTTGGAGAGGCGTTTTCAGCCGGTGTTGGTGAGTGAACCAAATATCAAAGACGCGATTTCTATTTTGCGTGGGATTAAAGAAAAATATGAAGTGCATCATGGAGTGCGTATTCGAGATAATGCCATCGTGGCGGCGGTGAATTTATCTTCACGATATATTACGGATAGATTTTTGCCGGATAAAGCTATTGATTTGATGGATGAGGCGGCTTCTGTACTCAAAATTGAGATTGAATCCAAACCGACTGAACTTGATACATTGCATCGTCAGATTCGTCAGTTGGAAATTGAGAGGGAAGCTCTCAAGGCTGAGAAAGATGATAAAACGGCCAAGGGACGTTTGAAAGAATTAGAAAAAGAATTTGCGGAATTGAATGAGCAAAATCAGGAATTGGAAATGCATTGGAAAAATGAAAAGGAGGCTATTGATCGCATCAAGGATAATACCAAGCAGATTGACACTCTGCGTTTGGAGGCTGGACAGGCTGAGAGGGTGGGGAATTATCAGCGGGTGGCGGAAATTAATTATGGTTTGATCCCTGGTTTGCAAAAGGGCATTGAAGATATGCAGAAGAAAATGGTGGAATTACAGAAAGACAGGAAAATTCTGAAAGAGGAGGTGACTGAAGAGGATATTGCCAAGGTTGTTTCGCGTTGGACGGGTATACCGGTGGCTAAAATGCTCAAGGAAGAATCTCAAAAATTACTGGAAATGGAGGCGGCTTTGGGTGGCCGGGTGATCGGGCAAAAAAAGGCTATAGAGATGGTTGCTCGGGCGGTGCGACGCAATCGTGCCGGTATATCAGAAGAGCATCGACCGGTGGGGTCTTTTATGTTTGTTGGGCCTACTGGTGTGGGTAAAACCGAATTAGCTAAGGCATTGGCTCAGTTTCTTTTCAATGATGAGCGGATGATGGTGCGCATAGATATGAGTGAATATATGGAGAAACATTCAGTGGCGCGTTTGGTCGGATCGCCTCCTGGTTATGTGGGGCATGAGGAGGGGGGGCAGCTGACTGAGGCTGTGCGCAGGCATCCCTATACAGTGTTGCTTTTAGATGAAATTGAAAAAGCACATCCTGATGTTTTTAATATTTTATTACAGGTATTGGATGATGGTCGTCTAACTGATAGCAAAGGACGCACGGTGGATTTCAAAAATACTGTGATTATTATGACTTCTAATCTCGGATCAGCGGAAGTTGCCGCTACTAAAAAACCTGATCAGATGGATGAGGTATTGATGAAAGTTTTACATGGATTTTTCCGGCCGGAATTTTTGAATCGTATTGATGATATTGTGATTTTTCATAAATTATCGCGTGAGGAGTTGGCTAGAATTGTGGAATTGCAGATTGATGCCGTGCGTAAGCGTTTGAAGAAAAAAGGTATTGATTTGGAAATTTCCAAAATGGCGTCGATGTATTTGGTGACGGCGGGATATGATGATGCTTTTGGGGCGCGACCGCTGAAGCGTTTGATTCAGAATAAAATCCTGGATGAACTGGCTTCACAGTTGATTGAAGGAAAGGTGAGTGAGGGCCAAAAAGTACTAGTGGATTTTGTGGATGATCGGGTGGTGGTGGAGGTGGTGTAGATGGAAATATTAATTCAATATCCAAATACTATAATTTAGATAAGTGGCGAAACTGACCCACAAGAGGTAAGGAATCATGAGCCAGGTTGCAGTGAGAGAAATTTTTCGAAAGAACAGTATGGTGATTAAAATACTGCTCCATAAAAATAATATAGTGATTAAACCCAGAGCTGGTGATTGAAACCCAAAGAAGACGATTGACCAAGTTGTATTGAGGGCTAATTGTAAAACAAATGCCCCGAGGGCAGTTTTAGTTTGTTTGTTTTTTAGGCCATGTTGCCAAATCAAAAATACCGCTATGCCCATCATGGTATATAAACTGATCCAAACCGGTCCAAAAATCCAATTTGGTGGAGTCAGTGCCGGTTTTTGCAAAGTTTGATACCAGCCGGCAATATTGGGTGTGGTGAAAATAGATCCAAGTAAACCGGCTCCTTGGCAGATGAGGATGCTGGCGATTAATTTGCTTATTTTGTGGATGTTGATTTTCATGGAGATTTTTTTTGATAATTGGTATGTGTTAGTTTTATTGTACGGATTGTGCGAATAAGTATCAATTTGTATTAATGTTGATAATGACTGAATTTTCTAAAAAAGTATTGGCGGTGGAGAATGGTTTGGTGAGAAGAAGACAGCATTTTGTTAAGTTGTTTTAAACAGGATAGGGTATAGTTTTGACATCCTTACATTAAATGAAAATTCCGTGCTCACAATTTTAAAAAATTATTTTGGTTATGATCAGTTTCGGCCTTTGCAGCAGGAGATTATTGAAACTGTTTTGGCGAAAAAAGATGCTTTGGTGATTATGCCGACCGGTGGAGGAAAATCTCTTTGTTATCAGCTGCCGGCGTTACAGTTGGAGGGAATTACTTTAGTGATTTCTCCTTTGATTGCTTTGATGAAAGATCAGGTGGACGCATTGAGAGCCAACGGTGTGGCCGCGGAATTTATCAATAGTTCGCTGGCGGTGGAAGAGATTTATCAGGTTCAGAAGAAAGCTCAGAATGGGCAGTTGAAAATTTTATATATAGCACCGGAACGTTTGTCGGTGGAATCTTTTAAACAATTTTTGGAAAATATTAATGTGCAGTTGATCGCTATTGATGAGGCTCATTGTATTTCTGAATGGGGGCATGATTTTCGTCCGGAATATCGAAATTTAAAAAAATTGCGGGAGGATTTTCCTGATATTCCAGTGATAGCTTTGACGGCAACAGCGACACTTAAAGTTCGTAAGGATATTATTGAGCAATTGGCTTTGCAAAAAGCACAGGTGTTTTTACGCAGTTTTAATCGGGAGAATTTAACTTATTTTGTGCAGCCTAAGCAGGGGGTTTTTGAGCAATTATTGGGGCTTTTGGAAAAACATCGTGATCAATCGGTGATTATATATTGTTCTTCGCGAAAAATTACTGAAGGCCTGGCGGAGGATTTGCGGAAGGCAAAGTTTTCAGCTGAGGCTTATCATGCTGGATTGGATTCGCAAAAAAGATCAGCGATTCAAGAGAAATTTATTCGAGATGAAATTTCTATTATTGTGGCGACCATCGCTTTTGGGATGGGGATTGATAAACCGGATGTGAGGCTGGTGGTGCATTATGATTTGCCAAAAAGTTTGGAGGGGTATTATCAGGAAACTGGACGTGCTGGGCGTGATGGCTTGGCTAGTGAATGTGTATTGTTTTATTCCTATGGGGATAAAATGAAGCAGGACTATTTTATACGTCAAATCTCTCAGGAAAATGAGCGTTTGATGGCTGAACAAAAACTGGATCAGGTGATTGAATTTTGTCAGCTGTCACATTGCCGACGTGGTTATTTAATGAAATATTTTGGAGAAAATTGGGAATTGGAAAATTGTGGGAGTTGCGATACTTGCATAACTCCTAGGCAAGAATTGGATGCCACGGAAATCAGTCATAAAATTCTTTCAACAGTGATTCGCACTGGTGAACGTTTTGGAATGAATCATGTGATTGAGGTTTTATTGGGTAAAAATACTAAAAAAATCAAAGATTTTCAGCATGATGCATTGTCGGTTTTTGGTATAGAAAAGAAATTTCAAAAAGAAGAAATTAGGCATTTTATTTTGGCTTTGCAGTCGCGTAATTTGCTGCTTAAAAACGATGGTAAATACCCAACTTTGAGGGTGAGTGAGCGAGGGCGGGAGTGTTTAAAATATCGTGAAAAAATATCTCTGGTGAAACCACCTGTCGTCCAAAAAACCGTGAGTAAAAAACGTCAGGGAGATTTGGAGTTTGATGCTGCTTTGTTTAAAGAATTGCAGATTTTGAGAAAAGAAATTGCCAATCAGAAAAATGTTCCGCCTTTTGTGGTTTTCAGCGATGTGTCATTGCGGGAAATGTCGCATTATTTCCCACAAAATCTGGAAAATTTTCAGAGAATTACCGGTGTGGGGGCGATGAAATTAACTCAGTATGGTGAGCAATTTTTAGCGATAATTAAATCTTATGCGCAAGAAAATGCCAAAGTGTCGAAGGAGATTCCTTGGCGGCAAAAGGATTTTAGATTGAAAATATAAAGTGAAAGTTTGGGCGTTATACTACACTTCCGTCCAATCAATTGGTTTTTCCCCGATGGATTTCAGGTATTGATTGGCTTGGCTGAAATGGCGGCAGCCGAAAAAGCCGGAGTGGGCCGAGAATGGTGATGGATGTGGGGCGGTGAGGACGTGATGTTTATTGTGGTCGATGATTTGACCTTTTTCCTGAGCGTATTTGCCCCAGAGGAGAAAAATTAGGTGGTCTTTTTGGCTGGAGAGAGCCTCGATGGCGGCGTCGGTGAATTGTTCCCAACCCTTTTTTTGATGTGAGCCGGGGGTGTTGGCGCGGACGGTGAGAGTGGCGTTGAGTAGGAGTATGCCTTGCTTGGCCCAGTTGTCCAAATTGCCGGTGGTGGGGGCGGGGACTCCCAGGTCTGTGGATATTTCTTTGTAAATATTTTGAAGCGATGGTGGGAGAGCAACATTATCATTCACGGAAAAACATAAACCATTGGCCTGGCCGGGGCCGTGATATGGATCCTGTCCTAAAATAACGACTTTGACCTTTTCAAAGGGGCAGAGTTCAAAAGCGCGAAAAATATCTTTGGGGTGAGGATAAATAGTGCCACTTTGATATTCTTTTTTGACGAATTCGGTGAGATTTTCAAAATAGGGTTTTTGGAATTCTGCTTGAAGCGGTGTTAGCCAGGAGGGGTGGATTTTTACTTGGGAGGGCATGGGTAGAGTTAGATCTTTATATATTAAGCACATTATAAAGATCTCTTCTTGTGAATCCCAAAAAAGAACCTTGTTTAAGGTTCTAAGATGTTTTTTAATGGCTCCCCA
>CAZGSD010000015.1:0-16121 GCA_964528305.1 uncultured Candidatus Peribacteria bacterium | reverse complement strand
TGCAGGGGACTGTCAGAGTGAGTGGATCTAAAAATGCTGTATTGCCTATTATTTGTGCTTCTCTGCTGACTCGTGAAAAAGTGGTGTTGCATAATGTTCCGCAAATCAGTGATGTTCGGGCTCTATTGCAAATGCTGGAATCGATTGGGGTGCGGTCCAGTTTTGAAGGTGATACTGTAACTATTGATGCCAGTGATTTGCGCAAAGGTAGTCCTGATGATTCTTTGGTTAATAAAATGCGAGCATCGATATTACTGTTTGGGCCTATTTTGGCGAGATTGGGAGAATTGGATCTCAGCTTTCCTGGTGGTTGCGTGTTGGGTAAAAGATCTGCTTTTGCTCATACTTACGCCATGGAAAAATTAGGGGCGGAGGTGATGGAAGCTAATGGACGTATTCATTTGCGGGTGAAAAAATTGGCTGGAGCGCGGGTTTTGATGCCGGAAATGTCGGTGACTGCCACAGAAAATGCCATTATGATGGCTGTATTGGCCCCAGGTCTGACTGAGCTGAAGCTGGTGGCGGCTGAACCGCACGTGCAGGATTTGTGTCATTTTTTGAATTCCATGGGGGCTAAGATCAAAGGTATTGGGACTCATTATTTGACTATTGAGGGTGTGAATGAATTGCATGGCACCGAGCACACTGTCACTGGTGATTATTTAGAAGCAGGCACTATGGTGATAGCTGGACTGGTGACCGGTGGAGAGGTGCGAGTGGAGGGTATTCCCACCTGGCAGTTGGATAGTTTTTGGCAGAAATTGGATGAAATAGGTGCTAATTATCAATTGGAGGATCAGGCTGTCATAGTCCGACCTACTCCGGTATTTAATGCGCCAACACCTTTACGTACTGCGGTTTTCCCTTCTTTCCCCACAGATTTGCAGGCGCCTTTTGCTATATTGCTTAGCCAATGTCAGGGGGAAACGCAGATTTTTGAAACAATGTTTGAGGGGCGTTTGAATTATTTGTTTGAACTGGAAAAAATGGGTGCGAAAATTGAAATGTTAAATCCCCATCAGGCCAAGATTTATGGCAAGGCTAGATTGCGTGGCGTGCCAATCGCGTCCATCGATATACGGGCCGGGGCGGCGATGGTGCTGGCTGGTTTGGTGGCCGAGGGCGAGACACGTATTTCCAATATCAAATATATTGATAGAGGATATGAAAATCTGGAAGGTAAATTGAGGGCTTTGGGGGCGAAGATTAGTCGAGTTGAGGGGTAGCCCTGTGTCGATGGTGAATCAAATATTATATGTTGCAGGCACGCTCGGCCGCCCCAGCGGCGGCCTCGCTATTGCTACGGTGTTTTGCCGCTTCGCGGACCAGGCCAAAACACCTTCGCAGATGCCTGCAACATATAATATTTGATTCACTACTACCCATGTCTACCAAAAAACAGGCAGGAAATATATCTTGCCGACATTGGGGTAGGGGCCCTTCGGAGGCGAGATATATTTCCTGCCTGTTTTTTGGTGTCACTCTGACTTGATGCGTATCAATTTGTTTTTGCTGTTGGAAGTGGTTTTTGGGATGCTGATTTTCAAAATACCGTCTTTGAAGCTGGCTTGGATGCGGTTTTGGTCGATGCCGTCCGGTAGGACGATGGAGCGGGAAAACTCGCCCCAGAAACACTCTTGGATGAGATAGTCTTCTTCT
Organism: uncultured Candidatus Peribacteria bacterium; assembly: GCA_964528305.1. Lineage (GTDB taxonomy): Bacteria > Patescibacteriota > Gracilibacteria > UBA1369 > UBA1369 > CAZGSD01. The sequence goes on along the minus strand of CAZGSD010000015.1, from coordinate 14,462 downwards.
TTGAATTGTTGTTCCAGTTTGCGATGTCCGGTCAGGGTTAGGACGTCATTTTGTATACTGAGGTTGATGTCGGCCAGTTTGACGCCGGCCAGCGGGGAGATGATGATTAAATCGGTGTTGGTTTCGTAGACGTCCACGGAGAGTTGACCGAGCTCGGGGGTGGAGCTGGCCGGCGTGGGGGTGGAGATTGATTTTTGTTTTTTCATGGCTGGCAGGTGTTGAGACTATTTTTTATGTTTTTTCTTTTTGCCTACTGGCAGCTCTCTTTTTTGATCGTCTTGTTCTTCGGTTTCTCCAAAAAATGTCAGGAATTCACTGCGGGTGAGACTTTCTTTGCGCAATAATTCTTCGGTGATTTTTTTGATCAGGTCTTTTTGTTTTTTGATGGTATTGCCGGCATAATCGCGAGCTTCTTCCAAAAGCCTTTTTACTTCGGCATCGACTTTGCGGGCAGTGTCTTCGGAATAATTTTTGACATGGCCCAGATCGCGGCCCAAAAATACTTCATGGCCGCTTTGATCTCCCAATGTGATGGGGCCAACGCTGGTCATGCCGTATTTGGTGACCATGTTGGTGGCGATGGCAGTGGCTTTTTCCAAATCATTGCTGGCGCCAGTGCTCATTTCACCGAAGAATTCTATTTCGGCGCAATAACCGCCAAATAGTGAACAGAGTTCATCAAAAAATTTGGAGCGAGTGTAGAGATGTTTGTCATCTTCCGGTAAAAACCAGGTGACACCCAGGGCCATGCCGCGGGAAATGATGGAGATTTTGTGCACTGGGTCACAGTTTTTGGTGGAATGTCCGACTATGGCATGGCCTACTTCATGATAGGCGGTGCGGATTTTTTCTTTTTCAGATAGACCTCGGGATTTTCGTTCGGGGCCCATCATGACTTTTTCTACCGCTTCCTGTAAATCATCCTGGGTGATTTGTTTGCGATCTTCTTTGGCGGCCATGATGGCGGCTTCATTCATGACATTTTCCAGATCTGCTCCGGAAAAACCTGGAGTGTGTTGGGCGATGGTGGTGATATTGATATCTTTTTCCATTGGTTTGTTGCGGCCATGTACGCGCAGAATTGCTTCGCGATCTTTGATATCGGGCAGGTCTACCATGACGCGGCGGTCGAAGCGGCCTGGGCGAAGCAAAGCTGGATCGAGTACGTCGGGACGATTGGTCGCTGCCATAACTATGATACCGGTATCACCCTCGAAACCGTCCATTTCGGTGAGAATTTGATTGAGTGTCTGTTCGCGTTCGTCATTACCGCCACCAAGTCCGGCACCGCGCTGGCGGCCGACGGCGTCGATTTCGTCGATAAAGATGATACAGGGGGCATTTTTTTGTGCTTTGCGGAAGAGATCCCGTACGCGTGAGGCGCCCACACCCACGAACATTTCCACGAATTCAGAACCGGATATGGTGAAAAATGGTACATTGGCTTCACCGGCAACGGCTCGGGCCAGCAGTGTTTTACCTGTACCTGGTGATCCTACCAGCAGAACGCCTTTGGGGATTTTAGCACCCATCTGGACGTATTTGGCGGGGTTTTTCAGGAAATCGACAATTTCCACCAATTCTTGTTTGGCTTCTTCGGCACCGGCGATGTCGGTGAAAAGAGTTTTTTTGCGGGCATTGTCATATAATTTGGCTCTGCTTTTACCAAAAGACATGGCTTGATTATTGCTGCTCTGGGCTTGTTTCATCATAAAGAGGAAGAAGCCGACTATAACCAGCATGGGCAGAATATTGATCAGCAGGCTCAGCCAAAAGGCATTATTGGAAATAGGCTGTATATCTGTTTCAATATCTTTTTTGATGTCTTCGGGGACGGTTTTCAGCACATCATCCAGCGTGGCTGCTGCTTCTTTGTAAGTGTAAATTTCTGAACCATCAACGCGAGTCACATTGAGTCGGTCAGATTCCGTGTCTAGTGTGATTTTGGCTACTTTGCCATTTTGAACTTCTTCCAAAAACTGATTGAGGGTGATTTTTTTTGCTTCTGAACCAGAGCCGTTCCACATGATGGCCAGGGCTGATAGAGCTAGCGCGATAGCCAAAAAAGCAAAGAGATTGTTGGAGCCTGGTTTGGGGCCGTTTGATTTGGTAATAGCCATGAAATTTGGATTTTAGCGGTGAAAAAATAGCAGGAATTACTGCCAGTGTATTTTAATGGAGAATGGGAGAATTCACAATATGGAAGCTCTGCAAATCAGTTTTTACTGCGTTGTCTGCAAAAAATCCTCGTCGCCGTGTAGCGCACACTGTCTCCTCAGATTTTTTTTGACGCCTTGTAAAAACTGATTTGCAGAGCTTCTATGATTACCTGTCGTTTATATCCGCGTGGATTGGGAGTTGGGAATTTGCGTATTTGCAGATTGTAGCCCGGGCCGAATTCTTTGCGCAGGCCGGCGCGGTTTTTGTGTAGTGTGTGGAGGATTTCCTGGAGGGTGTGGGTGGTGAGGCTGGAGTCGTTGAGTTTATGAAAAAGTTGGCGGAGGAGGTTTTTTTGCAGGGCTGACGGTTCCTGGAGAAATTGGTCCAGGGGGAAAGTGTGGGAGGTGGGGGTGCTGTGGAGGTTTTGGTCCAGCCAGGTGGTGGTTTGGACATCGATGATGTTGAGGTTTTCGTTGAGGTTTTCCAGGTTGGTGCTGATTGTTTGGGTGAAATTGGGATTTAACTTTTGAAAAAGTGGGATGATTTTGTGGCGGATGAAGTTACGCGAAAATTTGGTGTCAGCGTTGCTTTTGTCGAGTCGGTAAGTGTAGTGATGGGTTTTTAGATAATTGAGCAGGGTGCTTTTGGGGAATTCTAACAAGGGCCGCAGTAATCGGCGTTTGTCATCCCAGGCTTGAATGCTGGTGAAGCCGCGCAGGCTGGCGCCGCGGCTGAGGTTTAGCAAAAAAGTTTCGACGCGGTCGTCGAGAGTGTGGGCGGTGAGTATGGCATCGGCCTGCGCGGCGGTTCGGACTGTTTCAAAAAATTCGTATCTTAATTGACGGCAATTGGCTTCCAGATTGCCGGATAGTTTTTTGGGGTGGGCTGGCAAGACGTGCAATTCCAGTCCATGCTGATTTGCTAATTTTTCCACCAACTTTTGATCCAAATCGCTGGATCGGCCGCGCAGATGGTAATTAACATGGGCTAAAATTGGGCGGAACCCCGCTTCCAGAAGCAGATGCAGCAAAGCCACTGAATCCGGACCGCCGGAAATACCAAGTATTAGCCTGGCGCTTGGCTTAACTTTGGCTGATATTGCTTTTTTTAGAAAGCTCGATGAGAGCTTCGCTGGAGTCGTCATGGGCGGTTTTATTGGCTATTTCTTTGCCGCATTGTAAACATTGATGGAAGACCATCCAACCCTTTTTACTGTTTTGATCCAGGCGTACTGGTTCCATCATGCCAAGGCAGTCGCTTTGGCGGTCACCGGGCGTGAGCAGATCGACATGCCGTGAAAACAGGCAATAGGGACAGTGATTGCGACAGGTTTGCTCGGCGGGTGGGACAGGCCGCTGGCAGTGGAGGCAAGTGAATGGAGAGTTATTGTGAATCATAGGCCAGATGGCTTTGCGAGCGCTGCTGTATTGTGCTATAATAATTAGATTAAAACACTAAATAGCTAAATATGGCAATATTAAACAATGGTGGCATGGAGGGGGCTGGTAGTCCCGAGGCCCAGCAGTCCAGTCCGGTCACAGCCAAAATCGTCAAAAGTAATCCGGCCAATTTAGTTCTACTATTTCTGGTGGTAGGCATTACTCTATATGGCGTTTTTCTGGCAGTGCAAAAAGGCAGCGTACTGGCCAATACTACCAAATTGGAGCAGGAAATCGTTGTATTACAGCAAGAGGTGAATAAATATCGTGATGGCAAAGTGGAGGTGAGCAAAAATGCCACTGAAGCTTTGGCCAAAATTACCGCTGAGGAAATTCGCTGGTCGGATGTGATAGCTGAGGTAAATAAATTGATTCCCAGCGATGCTTCCGGACGCAAACAGATAGATGTATTGTCTTATTCCGGTTCCGGTAAAGGGCGTATTGCTCTCAATGCTGTCACGCAGCCTTCTAGTGTCGCGCTTTTTGATAATGTGGCCAAATTGATAGCTACTTTCAACAATAGCGTCTTTTTCAAGGATGTGTATGTGCCTTCCATTTCCAAGGGGCAAAATGAAAATGGGACTTCTTCTCTCAGTTTCGTGCTCAATATGGATTATGAAAAACCTGATACCGGCGCGGCTGGTCTGACCGCTCAGCCTTTATCCCAAGAAAACAAAGTTCCACGTATTCAAAATAAATAATCAAGATTTACCCACATGAATAAGAAAAATTCTTCTATAATCAGTTTGGTCCTACTGCTCGCCCTGGTCGTGATTGGACTGTTTTGGTTCAAGCCCAATCTGGATGATGTGACAGCTTTGCAGGTCACTGAACAGGCCCGTCGCAATGATAGGGATCAATTGACTCAGACTTTGGAAACACTCAAATCTGCTCAAGCCAAATTGGCTGGTAGTGGTGAGATTAGCCAAGCTACGGTGCTCACTGCCATACCGGAAAAACTGGAACAAGACAGGCTGCTTTCGTTGATTACTGATATTGCCAGTAAAAATGATGTCAATGTTGGCAGTATCAGTTTTGCCATTCCTTTTAATTCCAATGAAGCTATCAAAAAAGCTACTGTGAATATCAGCATGACTGGCAGTGAAGGTGATTTGCAGCGTTTGCTCAAGGGTTTGGAAAATTCTTCACGCAAATTGCTGGTCAAAAATATTACTGTGCAATTTGGGCGTACGGAAAATCTGGAAAGAATTAATTTTAATATCAGCGTGGAAGCTTATTTCCAGAAGGGAATTTAGGGGGGTATGAGGGGCAAGCGGGTGAGTGAAAATTTAAATAAAAATTGTAGAGCAAAATGGAAAATCAGAATAAAAAATTAATAGAATCTCTAAAAAGCGCGGGCAAAGTGGATGCCAGCCGGGCGGTGATTTATGGCTTGTATGACAATTCCCAGGCCGGTTTGCTGACGCGTTTGAATGATTTTTTGATTGATCATCAGAAAATTTCTCTACAGGAAAAGGCCTATTTTTTCCATTTACTGGCCGTGATGATTGATGCCGGTATACCGGTGATTGGCGCCATGACCATCTTGGCTACCAAGACAGACAGTGTGCGTTTTGCCAGGATTTTGAATACTATTACTTATAATCTGAAACAGGGTAGTGCCCTGTCGCTGGCCATGTCTCGCTTCCCCGATGTGTTTGGGGATATGGAAATGGGTGTGGTGCGCTCCGGTGAGGCGGCCGGTAATCTGGACAAAATGCTTTTCAAACTTTCGGCGCAGCTGGATAAATCCAATGAATTGCAGATCAAATTGATTACGGCGGCTATTTATCCTTCGGCCGTGCTGGCTGTGTTGATACTGGCGGCCAGTGGTATGATGGTTTTTGTGATTCCATCACTGGTGGGGCTTTTGAAACAGGGAGGCTTAAAAGAAGAGGATTTTCCTATCATGACCAAAATTTTGCTGGGTATTTCCAGCGTGTTGGTGTCGTATTGGTGGGCTATTATTTTGGGGCTGCTGGCCGGGTATTTTCTGTTTAAAATCTGGAAAGAATCCGAGTCGGGCAAATATGGCTGGGATATTTTTAAATTGAAATTTCCGGTGATAGGTGAATTGCTGCGCAAGGTTTATGTGCTGCGCTTCGTGGCCACATTGGGTATATTGATGGAATCCGGTTTGCCGGTGATTAAATCGCTGGAAATTATTGCTCAAAGTTTGTCTTCTCAGCTGTATTCTCTGAAAACCTGGGAGGTGATTTCGCGGGTGAAAAATGGTGAAAAAATTTCCGGTGCGCTGATGGACACGCCCTTTTTATTTTCCGAAACAGTGACACAAATGTTGGCGGTGGGTGAGCAGACTGCTTCGATGGGTAAGATTTCCGAAAAAATAGCTGAACATTTTGATAGGGAAATTGATCATAGTTTGAAACGTTTGATGAGTTTGTTTGAACCGGTGATGATAGTGATGGTGGGTGTGACGGTGGCCATGTTGGCGCTGGCCATACTGACGCCGGTGTTTAAATTGACTACTTTGGTTTAATTCTAAAACTTTTTATGCGCGAAAGATGTCGGACAATCAGGGAGCGCGCGGCATTTACTTTGATAGAGCTGCTGGTGGTGATGTCCATCATCATGATGATGACTTTGCTGGCGGTGGCTAATTTTGCCAATGTGCAGGAGAGGTTGAAGCTGGATTTTGCGGCTGACACTTTGGTTGCTACTTTGCGTGAGGCGCAGGTGTTGGCCAAAAGTGGACGGGTGGTGGGGAGTGGTGAGGCGGCCGGGTTGCAATGTCAGGTGGTGCGGTTGGTGGGTGGGACTCAGGGGGGGTTGTTTACCGGGCAGAGTAAATATATTGCGTTGGATGCGGAGAGTGGGCAGGTGGATAGTTGTGAGGTGTTGAAGGATGATGCTGCGGGATGGGTGAAGTCTGATGTTTTTGATGGGCGTTTTATTATAGTTGGGGATGAGGTGGCGCGGACTTTTTATTTTAAGCCGCCTTTTGGACAGATTTATAGTGAGAGTGTGGAAAAGTTGACTCGGGCGCCGGCTGAGGTGGTGGAGTTTGCGGTGGGGCAGGTGGGGCGGCTGGATGCTGTTTCGAGTAGTTCGGGCGGGGGTGGCGCTGAGAGTTCCCAGAAAAGAGTGCGATTTGATTTGAGTACTGGAGCGGTGAAGAGATTGTAGGGGATAATTTTTGAAAAAAATATGTTATTTGGTTCCCAGCACATGCAGCGTCCCCCCTCAGATCCACCGGCTTCGCCGCGCGGTGGTTTGCAAATCTCGGCTCGTGGACCGGGATTTGGACAGAGTCTGGAGCAGAAACAGCAGATACTGCAACGGCTGTTTGAGATAGAAAGAGAATTGGGTAATTTGGCTGGTATCGCTTTGTCTGGGGGCGGGGTGTCTCATGGGGGTTTTGTGCGTAAAGTAAAACGATTTTTAGGTTTCTCGTCTGAGGGGCCTGTCACGGAAGTGATAAATGCTGATCCTAAATATCAGCAAATACGTCAATTGCTGGGAGAATATGAATTATTGAAAGGCCAATGTGATCATGCCATGATGCAGCAATTGGAGGCTGGGGTGGGAGATTTGCCGCAAAGTCTGCGTTTAGAAATACATGCGGCAGTAGGAAATTTACTTTATCAGGCTGCTCGGACAGATGTTTCATCCCGCAGTCTGGAGTCTTTGGAATATGCTGCTTTGATGGCTACTTTGAAGCAACGTTTCGAAATGCATATGAATCGTCATCCCGGCCTGCAGTGGACACAGGTTGAGGTCAGGCTGCAAGCCTTCCCTGAAAAGCTGCAATCTCTGCAAAAACTGGAAGATGCCGGCCATGAAATGGACGTTTTTGATTACGACCAAAAGACCGGCGAATATCAGTTTATCACCGCGTCCAGCGAAGTTCCTGCCAGCGCCCGCAACTGTGTTTATGACGGTGAAGCAGAGGAAAAGGTCAAAGCGAGAGGAGGAGCTTGTAATGGCAATGCCGTGGATATGGTGGCCGCCCTGGGAGCGGATCTCATTGCCAATGAAGCTGAATATGAGCAAATCTTGCAGAATAAAGGTGAGAAATTTGATTTGTCTACCGGGTGCTGGATAAAAACACCCCCTGACAAAAGAAATGCCAGTATCGCCCTGATCGGTGATTGCTATGGCGATTTAGTGGGCGTCATTGAGGACTTTGTGGATGTTCCCGATGACTTCAGGGGTTTTCGCGCTTCGCTAAGGGTCTAGCCCTCTATCTTGGAACCTCACCCTGTTTTTGAATTTCACCTTTGATCTTGCGCGCCCAGCCGTTCTTGAATGTATTATTGTCATCACCGTAAAATAGGTGGAGGTGGTTGTTTAAATAAAAAGTCTGTGTGCACAGACTTTTTAAGGTGTTTTGTGGCTTTTGTAAGCCGTTGATGTCTAAAGTTGTAATGTGTTTATATTTGTTTTGATTGGGCTGTTTTTTTTGACATCTGGGTGATTTCCCTGTCTAGATCAATGCATGTGAATTAATATCCATCATGTAATCTAGTGGTTGTCAATGTGGTGCTGTTTCTGCTGGGTGATAGCGCTTGTTTGTGCTATAATGTAAAGATCTGTTTAAATAGTCCTATGTTGCGAAAACTGTTAAATCAGGGGGGGGAGAAGCGGTCCGGATTTTCGCTGCCGGAAGTGATAGTGGCTTTTAGTGTGTTGGTGCTGGTGATAGTCAGTGCTTCCAATGTGCTGGCTACGGTGATGCGTACCAATGCTGATAATGTGAATAGCCTGGTGGCTTATGGACTGGCGCAGGAGGGATTGGAAAGTATGCGTTTCATACGGGACTCCAATGTTTTGCTGGGGGTGAATTTTGATGGTGGAGTGGAGGGGCAGAGTAATAATGAAGTGTGGGGGGCGAAGTTGTTTGGAAATGGTGGGGCCAAAAATTTTATTTTGATTAATAATGAAGAAGTTCAAGAATCTTGTATTCAGCCTGAGCCTTTGAAAGGGTGTTTACCGGTGCAGTTGAAGGAGGTGAGTGAAGTTTTAGATAGGTTACCTGCCGCTGCCAGTACTTTGGTGTATCAAGTGGGTGGGGTGACTAATGCTGCTCAGAATAGTGAGGTAGGTGGTAGTTTTTTGGGGGCTGGTGAGAATGAGTTTCGATTTGTACAACTGTCTGATAGCGAACAGCCGTCTGTTAATAGTACCGCCACACCTTTTCACCGATTTATTCATGTGGAGCCGTTGCCGGCTGGTGGTGATGGCCAACTGCCCAGTGCCTTACGCGTCAGTTCCGGTGTTTTTTGGAAAGGTAGTGGAGGCGTCGATAAAAAAGTGGTTTTGACCAGTGAATTAACTAACTGGAAATAATGAAAAAAGCTCAGTTAACAAATCGTTGGAAAAAGATGGGCAAAAAAGCTCCGGCTTTTACTTTGATTGAGCTCTTGATTTCCATCTCCATCTTTATGGGTTTTATGATTGTGGCTTCCAATGCCTATATTGAAATTATTCGCGCGCAAAAAACGGCCAATGAAACGCGTTTGATTTATTCGGAAATGCGTAATTTCATTGATTTGCTCAATAATGAATTGCGGGAAGGGACGGTGGATTATTTTTGTTATAATCAGGGGTTTTTGAATAATCCGGATTTTACCAGCGTGGCTTTGACTAGATGTTATGATGGATCGAGTTTAGTAGTTGATAGTGGCAATAATTTACGCACCATATCTCGTGATGGTCTTTCCAGCAGTATTATTAAATTTGTGCCGCAGACGGAAGATGGTACTGGTGGACATATTTGTCAGAAGAAATTTCGCAATGTGAATGGTAGCTGGGGATTGGAAGCTGGTTTTGAAGGAGATGGTGGGTCAGGCAGTCCTTGCGGTGATTATAAAGAATTGGCTTTTGGCAATTTATTGATTAAAAATTTGAAATTGGAAATTTATCCCAAAGCAGATCCGGCTAGTGCTGATGCGGCTAATTTGGCTACGCAATTGCAGCCGATGGTGCGTCTAGGCATGGAAGTTGGATCCAAATTACGCAATGTGAAATTTGATATGCAATTTCAGACATCGATAACCGCCCGCAATTAATGAAAAATATTTTACACAAAGAGGGGGGTAAGCGTGGATCGGCTCTGCTGATAGCACTGCTGATGCTGGGAGTTTTGATGACTATGACTTTGGGTATCAGTACCTTGGTGCTGCGGGAGATTCGGGTGACGCAATCGATAGTGGATGCCAATAAAGCTTATTATGCCGCGGAAGCCGGTGTGGAGCAGGCTTTGCTGCAGTTGTCGCGGCAGTTGCCGGGGTTTGAGCCGGAGGGGGGATTTCCTGCTACATCTACTGCGCAAGGGCCTGCGGTTGGAGGTAGTGATGGGGGGGCCGCGGGGACTTTTTTGTCTCAACACAATCCCACTTATAAATTTTCCTATTCAACCAGTAATAAAACCGATGCCGTACCGGGGTTTCCCGACAATCAGCCAATATTTGTTGAATCCACAGCTTATACCAATAGCAGCAGTGAAACTGTGATTGATGGGCAATTATCTAGCGCCAACAATCCTTTTGCTCTGGCGGTCACCAAGAGTCAATTTTACAAAGATTATCCACGGGCGACTTATCGCAAATTGGCTTTGAATGAAACGCATATTATTCCTTTGTTTAGCGCGGGTAAAAATCCCGGGGATCCGGCTGAAAATGTGGAAGATTTTTTGATTGAATATTATTTGAATATCAAAGATGGCAGTGCTTTGTATGGAGAATTTGCTGGATTGAAATTGGAAAGTTTTGATGTGTTGCGCTGGAAAATTTATGGCAAACCCTTGGTGGATAGCGGGGTGCAGCGTACTGAATCGATAGCGGATTTTTATCCGGGTGTGACCAATAATTCGCCGGCTAATCCGGTGTGTATTGGGACCAATGCCAATTTGCGCACACCGGCGGATGAGAAATGTATTTTTCCGAGTTTGAGTAAAAGGCCACCGAGTGCGGAGGATGTCGCTCGTGCAGATGATTTAAGTGATGTGACTTTGTGGTCGGCTGCCAGGGAATGTTATCAAACTGATGCCGGGGCGGGGGTGACTGGTGGGGCTTTGATCAAAGGGACAACGCGGGGTGATGCTACTGGTTGTCAGATGCGGGATTTTGTTGATAATCACAAGGAAAATTATTTGATTTTGACCAATATGGTCAATCCCAATATCGTTGGCATAGCCAATTTGAAAGATCCGGCCCAGTTGGCCAGGGCGGATATTTATTATCGTGTTTTGGCCAGGTCAAAGAATAATGTTAGGGATGGTCTGGGGGGAGCGACCACCGATGGTGATGGCGATGGGTTTCCCAAATTAGTGAAAGATTTCGCTGAAATTCGCAGTACCGGTGAAGCCGCCGGCGGGCGCGTACGCAAAAATCTGGACGTGCGCTATAAAGCCCCAGGATTTTTACCGGTGTTTAATTTTTCCCTGTATAAAACTTCTGAAAAGGCTCCTGAATAACAATTGACGGCATCATAAAATGTTTGTAGATTTTAGCGGTCAGCTAAATTATTTTGCCATGTCCAAAGCCGAGAAATTTTATATTACTACTTCCATAGCCTATGTGAATGCCGGGCCTCATGTGGGGTTTGCCATGGAATTGTTGCATGCGGAGACTCTGGCTCGCTATCATCGCCTGCGTGGGGATGATGTGTTTTTTCTGACCGGTACCGATGAGCATGGTTTGAAAATCGCCCAGGTGGCGGCGGAACGTGGTGTTTGGCCACAGGAATTGGCTAATGAAAATTCGGCTCTGTTTCGAGAATTGGGGCAGCAATTGGGTTTATCCAATGATTATTTTGTGCGCACTACCGAAGAAAAGCATGTGGCTTATGCCCAGGAAATGTGGAAAAAGTTGGAGGCGGCGGGGGATTTGTATAAAGCTGATTATGAGGGACTTTATTGCATAGGTTGTGAAAGATTTTTCCAGGAAAAAGAATTGTTGGAAGGGAATTGTCCAATTCACAAAAAGCCGGTGGTGAAAGTGAAAGAAGAAAATTATTTTTTCCGTCTTTCCAAATATGCTGATGCCATCAAAGAGAAAATAATCAGTGGCGAGCTGGAAATTGTGCCGGAGTCCCGCAAAAATGAAATGCTTAGTTTTTTTGAAGAGGGAATTAATGATGTCAGTTTTTCCCGTCCTCGTGAATCGGTGAAATGGGGTATAGAGGTGCCCGGACATCCTGATCAGTTGATGTATGTCTGGTGTGACGCTCTGACCAATTATATTTCCGTGGTGGATAGGGAGCGTTATTGGCCAGCTGATGTGCAGGTGATAGGTAAAGATATTGTGCGTTTTCACGCCATTTATTGGATTGGCATGTTGATGTCCGCTGGAATGGCTTTGCCGAAGACTATTATGGTGCATGGATTTATCACTTCCGAGGGGGAAAAAATGAGCAAGTCACTGGGTAATGTCAAAGATCCTTTTGAATATATAGCCAAATATGGACGGGAAGCTTTGCGTTATTTTTTGCTGCGTGAGATTCCCACTCTGGGCGATGGGGATTTTTCCCAGACGCGTTTTGAAATAGTCTATAATGAAGAATTGGCTAATACTTTTGGTAATCTGGTCAGCAGGGTTCTGGCCATGAATAAAAAATATTTTAGTGGGAAAGTTCCGGCGCGTGGAGAGGATGATGGTTTTGGGGAATTGGTCTCTGACTCCTGGGTGCGTTTGGAGGCTAAAATTAAGATATATGATTTGAAAGCGGCTCTGGAAGTGGTGGTGGAATTAGCTTTTGCCGCCAATAAATATGTGGAAGACAGCAAGCCCTGGGTTTTGGCCAAAGAAAATCCCGAGCGTTTGGCTGCGGTGATTTATAATTTATTGGAAGTAATTCGGCAGTTGGCTTTGATGTTGCAGATTTTTATACCGGACACGGCTGGGCGGGTGCTCGCGGTGTATGGAGTGGCTGGTGATGAATTAGCCGTATGGGGGCAGAAACGGGAGTTTGGATTTTTACAATCTGGGCATCATCTGGGGGATGTGGAGGGGGTGTTGTTTCCAAAAATATAAGCTTTGAAAACAGATTAGCACTGCTAATCTGTTTAAATGATAATTTTGGAAGATTTTTTGGTAGAGGTGGATTATTTACCAGGGGGTGGGGCGGCGCTGTTTTGAGTTGGTGCTGCAGCCGGTTCGGCATTGGCGCTGATGACCAGGCTGATAATGCTGCGGGTGATAACCCAGGAGAAAATGATGACTACCAGGCCTACTATTGCATAAGTTAGAGCCTGTTTTGCCATGTCAATTAGTTTTTGATCGCCATGTGAAACCACAGCTATCAAGCCAGCAACGGCGATAATGGCGATGGCTACTGGCGCGGCTATGCTGATTAGAGCTCCAGCGATGAGTTGTAGTAGGAAATTTCCGGCTACTGCTTCACCGCCATCGCCGTTTAAGGCTTTGGAATCAATGATAGTGCCGGGGGAATTATCCGGTTTGAGAGTTGGGTCCAGAGTTAGGCGAGCTTGTAAATCACTGTTTTGTAGAGATAGTGGGGCAGCCAAGGCTAGTGTGTGACCAGCAAATAGTAAACTGAATAAAGCCATAGTGAAAATGATGCTGGTGGTGAATTTTTCCCTGAGATGATTTAAATATTTAGCGATCATTTTTAATTGGTGAAAAATTGCAATTCAGAAACGCCTATGACTACAGCATATGATACAGCAATGATAATTAATCCAGCCACAGCTCCGATGGCGAGTTTTTTGCCTTTTTCGAATTCTTCCGGATTACCCCTGGCTGTGACCATCAGTACTCCGCTGATAGTCATGGCTAGTAGAGTTAGGGCGCCGCTGATATTGAGCAGTATTTTGACTATATCGGCTACTACGGTTTGCCAGGATTTGCTGCTGACTATTCTATTTACGGCGGCTATTTTGGTGGTGTCACTGCTATTGTTGCCGTATTTGAAATTATAAAAAAGTTCGTCAGGGTTGGTGGCGCCGTCCTGATTCTTGGATTTGGCTGGGGGATTATCAAAATCTTTATTAACATCCACGCCTGGTTGGCTGGGATTATTGGCAATATCTTTCAAAGTATCAGCCAAGGCTGATGGTGGTAAATAGAGACAAAAAATCACCATACCGATGATGAGAGTGATGCTGAATTTATTTTTTCTCTGATTTTTCTGATGAAACATTGTTAGTTGGGCTAGTAGTGTTTGGTGTAGAATCAACTTTGATCGAAGCGATGATGGCGACTATGGCATAAGATAGTCCAGAAATGACTAATCCGGCTAGAGCATAGGTTAGTGTTTTTTTGGCATTTTCCAGAGCTGAAGAATCAGCATAAGAGACCAGTAATCGTATTCCACTGATGATGACAAATACCAGAGAGAGGCCTCCGGTCAGAGAAATAATCATGGTGGTAATGCCTGGCAGTAAGCGATTTTGGACATAGGTCATATTGCTTTCTTTGGAGGTGTTGTGGGGTAAATAGAGTTTGGTATTGCTGGTGGCGCCCAGGGGAATAATGTCTGGCTGGGTAATTTTGCCGGTTTTGGAAGAACTGGCTGTGGGGCTTTCTGAATTGTCGCTGTTGGATGTGCTTGACTGTTTTTCTGTGATAGCTCCCTGGTGATTGTTTGCTAAGGTTACTTGGGAAATACTGCCAAATAATAGCAGGCCGAGGAGGCCGCTCAGTATATGTCTGCTGATTTTAATCCTGGTTGATCTCATGTGATGGTAAAGAAATTGGGATTGATGGTGTAGAGTATGATGGCTGAGAGGAAAAGCAGGGCCAGGCCGCTCAAACATTTGGTGATGATGTCTTTGGCTTTGCCGGTGCGATCGGAATCGCCGGCGGTGGCGTACATTACACCGGCAACAATCATGATTAGTACTGCGAGTGTGCCCCCCAGAGTGGCGGCGTAGCGGTA
>CAZGSD010000014.1:0-17668 GCA_964528305.1 uncultured Candidatus Peribacteria bacterium | reverse complement strand
CCAAGACATTATCAAATATTATTATCAGGGCACGGAAATCACCCGGGCTAAATAAATTTCTAACACCATGCAACCCTTACCATCAGAACCCAGTCCCCATAAACTAAAAAGCCAACTCCGTCCTAGAAAAAAACCACCTCTGGTTGACGGACAGTATACACGTAGAGATTTGAAAGTAGTGCGAGATTCTATTCGCGAGATTTCAGAGCGTTTACGTCAGGTAGCTGGGGGGTCTGGTATTTCTCTGGCTAAAGTATGGGAATTAACCAATGCCACCCGTGCCGAATTAAGTCGATTTCATAGCAAAACCGCCGCCACGCCCAAATTCCCCCACAATAAAAAACGCCGCCCAGGTAATCGAGGCCACAAGAAGCGCTATCACTAAGAATACTCACTACCAGCCATGATCACCACAAACTCCCCACGGGGAGTTTTTTTCTGGAAATATTCATGCAGCTCAGCGGCATTGCCCTCGACAAATTCTTCATGAATTTTAGTCATTTCACGAGCCACCACCAATTTTCTCTCCGGAAAATACTGACTGAATTCCAATAAAGTTTTCAGTATGCGATGCGGCGATTCATAAAACACCACGGTGTTTTCTTCCTCCTGCAGTTTTTTAAGCAAAGTCTGGCGACCTTTTTTCATCGGCAAAAACCCCAAATACAAAAAATGATGTATCGGCAGTCCACTAGCCGAAAGAGCCGTCAAAAAAGCGGCCGCTCCCGGTATCGGTATCACCCGTATGCCGGCGCGCCGGGCCTCTCTCACCAACACAAAACCCGGATCGGAAATCCCCGGCGTGCCGGCGTCCGAAATCAGCGCCACACTTTGCCCTGTCAGCATGCGCTCTACTAATTCCATCGTTTTCCTTTCATCATTAAAAGCATGAAAAGAGGTCAGGGGAGTAGTAATCTCATACTTTTTCAGCAGCACTCCAGATGTCCGCGTATCCTCCGCCGCTATCAAATCCACTTCCTTCAAAGTCCGGATAGCGCGAGCAGACATGTCTTCCAGATTACCAATGGGCGTGGCTACTATATAGAGCATATTATTCTGTAAATTTCTTTTTTTGACTCAAACTAATCATCGGTTCACTGCGATACAGTGGCCTGGCCACCTTGCCGCCCGGTCCCTTCTGTGCCAGAATTTCTCTCATCCTCTCTAGTATAGCAGTGAGTTCCATGGGCGCCTCAATTTCCATTTCATAAATCGCAGCCCCTGTCGCCAAAGCCAAGGTGTTAGCAACAGTCACTCCAATGCGTGTGGAAGAAAAATTTCCCCGACCAACCACTACTACTATTCTCTTCAAATCGAGCCATTTTTTATCTTTGGCATTAATCATTTCCTCCATCGCGGGTAGTAGCTTGGACACTTCATCTTTTTCTGACATCCAGCTGCGGCTCTCCAGCACTTGATCATCCTGCAGCAGCATCAGATCAATTCTATCCAAAACGGTTTGTATTAGCAGAGTCAGCATTTTTTTAAGGTTGAGTCGGCAGTAGGCAACCAGCGATATTGTGTGTAGCCGCCCCCAAATAACTTTTCACTTCACTTTGCATACGTGAAGAAATGGTCGTTTGCAAGATAATTGTCGGTATCTGATCGGCTGGTGGATTACCAAATCTATTCAATTGAGCCTTGCTGGGTTGCACAGTCATAGTCACGCGCACCGATGGCTGGGTGATTTTTGATGCGTCTTCAGCAAAAGCTTTGCGTGGATCCTCAGTAGGTCGAATCTCGAAATCCAGTCTGGTAATATTGCTGCGCAGCGGGCTGATTGGCACAAAACCTTTGTAAATATTGGCCGCAGTTCCATTCATCAATGATTGTTCCAATGTATTCACATACTGAGGGAAGCCACTGCAATCATATTCATTGGGACAGCAGAATTTATTGGCACCATCACTACACCCCTTCCATTTCTCCACCACACCATCTCCATTAGCATCCTCACCGATTTTCTCCAGCATGGCCAGAGCGTATTCAGGAGGATTAGCGTCACTCACTTTTTTCCTGGCAAAAAAGGTTTTAATACTGCCGTCCTGATTGATCAGATATAGTTCTGATCTGGTCTGACTTAGTGCTGGAGTACAGCTACCCGCTCCACCCATAGAAAACAGTGGGCAAAAAGCATTGGAATCAGCCGTCGTTCCACTCGGAGCAGGCGTCACTCCCTGATAAGGATAACGTCCGGTATTTATATCTATAGATGGTTTATAGACAGTACATTCCTGGCCAGTATACGGCGTTCCATTATTACAATAAGCTCCTAATTTGCCTGGCGATACATCCTGTCCCCCCGGCAAAGTGCCATCTCCCACCCCGGGATTATAAAATTGCGCCGCATAACAGCCATGCAAAACCCCATACTCATTCGCTGCATTCAGTGACTTATTAAAATATTCTTCATAATCCACGGCATTATTGCGTATCGATCTGCTGATGCGCTCCATCATAAAACGCGCGTCTTCATAAATAGCATTTTCCAGCGCCAATCTCCCCTGTATCCTGGTGATATTGACAAAAACCGTCAGCGCCATCAACCCCACAGTACTAAACACCGACACCGCCACCAGTATTTCCACCAGCGACAGCCCGCGACTTTTTTTAAATAGTAATTTTCTCATTATTTATATCGGCTTAACTTGCTGGTTAATTTAGCCTGATGCACAGTCGGGCCTTCTTTCCACTGCACTGTGCTGGTCACTTCCATAATGTTGGCATCATTGGAATCCGTTAACTCGGTAACACCCCAGGGTTGATCTGTAGCCATTTTTTTATAATCCACTTCTATACTGCGATAAAATTTACTTTCATCTACAGCAGAACTAGAGGCACCATAAAAACTCCCTACAAAATCATAATCATCAGCTTCTCTAGGCCGACCTCCACTGTCTTTCCTTTCCAGTTTGTCACTATCCTCACTGGCATTCAAATCAAAATACTTCAGTCTGTAGCCTTGCTCTATAGCACTTACCCCGTCACTCAAATCCAATTTGCCCCCGATCACAGCAGCCCCCAGAACATCCCCCAATGCATATCCACCACCAGCCCCCACCGCCTCGGCCAGTGCGTCATTCGGGTTACAGCTCGTTACACCCGGCTTCATATTCCAACACCTCTGCGTATCAGCACTAAATTTAATCCAATTACTATCTCGCCAATTACGCATGTACTCCAACCCCTCTTGCGCCAAATTAAGAGCAATCAGCGAATCTTTGTTAAATGAATTAGCCTTCAATGAAGTCACGATTAGACTGCTGGCCGTAGCCGCACCTATGGTAATCACCACCAGCGCCACCAGCACTTCCAGCACGGTTTCACCTGGACTGCTTTTCACCCACCCCCAATTGTACAACCATTTTTTCATTTTTCTTGTGGACAAAAACCAACTTCCGGAACGCCCGCCAATCTATGCAATTTAATCTGTCGACACCGCGCCGGGTTCACACCTTTTAATTGAATGGTCAGAAAAGAATTATTATCCCAGGTCAGTTGATCCAGGCTGATGTCAGCATAATTGGGAGAAAATAGAATGCTGCCAGTCTCCTGTTGTAGGGAGGCCGAAAAAGGCGGAGTGATTACTACTTGCATCTGCTTCGGTATAGGCATTTCTGCCAAAACCAAATCCTGCCCCGCAGCATAATCAGTTCCAGTATCATATTTGCCAGCACTACCAGTCAGTTCCGTAGCCGGTGGATGATTATCGGCAAACATTTTGATAATGAAATTATTGTGAGTCCTTCCATTCTCTACAAAAGCCACCCCATAATTCGCCGGAGTAACATAATCCGGTCCATTACATCCCTCACCACTAGTATTTCTACACCCATCATGATCAAAATCAGTATAATCCAACTGCCCCTTCCCAGTGATAGCCAAACTGCGGGCGCTGCTAATCATCGAAACAATTTTCTCAAAAGTATTATTAAATAGCTGTTGTGACTGTGAGCGACTAAAAGTTTCAAAAGAAATACCAAAAATCACCGTCACCACAGCCAGCACTATCACCAGCTCAATCAGCGTAAACCCTTTTTTTTGTTTTTGTTTTGCCACAGTTAGGTCAAATTGCTTTTTAACAAATTAAACTTTTCTAGAGCGATAAAATTCTATCACAATCCCCCAAACACTAAAAATTGTTTTTTAAAGCCGTACTTGCAAAACATTTTCGTGACCAGGTAAAAAACCAGAAAGGGAACATACCTCGCCGACTTTGGGGTAGGGGCCCTTCGGAGGCGAGGTATGTTCCCTTTCTGGTTTTTGGAGTTTTCCACCAAACCTTTTTCCTAGGAGGCCTTCACCACAAAACTAACCAGTTTTCCTTTGATATAAATCTGCTTCACCACTTGGCCCTCAGCCAGATATTTAGCGACACGTTCTTCTTTTTTCGCCAAATCAATAACCTCAGCTTCAGCAGTGTCCAGAGCTATTTCAATTTCTCCACGTAATTTACCATTGACCTGCACGGCGATGCGGCAAGTGCTTTCCACTAAAAATTTCTCTTCAAAAGCCGGCCAGGCAGCTTCTATCACACTACCTTGCCCGCCCAGTTTTTCCCAAAGTTCTTCAGCCAGATGTGGAGCAAAGGGGGCTAATAACAAAACAAAATTTTTCCAAAAAGCTAAACCTTCTCTCCCTAATTGCCAATCACTCATGCTATTAACAAAAATCATCAATTGCGAGATGGCGGTGTTGAATCTAAAAGCCTCAATATCTTCACCAACTTTTTTAATAGTTTTGTGCAGTAGCACCTGGGCTTTTTCCAAATCCGCCTGTTCAGACTGGCTATCATTTATCCCCGCCTGATCCACTGCTTCCACCACTCTATCCAAAAATCTGCGCACGCCCACCAGTCCCTGATTGCTCCAGCTGACAGCCTGATCAAAAGGCCCCATAAACATTTCATACAAGCGCAAACTGTCGGCGCCAAATTGTTCTATCACTTGATCGGGATTGATTACATTACCCCATCTTTTACTCATCTTTCGACCATCTTCAGCCATGATTAACCCCACCTGCTGCAGCCTGATAAACGGTTCTGGATGGGCTACCACGCCAATGTCGAATAAAAATTTATGCCAAAATCTGGCGTAAATCAGATGGCGCGTCGCATGCTCCGCTCCGCCTACATAAAAATCCACCGGAGACCAATAAGCCTCCAGTTTTTTATCCACCAGAGCTGCCTGATTTTTCGCATCAATGAAGCGCAAATAATACCAGGAGGATCCAGCCCATTGTGGCATGGTATTGGTTTCCCGTCGGCCAGGGCCGGCACATTTGGGGCAAGTGGTTTTCACCCAGTCCGTCATAGTGGCCAGAGGGGATTCACCGGTGCCACTTGGTTCATACTCTTTGACATCAGGTAAACGCACCGGTAAGTCCGCTTCTGGCACGGCTACCGGTCCACAGTGGTCACAGTGAATGATCGGTATGGGTTCACCCCAATAGCGCTGCCTGGAAAAAACCCAGTCTTTTAATTTGTAATTGATTTTTCGACTACCATGGCCAGATTTTTCCAGCCATTCAGCCATTTTCTGGCGAGCTTCCGCGCTTGGCAAATCGGAAAAATCTCCAGAGGCTGTCAGTACGCCATCTGCTGTCATGGGGACATCAGGGCCGTCCACCTCCACCTCCACCTGCGCAGATTCCTCCAGAGCGGGAGGCGCGGTCACCACTTTTTTCACAACTATCTTATATTTGCGGGCAAATTCAAAATCCCTTTCATCATGGGCCGGCACAGCCATGACCGCGCCCGTCCCATACGAATTCAAAACATAATCCGCTATATAGACATCAACTTTTTCCCCATTAAAAGGGTTGATGGCCTGAAGCCCGGCTAGCTTTATTCCGGTTTTATCTTTATTCAAATCAGTTCTTTCCAAATCAGATTTATTTTTAACAGCTTCCCGATAGGCGGCCACTTCCTGCCAGTTGGTGATTTTTTCTTTCAGAGTTTCCACCAGGGCGTTTTCTGGCGCCAGCACCACATAAGTACAGCCAAAAATAGTATCCACGCGAGTTGTGAACACCTTGATCACATTCTCGCCACCATCTATCTGAAAAAATACTTCACAGCCTTCACTGCGCCCTATCCAGTTACGCTGCATGTCTTTGATCGATTCATTCCAATGCGGCAGCGTATCCAGGTCTTTCAGCAGCCGGTCGGCATAATCGGTAATGCGCAGCACCCATTGCCTCATTGGTTTTTTTTCCACCACGCTGCCGCATCTCTCGCATTTGCCATCTTCCAAGTCTTCATTGGCCAGGCCAGTTTTATCCACCGGGCACCAGTTAATCGGTTCCCAGGATTCATAGGCCAAACCTTTTTCAAAGAGCCTCAAAAATATCCACTGCGTCCAGCGATAATATTCTGGATCAGTAGTGTCCACCATGCGGCTCCAATCATAGTTGAAACCAATAATTTTCAGCTGGCGTATAAATGTCGCTATATTGGCCTCGGTCGAAACTCTCGGATGTACTTTGTTTTTGATGGCAAAATTCTCTGCCGGCAACCCAAAAGCATCAAATCCCATTGGATGCAGCACATTGAAGCCTTGCATCCTTTTCATTCTGGAAAACACATCAGTGGCTATATAGCCTTTGGGATGTCCCACATGCAGGCCCTCGCCGGAAGGATAGGGGAACATATCCAGTATATAATACTTCGGCTTGGAATGATCGGCAGTATTAACTTGATAAATACCGCTGTCCGCCCATTGCTGTTGCCATTTTGCCTCCACTTCACGCGCTTGATATTTAGCCATTTTTGTTATATAATATAACGATATCTGTAAAAATAAACTAACATGGCAAATCAAAACGAACAAGATCTGCACATCATGGCCAATCTGCTCAAAACCATACCACTTTTT
The DNA here is from genome assembly GCA_964528305.1 of uncultured Candidatus Peribacteria bacterium. Taxonomy (GTDB): domain Bacteria; phylum Patescibacteriota; class Gracilibacteria; order UBA1369; family UBA1369; genus CAZGSD01. Next base: position 10,793 of record CAZGSD010000014.1, on the reverse strand, counting down.
GAAACATTGGATGAGCAGGCGCATGCTGAAATCATCAGACATGCCATGATGGAGTATTATCCGGGCGGGCACACCCTCTTCAAAGAAGGGGATCAGGCCGACTGCATGTACATCATCAAATCTGGCATGGTGCGAATTTATCACGCCGGTGAAACGGCCAGTTTTGATCAGCAGCTGGCCATGCTGGGGGATAACGACTTTTTTGGAGAAATGGCGCTGGTATCAGAAAGCGTCCGCAACGCCACTGCCCAGACTGTTGAACCCACCCAGGCCTTTATCATTAAAAAAGACGATTTCATTAAATTGATTTCCACCAATCCCGCCGTGGCTGAAAAAATCAGTCGTGAATTGTTGGATCGCGTTAAGCAGAATGCCCGTGGAGAAAAGCCGGCTCAAGCCTAATAAATTAATTCAAAATGCTGATTTTATATTTAATTTTAGGGCATCTGATAGCTGATTATCTCTTGCAACCTAGAAGCCTAGTTGCCTGGAAACATCGCTCTCTTTGGGGGGTCGGGGCCCACATGCTGGTGCATCTGCTTGTCACTATGCTTTTGATTTCTCTCTACACCGGCCATCCGGGGGCGGCTTTGCTGCTTTCCGCTGGCATTGCGGCAGGCCATTTCCTAATCGATTATGCCAAGATAATTCATGATCGTCGCCACAGCCGCCCCCGTCTAGCCTACTGGCTGGATCAGCTGGCTCATTTTCTAGTCATACTGGCTGGTTTCTACATGGCCATCAAGCTAGCACCTCTGTCTTATGATTCACGTTTAATCCTCTCAACTGCCAGTCTTTGGGATATACTTTATTTCAATCCTTTTTTGGTCGGTCTGGACTGTCTGATTATCTTCAGCACTTTAACCATAGAATACAGTTTTATGCCGCCTCACGGGCACAGCCGGCCAATTCATTTCAACAAAAAGCACTACAAAAACATGGTCAAACGTTTGTTCTTTGTGACTTTGATTTATTTGGGTTTATTTTTCTCCCTGGTCCCTGGGGTGGCTTTCAACTTCTGACGTTAGTTTGAGAAAAGTGAATGTCCATACCGCAACCGCAAAAGTATGGATAATGCCATTTAAGTAGGCGGCAACAATTAATCCAATCAGTCCCAAACCCGCTCCTAGGCCCACCCCCAGAGTAGGTAAATTTGCTGTAGCAAAAAGATAAACAGCTCCTATAGCCACAGTCGGTATTAATAAAACAAAAAGTAGCTGAATTATTATTCGAACACCGATAATAAGCATTAAAACAGTTAGCAGTAATGTTTCTTCCAGGTGTTTAACTACCAGGCCAAAGCTTTTGGAGATAGAAGAAAAAACGCCTTCTCCGTCAATCACTATATAATATTCAGCATAATTCAAAAAAAGTGCAGCAATTAAAGCTACCAATAGAATAAAAATCATTATAGGCACCAGTATGTTCATTATTCCCCAGCCTAGATTTCGTAGGGCCATCCCCATAGTTGAGAAAATCGAGAAAATACTGAAAGTCTGTATCAAAAGTCTGTATTCAAATAGCGGTAAAAAAGACAGTAGTCCGTAGCGCAGCCCGGTTTTGCCGGGCGCTTTTTGTCCATTTTTACGCCTAGCAATCAACTGTATCAAGGCGCCTTCACAAATCACTGGTATGACAAAATAACCAAGTAGCATAATGATGGCTGCAACAATTAGAGGTAGTACTACTTGACGATGCTGTTGCAGAAAATCCAAGCCATGTATTAATAGCAGGCTCAAAAAGCTCCGCTCCCAATTAAGAAAAAGTTTTGAAGATAAAAAAGCATAGTATTGATAGACAATGTAGCCTATTCCTACAACGGTCGAAAAGAAGGCCGGAACGGCTCCATACCAGATGGCCAGACGCCTGTTTTCCTGGGTAAAATGCCAGGCTTCAGCAACTATTTCACGATAGTTCATGTGTGCAAAAATGGTCGCCTACAGGTGTAACATAGAAAGATGAGCTTGCCAATACAATCAGCCTCTGCTAAATTATAGCACGCATAAATTACTCAGTATTTTTTATTGTCATAAGCCCAATGAAAAGAACAGAAAAGAAAAAGGTGATTAGCGGATTCGCTGTCCATCCTAAAGATACCGGTTCCCCACAGGTACAGATCGCTATTTTGACCAATCGCATCAAAGAGCTGTCTTCCCATCTGGAAGAACATCCCAAAGACAATCATTCTCGTCGGGGTCTCTTGATGATGGTCGGCAAAAGAAGAAAGCTTCTAAATTACCTCAAACTCAATGACAAAGCTGTATACGACGAATTGGTTGTTAAATTGGAACTCAAATAAAAAAATTGCTTCCTACTCAACAACGGAAAAACTCAAAGTCTCAGCTTTTCAAGCGGGACTTTTTAATAAATAAAATAATTTAAATTACTTCTGTACATATGGAAAAAAAGACATTTCAAATGGATTTGGCCGGACGCAAGCTGACTATAGATACTGGTCTGCTGGCCAATCAATCCAGCGGTTCAGTCACCGTTTCATTGGGCGACACTCTCGTTTTCGCCAGTAGCGTTATGGGTGGGGTTCGTCCCGGCACTGATTTCTTCCCACTGACTGTGGACTATGAAGAAAAATATTATGCCGCCGGTAAAATCAAAGGCTCCCGTTTCATGAAAAGAAACGAAGCAAAACCTTCTGATAAAGCCATACTTAATTCCCGTCTGATCGATCGCCCCATTCGCCCACTTTTCCCCAAGGGAATGATCAACGATGTTCAGGTAATTTGTTCAGTACTGTCTGCTGACCTGGAAGTGGATCCAGCCGTACTTGGTATCATAGCTGCTTCAGCAGCTCTCTCTATTTCCGGCATGCCTTTTCAAGGGCCGGTTGGAGCAGTACGCGTAGGTTTGGTTGATGGGCAATTAATCGTTAACCCAACCTATCAACAGCAATTAGCTGGAGATTTGGATTTAGTAGTAGCCGGTACAGCCGAAGCCATCACTATGGTCGAAGCGGGAGCTCGTGAAGTGGACGACGAAACAATGCTACGGGCACTGGACATGGCCCATAGCGAAATCAAAAAAATCTGCGCTCTGCAAAAAGAATTTGCCGCTATGCACGCGCGCCCAGCTCTAGAACCAACTTTTGCTCCAGAAAACCCCGCTTCACTAGAGGCCGTCACCAGCAGCATCACCCCAGCCATGCTGGACGAGCTGGGCGCGCCCACCAAAATGGAAGTGAAACAGAAAATCCATGATCTGGAAAATTTATTGTTGGAAAAATTCGCCGCTGACATCGAGGCAGAAAAATTCACAGCAAATGAATTAAAAGAAGATCTCAATTTGCTGCTGGAGAAAAACATGCGCAAAAATATTCTGGAAAAAGAAAAGCGCTTGGATGGCCGCTCCCTGGATCAGGTCCGTCCTCTCGATATCCGCACCTCTCTCCTGCCCAAAACTCATGGATCAGCACTATTTCAACGTGGAGAAACTCAAGCCCTCTCTGTAGTTACTTTGGGCTCTCCTGGATCAGCTCTGATTGTCGACACCATGGATGAAGATGTCGAGAAGTTCTACTTCCATCACTATAATTTTCCTCCATTCTCAGTAGGGGAGACACGTCCTCTGCGCGGCCCATCACGTCGCGACATCGGACATGGCAACCTGGCCGAGCGAGCGCTGGTGCCAATGCTCCCCCCACATGCCGAATTCCCCTATACTGTCTGGGTAGTATCAGAAATCATGTCCTGCAACGGCTCCAGTTCCATGGCTTCAGTCTGTGGTTCTACTTTGGCTTTGATGGACGCTGGTGTTCCTATCAAAAAACCAGTTGCCGGTATTGCTATGGGCTTGGTGACTTATGACGGTGATTTGGCCAATGGCTATAAAATACTCACCGATATACAGGGCATGGAAGACTTCGCCGGTGATATGGATTTCAAAGTTGCTGGTACCAGTGAGGGCATCACAGCTCTACAAATGGACATCAAAGTGAAAGGTCTGTCCATTGATCTGCTACGCCAGGCCCTAGTACAGGCTAAAAAAGCCCGCAAACAAATACTCGACGCCATGCTGGCTGTCATACCGGAGCCACGAAAAGAAATGTCTCCCAATGCGCCACGCATTATTTCCATGCAAATCGATCCGGATAAAATCCGCGATGTTATAGGTAAGGGAGGTGAAACAATTCAAAAAATCACCAAAGAAACCGGCGTAGAAATTGATATTGAAGATAGCGGTCTAGTCATGATTACCGCCGTCAATCAAGAGGCTGCCAAATTAGCGCAGGAATGGATTGGCCGCATTACTTATGAACCACAGATTGGCGATGTCTTCACTGGTAAGGTTGTGAAAATCATGGAGTTTGGCGCTTTCGTGGAAATGGTTCCGGGCAAAGATGGTCTGGTCCATATTTCCGAACTAGCCAATCGTCGTGTCGAAAAAGTAGAAGACGTAGTCAAGGAAGGGGATATCATCAAAGTTAAATTAATCGATATCGACGCTCAGGGCCGCTATAAACTGTCCCACAAGGCGACTTTGCCGCCAGCGTAGTTGGTGCAAAAATTTAAACAAAAAAACTTCTTCTAAATATACATTTAATATTGTGAAAAAGGGGCGTAGGGCGTGGCTCTTGGTAGAACCAACGCCCTATTATTGATTCGCTGTCCCGCCGAAGCGAAAAGCATATCATCTACGAGGCATACGTTCACCCCTAAGGGGCCCCAAAGTTGATATAGACCCGTAGGCCCTGGTGCCCCAGCTGATAGAGGGGGCAGTAGCGCCCACGCAGTGTCAAGCATGGTTTGAGATAAAGCCTGCCACTGATTCGTAGCAGCCTCAGCTTATTGCCGCCAAGAGCCTCGACCTGCCACAGTGAGATCTCAGAAAATGCTGTTGGAGTGGGACCGAAAAATTCGGTTAGTATAAGCTTTTTCTCGTCCTCTCCCAGCATCTCGATGTTACCGATCTCGTACCATAGGGATGTGCTAATCCGCTCATCCCAGTCCCAGCCGATGCTCTTTCGGATGATCTCTCGCTTCGCGTTCTCTGAATCTGGAGACATCCAATCGATTTTCTCCATGGTTTAGCCCTCCATGAGCTTTTTGTGTGATGATGCTTTTAACGAACACCTGCATAGGGCTAGCCGACAATATTAGTTACGAACTTGCCACTAGATACAGAGCACCACAACTCAATCATTAATCGTTAAATATGACAAGTCATTTTCTAGTCAATAGCTTGACCAAATAGGCAACCTCTAGCCTCGATCAATGCACGTGCATTGATCTGGACTATTGAAAAGGACTCAAGTCAACTCGCTCGCTTCGTGAGCAGCTAGGCAATTTCTCCACCAAAAGTATTCATGGCGTCAGCTAGCACGTCAGCCGAGGCTGGGGGACTTTCAAATAGTTCCGGTCGCACCTGTCCATGCAATTTCATCACCATACCAAATTCTTCAGCTATGGCCTGCTCCGCCTGTAGCAAGACCTCATTGGCAAATAATTTTTCACGATGGAAATTGCTACTAAAAGCTATAGTAATTTGGCCCTGAGTAGTTTCTACCACTTTGCCTGCCATCAATGATCTCTTTACCAGGGGATTGGCAAGTCTATCGTGCACAGCAGTCCAGCGCTGTAGCAGAGTTTCCAGGTCAAGAACACTGAGTCCCGCCGTAGTATTAATTGGGGCGGGGTATGCTTTTAAAGCAGAATCCGCCAATCCTCCAGATGTCTGGGTGCTACTCTTTACTGGCGCAGAGGTGATATGGGTGTTTGTTGTGGGCTGACTATTTATAGCTACTCTCTCTATCCCCATAGTAGATTTTACTATGGCCACTTCCAGGGGCAGTTCGGGTATATAGGAAAATTTCTGCTTTTCATGGGCCTCCTGAAAATTCGCTATCCAGGTTAGTACGCTCTGAACATTTTCGCTATTACGCACTGCCAGTAACATTTGCTGCCGCAGATAATCCAACATGTCACGATTCAATTGCAATAAATCACCTCCAGATTGAAAAATCTCCTCCAATTTCTGCAAAGCCTGAGCTCCCTGTCCACTTTTCATCATTTGATATAAATCCTCACAGGCCGACCAGTTACTGATTCCCAGAACATTCTTCACACGCTCAGTTTGGAGTTTTCCACCAGTTAATAATTGTTCAAACAAACTCAAAGCATCCCGCAAACCACCCCGCGCCTGCCTGGCCACAATTTTCAATGCCTCTTCTTCCACGCTCACCCCCTCCAACCCCGCCACTTCACGCAGCCTGGCCACCAAATCCTCGTCATTTATCCGCCGGAAATCAAAACGTTGGCAGCGGGAAATAATAGTCTCAGGAACTTTATTTATCTCTGTAGTGGCCAATATGAAAAACACAAAAGAAGGCGGTTCTTCCAGCGTCTTGAGTAGCGCGTTGAAGGCCTCCTTGGTCAGCATATGCACTTCATCGATAATATACACTTTGTTTTTGGCGCGGGTGGGGGAGTAATTGATTTTTTCCCGCAAATCGCGCATTTCATCTATACCACGGTTAGAAGCGGCATCTATTTCTATCACATCAATCAAACGTCCTTGATCGATTTCCTCAGCCAGTTCAGAGCCGTCAAATCGTCCATCCTCGCTCATCTCAGCATTGATGGCTTTGGCCAGCAGTCTGGCTGTAGTGGTTTTACCTGTGCCTCTCGGACCGGTAAACAAATAGGCATGAGCAATCTTCCCTGCCTTTATAGCATTAAGCAGCGTGGTTTTAATGTGATCCTGCCCAACTAAACTGGGGAAATCTTTGGGACGATATTTACGATAAAGTGACATCAACAAATGGTCAAAAATTTTTAAGCACAAAATTAATACCTCTTTCTCAGGCATTTGGAAATTGCGCCAGGGAAGAAAGTATGGGGGTGATGCATTCCTCCCTCTCCTCTATCAGCATGCCCTGGGAAAGAATAGGGAAGTACACCTCGGCGACTTTGGGGTAGGGGCCCTTCGGAGCCGAGGTGTACTTCCCTATTCTTTTCCGGGGGTACGCTAGGGCAGATGCTTCTCCACCATCTCCCGCCATTCTGTCTCAAAACGTTTTTCACTAAACCTGGCCGCATCTTTACTGATTGCCTTATAGTCATATTTCTTTTCATGCAATATCAAGCGTCCCAGCGCATCCTCCATAGCCCCCAAATCCTGTGTGTCAAAAAACTCACCATTAAAGCCAGGTTTAATAAATTCCAAAGCACCACCCCGCCCATAAGCCAGTACCGGCTTACCGGCCGCCAGAGCTTCCACCATTGATATGCCGAAATCTTCCTCCGCTGGAAAAATCAGCGCCCGGCAACCTTCAATCATTTTCTGCCTCTCCTGATCACTCAGACGCCCACGAAATTCTACATTGGGGGCGGCCATGGACTTGAGGAAATCGGCCTCCGGCCCATTACCGACTATCACCAGTTTTTTGCCGGTTTTATTAAATAAATTTATAGCCAAATCAATTTTTTTGTAAGCTGCCAAAGTACTGACAATCAAAAAATAATCTCCCCGGGGCCGCGGGGCAAAATCGTCAGTGGCCACCGGCGGATAAATCACCTCGGCAGGCAATCGGTAATACTTAGCGATGCGGCGCTGCACATGTTTGGAATTGGCTATGTACAGATCGGGCCGGTCCGCGGCCGCCCTGTCCCACAGTCTGATTTTTTCCAGAGATCTTTGGGCCAACCATCTAGTTAGCGGATTGAACCATTTATCTCTCAGATATTCATGGGTGTAATCCCAAGCATAACGCATCGGTGTATGGCAGTAGCAAATATGCAGAGAATTAGAATTAGTGATAACGCCATGCGCAAAAGCAGAGCTGGAGCTGATAACCAAATCAAATTCACTCAAATCAAGTGACTCCACGGCATAGGGCATCAGTGGAAGCAGCCAACGGTAGCGGCGGCGGAGCCATTTTGGTAATTTTTGCAAAAAAGAAGTTCGTACGCGCTCACTAGAAAAGTCGCTACCACATTTATCTTCATCAAACAGCAAAGTATAAATTGGAGCGTCCGGATATATTTCAGCCAATTTTTTGACCACCCTTTCCGCCCCACCCATTTTCACCAGTAATTCGGCCACTATGGCTACTTTTAATTTTTTGTTTTTCATTCTTGCTCAATCATTTTTATAAAAACTTCTTCACTTATCACCGGTACGCCCAGTTTTTTTGCGGACAATTCTTTTGTGCTTGGTTTATCCTGCTTACCAATCAGTAAATAAGATGTATTCTTGCTAACCGAATTAATTACTTTGCCACCATGTTGGCGAATTTTTTCCTTGATCTGATCGCGAGAGAAATGCTGCAGCGTCCCTGTTACCACAAAACTTAATCCTTTTAATTTTTGACTAATCAAATCTGCTTGTCTCTGTATCTTTACACCAACCTCATCTAAATTTTTCATCAAATCCATATTGCTTTCACGCTGAAACCAGGTCACCACTTCCCGACTTACCTTACGCCCAATTCCCTCAACTTCTTCCAGTTTATCCAAACCAATTTCCTGAACTAGCCTCAAGAGTTTATTGATGGAATTGAGCCCCTCCTCATCATCCCCATGATTCTCCGCATATTTATCCTGAAAAAATTCTGCCAGCGCTATCGCAGTTTCCTCACCCACATGCCTGATCCCGATAGCAAAAAGCAGCCTATCCAGTCCAGGGTTTTTCACCGCCTGTATGGCATCTATCAATTTATCCGACTTTTTATCCTTAAACAGTGGCAACGTTAGCAAATCTTCACGTGTCAGATGAAAAATATCCGCCAGATTATCTATTAATTGGGCCTCCAGTAGTGCATCAATAACTTTTTCTCCCATGCCGTCGATATTGAGAACATTGGCAAAATGTATAAATCTTTCGCGGTCCTGGGCGAAACACTCCATATTGGTGCAGCGTGTCACAGCTTCTCCCTCCGCACGCTCCACCGGCGAATCACAGACCGGACAGCTGGATGGGAAAACAAAAGCTCTCTCATTACCACTACGTAACTCAGTCAACACCTGCACTATTTCCGGTATGACGTCACCGGCTTTCTGAATTATTACAGTATCTCCTATGCGCACATCTTTGCGACGCATCTCATCCTCATTGTGCAGAGTAGCACGGGATATGGTAGATCCCGCGACTCTCACAGGACTTAGCACTGCCACTGGAGTCAAAGCACCGGTTCGCCCCACTTGCACATGTATATCCAATACTCTGGTAGTGGACTGCTCTGCCGGAAATTTATAAGCCACGGCATAGCGCGGAGTTTTAGCGGTAAATCCGAGCAGCATTTGCTGCGCCTTTTCATTGACTTTAATCACCACGCCATCTATTTCCATGGGCAATGATTCACGCATTTCCGTAGCTTCATGCAGAAATCGTCGCACTTCCTCCAGATTGTCGCAATAACGGTAATGGGGCTCCACTGGCAAGCCTAAATCCTGCAGCCTGGTCAACACATGTTGCTGCTGCCGTGGCAGAGCTTCCATATCGGTTTGGCCTATTTCATAAAAAAACATGGAGAGGCGGCGGGCGGCAGCCACTTGTGGGTCCAACTGCCGCACGGTGCCCGCCGCCGTATTGCGCGGATTTTCAAAAACCTCTTCACCTTTGGCCAGCTGATCTTCATTGATTTTTTGAAAATCCGCCCTGTTTATATAAACCTCACCACTCACTTCCAAATCAATTTCCTCAGCCAGTCGCAACGGTATTGATTCAATCGTTTTGACAGTATGTGTGACATCCTCTCCCTGCGTACCATCTCCCCGCGTCACCGCTTTTTCCAGCAGGCCTTTTTTATAATGCAAAGTGATATTCAATCCATCAATTTTCAATTCACAAAGATAATGCAGCACTTCATCAGCTGGCAGCATTTTTTGTATTTTATCTTCCCAGTCTTTAATATCTTCAAAAGAAAAAACATCGGACAAACTTTTTTTAGGCGTAAGGTGGGGGATTTTATCAAAACGACCACTAAGCGGCGCGCCCACTCTCTGGGTCGGGGAATCCGGAGTGATAAATTCCGGAAAACGTTCTTCTAATTGTTTCAATTCCAATTTCAAACTGTCCCTCACCGCTTCCGATACGGTAGATTTATCCAGTATGAAATATTGATAATTCAATTCCTTGATTTTCTCCTTCAGTTTTTCTATCCGCTCCTGCACTTCTTTTTTGTCCATGCTGTGTTTTATATTTCCGCCAGTACTTTAAACAAAATCCCCCAATCTTTCAACCATCACCCAGGAGCCAGGACAAACACCTCGCCTCCGAAGGGCCCCTACTCCTTTAGGAGGCGAGTTGTAAAATAACAGCTTGCATATTTCCCTACACTGTAATAAATTCACAGCCTTGGACTTACGTCTATGTCGATTTTCTCGGTTAATCAATGCCGGGGAAAGGTTTCACAGAAGCAGAAAGGGCGTGATATGAAAAGGGTACACCCTATTGTCAAAGGGCCACCAGCATACGAGCTGTCTCAGGCAATCTTCTACCCGCGAAACTGGCCGGGACAGCCAGACACCGTGGAGTTCGAGCTGGATGATGAGCGACAAGTCCGCATCCTCATCACGGCGGTGCGTATCAAGCCTCACTCAAAGAAGCTGGGTTTATCCGGGTCGCTCCAGAACGGCAAGGGGGATCCTGTGAAGTGCCGGATCACCTACGACCTGGAAAACCGCGTCGGCATGCTGCACCTACCTAAGGGGACGCCCTTGCCAGAGCCAGCCTACGTTACTCCCAAGTGGCATACAGCCTCCGCTCCTTGATCGGCCGACTAGCCAGTCCATCCCCGCCCCCCCTTAGACGGCGCTCACGCGCATCGGGGGGGCGTCTTC
>CAZGSD010000013.1:16617-18011 GCA_964528305.1 uncultured Candidatus Peribacteria bacterium | reverse complement strand
CTGAGATGGAACAATATGTCCAGATGTTTGAAGAAGAGGGGCGTGTTTTAGCCAAGGCTTATGCGGATTTTGAGGCTGGGACGGCGGCGGTGGTGGCTGAGGCGAAGGGGGTGGATAAGCAGCGAAAGGCTCAGCGGAGGGTGCGGCGTGAAGCAGCGGAGAGGCGGGGGGAGGAGGAGGTTTTGAGGAAGATGTTGTGAGTGAATATTTTATTTGTATTATATGTTGATTAAAAATTTTCAAGGTTTGATGGGAGAGGGGCTGTTTTTTGATAATATAGATCAGGCTCGGGGGGTGGTGCAGGAGTTTGAGCAGAGGGATGTGAAGGAGTCGAATTATAATATGAACGTAGATCATGAAAAAGATGAGGTTAAAAACAAGCTTGGACGGATTAATGGTTTGATTGAACAAGAAAAACGTGATTTGCTGACTCAGATAGATCGGCACGCAGAGAAATTAAAGGCCAAGCAGCAGTATTTTATAGAAAGGTTGAAATTGGGCTCTGATGTGAAAGAAATTGCGGTGAGTGACGTTGAAACTTTGTCTAGGGCTCAGGCGAGATTGGCTGTATACAAACTGTGTGAGGAGCTTTTAAAAAAATGTAATAATGGGGATATTGATGATCCTGGCTACGGGGGATTATATTTAAAACAAGTTAAGCTAATGCAGGATTTTGTTGATGGATTTAGTAGTGAGAGCCAAAATCGCATGGAAAACTTATCTTTGAGTTTAACTTTGTATGAAGGGAAGAAAGATAGTAAGGGGGACGGGTGGAAAAATATACTTACTCAAAAAAACCTTGTTGAAGATGATGTAAAAAAGTTTCAGCAAATTGGGTCTTTAAAGTGCCCGGATATTAAATTGAATGCTAATTATGAGACGTATTATAAGGCTGTGCGTAATGTTTATAATGCTCAAATGAATATGCGTGGGGCAATTTATTCTGAAGATGAAGAGGTGCGCGATAAGGCTAAGCAATGGCTGGATTGGGCTCTTTTATTGAATAATCTTAATCGTGCCAAAGAGGGGGCTCGTACAGCTATGGCTAAGATTCAACCTGTGCCTGATAAGGCGCGGGAGTTCTGGACAAATGCTGAACGCTTTTCTAAAACTGATATGCGAAAAGCTATTAAATTGTATAATGAGATTGGGCCTATTTGTAATGGAGAGTTGTTAAAAAGTGAAGTCTCCCCTAGTGAGCCAAGCAGGGATGAGGCAGCTTTATGGTTGAGAGGTCAAGTTGCGGCTTTGACGGTTAGGTATAATGGTCTGTCTTCAGAAAAGCAAAGTTTGGTGCGGGAAGCTTATGATAGGCAGTACGGTCAGGGGGCTTTTACTGCTGTGGCTGATCTTTATGGAGCTGCACAGCCTGGGGAGGTTGGTGAACAGATACA
>CAZGSD010000013.1:2219-16517 GCA_964528305.1 uncultured Candidatus Peribacteria bacterium | reverse complement strand
CTGTGGCTGATCTTTATGGAGCTGCACAGCCTGGGGAGGTTGGTGAACAGATACAGCGATTTAAAACTTTGAAGGGGTTGATTGCTCGAGAGGAGATAGTGGAACCCGATAAAGAGCTTTTGAAAGGCCATTTTTTAGAGAAATTTGGTATAGCTAAGGCGCATTTTCTGAAATTGACTCCACCAAATAGGACTGCGGAAGCTTGTCGGAAAATTGTGGGGGATTACTTGATGGGGTGGTATAGTGGTTTGAGTGAGGCGGAGAAGGTTACTTGTAATAATGTTGATTTGAGCGTTGATGATAAAAAAATTACTGATTATCACGTGAGTAGGATTAGAGTTCGGTTTGATAGTAGTAATACGAGATTTATTGTTGAGGTTGATGATCCGCTTGGCTGATTGATAGCGTTATTCCTACCCCGATGATTACAGTCATCAGCGATAAAATCTGCCCCAGCGTCAGTCCGCCCAAGAGATAACCAATCTGGGGGTCGGGGGCGCGGAAGTTTTCGAGGAGGGTGCGGATTAGGCCGTAGAGGATGAGGAAAAGGCCGGTGAGACGGCCTGGGTGGGTGGAGAATTTTTTGTGGCGGTGGGCCAGGAAGAGGATGAGTCCTATGATTAATCCTTCGCCGAGGGCTTCGAAGAGTTGTGAGGGGTAGCGGCAGTTGGTGGGGTCGGTGGGGAAGTTTAGGCAGAATTGATTGTTTGGGCTGATGCGGCCGTAAAGTTCGCTATTGATGAAATTGCCGATGCGGCCCAGGAATATGCCGATGGGGGCTATGGTGACGATGAAGTCGGAGAGGTGGAAGAAGGTGAGGGGTGATCGGTTTTTATGGGTTTTGAGATAAATCCAAGCTGCGATGGCAATACCGATGGCACCGCCGTGAAAAGAGAGGCCGCCTTCCCAGATGGCCACGGTTTTGAGGGGACTTTGCAGATAATAAGAGAGATTGTAAAACAAGATATAGCCGAGGCGGCCGCCGATGATGATGCCGAGAATCAGCGTGATGAGGAGATTGTCTTTTTGGGTGGGGTTGAGTGGAAGTTTACTGCGTTGCAGGGCCCACCAGCTAATAGCGAAAGTTAAAACGTACATTAGGCCGTACCAGTGGATGGTTAGCGGGCCGATTTGTAATAGAATTGGGTTGATGGTGGGCATGGTGGAGTTGGGTTAGTGGCCTGATATTAGGCGTTGAAGAAGGTCGTGGCTGTAGTTTTTAGATACCATAATTTAGCTCTGTAATCCAGCGGCGGTGGGAGATTGTCGTGCGTGTATTTAAGCGAATCTTGGTGGAGATTATAGGGCGAATTTTGAGGCGACTTTGCAAGTGTGTTTGAGTGACTTTTTGGCTTTTAATTGCTACTATTTAGCCAGGTTTAATGGGTTGTTGAATTGGTGATTTAGATTGGGTGGTCCGTGTGACCGTGGTTGATAAGAGATTGTAGAAGGTGGTTTGTAATCTTTTACCAATTTTTATATGACGGACGCGGAACTTTTTCGACTTTGTCAGCGGTATGGGGCGGCTGCGCTGGAGGCGCGGCGGAAGTTTTTGGGACTTTTGCCGGAGGTGGCGCGACGGGGATTGTGGCGAGCCAAGGGATTTGGCAGTATTTTTCATTTTGCGGCTCAGCTGGCTGGTGTGAGTGAGGAGCAGGTGCGTAATGTTCTTAACTTGGAGAAAAAATTTGAAAATTTACCAATATTGCGTCAACAATTGGTGCGAGGAGAGGTGAGTGTCAACAAGTTGGTGAGGGTGGCTGCTGTGGTGAGACCGGAAAATGAAATTTTTTGGGCTGATCAGGTGAGAAATCTGTCGCAGAAAGCTGTAGAGACTTTGGTTAGGGATGAGAAAAATTTTGTTTTACAGAAGCCGAAGATTGGTGATGTGGAGTTGCGCGCGCAACTATCGGGCCAAGATAATGTGATAGACGTCAAGGCGGGGGAGATGGAAAGTTCATTAGTCGGGCTTAAATCGCACACTATACAGCGACTTTTGGAATTGCAGAATAAAGGTTTGGATATTGATCAGATTATCAATCAGGCTTTGGATGTGCGGGAAGCTGAAATTGTTGCGGAAAAAGAGAAATTGGGACAGGGGGTGCGGGTGAAAACGGCTCGGGGAGCTGTGGTGGGTGAAGTTTCGGGGGTGATGGGGCGTTATATTCCGGTGAAAATTAGGAGTATTTTGAGGCGGGAGCATGGGGGAAGGTGTGTGGTGCCGGTCTGTAAAAAGCCGGCCAGGGTGATTCATCATGCTTTGCGATTTGCTATGGTGCGGGGACATGATCCTAGGTTTTTGCTACCTTTGTGTTGGGAGCATCATGAGATAACCCATAAAATTGATGGGCGTTTTTTGAAATATGCTGGGGGTGGTAGCGGTCAAATGTCTTTGTAATGCGGCGGCGGCTCGCAGTTGTGGTAGGTAATGGGTGTGTGTTCGTGTAAATGTCTACAAAGTGTGATTATGGCTTGTGGATGAGGTAGGACTGGGGTTTGGGAGGGGGCGCATAATTCAAAGCTTGACTCTTTAGCCTGGATGTGTTTTATATAGCTGGTCTTTGGGTATGGTAGCCAATCAATGGTGGTTGGTTATTTCCTGGAGAGGTTCATTGTTTTGAGGTCTACATTGAGCAAGAAGAACGATAAGAAGGGCATGGATTTCGTGACTAGGGTTGCTCTGATCAAGGGGGTTTTGCGCAAGTTCCCCGAGGGGATGATGGTGCTGGTTTCTCATTGGTGCGGCTACGTTCAGGCGCATCGTCGGATCAAAGGTGTCGGCATCTCCCGCGAAATGGCGGCGCACGGGCAGCTGGACTCTATCATGAGGGCTGGCCTGATCGTGCGGTTGGGCAGTGGCCGCTGCGTGTACAACACGGAGTTCTGGCCGGCGCTCTTGGAGGTGATTGCGTCGAGGCCGAACTTGTGGCAACTGCTCCAGTCAGCGTCTCAGCGGGCTCGTCCCAAGGCTGTGATTGTTGACGCTTGTGGGCTGTTGGCGAAACTTCCCATGGGGTGGGAGGATATCCCCCCGCTCCCGGATCGGGCGCGGCAGGCCGGCCTCTAGCCCCTCAACGCGTGCGCGCGGGCTGGCCAGTACGGCAGCCCGCGCGTCGGCGACAAAACAATGAAGACTTTTTCTGGCGCTTCGGTAGATGACTCGCGAAAGCGAACAACGTCCTGGAGCGCCAGGTACTTCAATTATAGAATTGGGTTCAGTATAGAGTGGTCGATGATTAGAAGCGGTCTGACTTTTTTATAATAAATAATAACTGCCCATCAGTATCAGTAAAATTCCTGAAAGTTTTTGGAAAAAAGCGGCACGAACAAAGCGTTCGTGTAGGAAATTGGGGAAAAAGATGTCCAATATGCTGGCGATGACAAAAACAAATAATAATTGTACGCGATGGAGAAAGGCTACTAGTGTGGCTGGGCCGATGGTAACGGCAGTGGTGTAAATAATAGTGACGGCAGCGGAAAGGGCGGCTGCTAATATTATGTCGGTTTTGGCGTGGTTGCCATGTAGGCGCCAGTTTTTGTGATATTTAATGGTGAATGGAATATTGAATATCAGTATAAAAAGTCCTATCCAAAAAAGTATGTTGAGAGATTCAAATTGTTGAATTACCAGCCATTTTACTAATACGTTTTTAATGGAAAAAGCCAAAGCCGCTAAAAATCCGCAAGCAATGGTGCGCCAGCCGATTAAGCGATGCTTTTGTTCGTCTATAACGTTTATGGCTATACCTATGATGATTAATGTGATGCCGAAATATTGTATTGGCTGGTAAGATTCTTCTAAAAAAATGGTGGCCAGGATGAGTATTAATACTGGATGTATTGATAGTATTGGTAGGACGCGGCTGATTTCATTGCTATTAATGGAGCGGTAATAATAATGCATGGCTCCCATGTAAAGCAGGGCGCTAATTGCGCCGAAGCTGATTACTGTAGGATGTACAGAAATGTTTCCGGTGAAAATAGCTGGGCTGCAAAACATTAAAGCTGCAAAAAATCCCCAATGACTGAGTAGAGCTTCCGAAGTGCGCAGCTCGTTTTTTAGAATGTAACGGTCGTAGATATTGTTGATGGACTCCAATATCGCTGCCAGAATAGTGAGAAATATCCAATTGATCACGTTTTTGTTTTGTTTTTATGGGTTGGTCAGAGCTAATATATAGCTATGGAGAGAAAAAGAAAAATTATAGCGGCCTTAGCGGATTTGAAGCAGGAAGTGGCTGGCACGGTGCCGGTGGATGTTGTCGCGGCTTGGCAGCGTGTTGTTGGCCATACAGTGGAAACGCAGGCTGAAGTTTTGCGGCCCTATGAGCGGAAAGGATATTTGGTTTGTACGGATTCTGCGGGTTTGTCTGCTTTGACGGCTGAAAAGTCTTTATTGGAAGTGATGAAGCTGGTGAGTGAGCCTAAAGAAATTATTTATGAGTTTGGGCGGGCTATTGGTGGTGAGGGGGTCGGTGTGTGGGCGGCAGATAATTCTCAGATGTTTTATGATGCCGGGAAAGTGCGGGCGGAGGAAGTTTTGCTGGCAATGGTGGCTGTGCAGAAACAGTTGGCATCGGGAGTGTTGCAGGTGGGAATGGGTATTACGGCTGGTACTTTTTGGTCGTTGGGGCAGGGCATATTTGGGCCTTCCGCTGAAGTGATGGAGGAAGTGGCGGAGGATCACACGGCTGGTCGGGAGATAGTGGTGGATAGTGCTTTTAGACGTAAATTGTTAGGATTGTGGCCGGATATTTGGAAATTGAAGCGGGAATCTGGTGTTGGAGGGGCTCGAAAATTTTATAGTGTGAATTATGAAGAGGGGGCGTTGAGAGGGGCGGTTGGAATTGGTAACTTGGGAAAGTTAGGAGGTGATGATGTTTATCCTCTTCCTTTTGATAAGAAATTTTTTGGAGCTTTACATAGATTGGGTGGGGAGACTGGTGCTCTCGGTGAGTTGGGGCATTATTTTCATAATAAAGTGGTAGTGCTGATTCGTGTTTATCATCCTGGAGGCAGGTTGTTGCTGGATGAATTGACCGATTGGGTGGTGATGAATGCGGTGTTGACTGAAATTGCTTCTAAATATGCGGTGCAATTGGTGAAATCCAATGGGATGCTTGGTATATATGTGGTTGATAGTGATACGGAGGCTGTGGAGTTTGCTGAAGATGTTTTGTTAAATATGCGACGCGCCGGAGATAATGTTTCTATAGGTTTGGCGCGCGGTGAGGTGCTTTTGTTTGATTTGGATGGCGGCGGGCGGGAGATTGCTGGTGGGCCGGTCAATGTGGCTTCCAAAATAGCTGAGGATATTGTGGAGAAGGATACTTTTTATGTGGACGAGTCAGTGGTGATACCGGCCCATCATGTGGCTAAATTTGAGCGTTATGTGATGGACAGGTCAAGAGTGACTTTGTGCGGGTGGAGGTATTTGTGATTATGATTGTATTTCCGTAAGCACCAAATCGTTCAGCCAGAGTAGGAATTCGGCCAGATGTGGTGGGGTTTTGCGATTGGCGGCTTGGCGAATTTTGGCCATTTTTTTGGTGAGGCGTCCATGACGGCGGGGAAATTGCAGGTCAATGCTATAGGTGAATAGGAATTGTAGTAGGTGTTTTTCCAAGTGGCTTTGATTTTTATGCGTTTTAAGGCTGGATTGGAATTTTTCCAGTGTCTGTTTCAGGAGGAGATTGTTTTTTTGTTTTAAAGCGATTTGAATGATTAGTAGTAGTGTTTGCAGATAAATATCTTCTTCGCGTTGGCTATATTCAGCTGACAGTATTTCCTTGGCTTTGCGGAGAGCTAAACTGTCTTCGTTAATTTGCAGGTAGAATTTGGCTATAGCATGGTCCATGACGGCCCTCCATTGCCGTAATGCTGGAGAGTTTAAATCGTGATATTCGGCTTCGATATTTTTGATTAAATCCAGAGCTTGAGGGATTTGGCCCAGCTTTTGATAGAGATTTAATTCAATGGAATAGGCTTCCATTATATAGCGGCGGAGATAAGGTTTTTTGGCGTCAAAATTAAAATCCTGGGGGGCGCGGCGGATGAGGAGTAGGGTTTGGGCTAGTTCGGTGGGTGAGTCGATTTGTAATAATAATTGGAGTTTTTGATGAAGGAGCGCCAGGTAGTATTGTGGATTTTGTTGTATAAGATTGGGCGACAGCTCTAGCATCCTGATGCCTTTTTGTAGTGACTGATTGGCAGCTTGGAGGTTTTTGTCTTTGTATAAATGTAGGCGGAAATTTAGATGTGCTTGTAATAGTTTAGCTTCCAGCGTGAGAGGTTGTTTTTCGTCTATAATGAGCGGATTTTTGTGTAGATTGGTGTAAATAATTTGATTGAGGCCAGTGCCCTGTTGAAAATGGTCATAAAATGAGGCTTGAAGTTCTTGATAATCGTATAGATTGTTTAAGGATAGTAGGATTTGTCTTTGTTGTTTGATTAGATCGAGTGTGGCGTCTTTGATTTCTTCAGCGAAAGCCCCGAATTTTTGTGTTAGAAAGCATTTTTTCCATTCTAAGGCTTGGAGCAGTTGGTGGGAGAGTTGATGTTTGTGGCAGAGGGTGATGGTTTTGTTGATTTGAAATTCTGCCAAATCGAATAACTCTTTTTGCAGGAGAATATTTATTTCTAAAAAATTATTTTGGACTATGTCAAAAGGGGAGGAGTGTCGGTGAAAGTTTTGTAGAATTTTTTGAATGAGATTGGTTAGATAAGTTTTTATAACTGGTAATTGGTTTTGTTTTTTGTCAAAAATGTTTTTAATTGAGTCTTTTTGGTGCTTTGACTGGTGGTCTAATTTGTTGAAAAGTTCTAAATATGATTTGGTCTCTTTTTGATTTTTTAAGAAATCCCTTAAGTATTTTTTTTCATTTTTGGTGAGTGATTTGATGAGGTTGTGCAGATTGTCTTTTTTGGATATAGGCATTTAAGGAAAAATTATGATTTGTATATTTTGATCTTATTTAAGTATTGTTTTTGTATTTAGTAAAGAAATAGGACTTTAATTTTTAGGTGATTTATGTTGGGATGATTGTGGAGGTTTTGTGCATAACTTTTTTGTGGCTAAAGCCGTGTTTTGCTGCAAAATTCGTTTTAAGTCAAATGTCCATTTTGCTATAAAATTAGTTCTTGTAAAAAATCGAGTTGCTCAATCTTTTACTTCTGGTCAATCTGTTTAAAAAAAAGATTTATTGTTTAAAGGGAGGATAAAAAGAGAATAGGAATATACATCGACTTTGGGGTAGGGGCCCTTCGGAGACGATGTATATTCCTATTCTCTTTTTATGCTGTTTTCTAACTTAATTGCTTTTCCAAATAGCTCCAATTGATGAATTTCCAGAATTCTGTGATGAAATTAGCCCGGGCGTTGCGATGATCGATATAATAGGCGTGTTCCCAGACGTCTAGGGTTAGTAGAGGAGTTTTATTTAAAATTAGAGGGGTTTCGGCGTCTTTCATGGCGATTATTTCTAATTTTCCGTCGCTTCCCTGGGCCAGCCATACCCATCCAGAACCAAATAGGGTGGTAGCGGCGGCTGTAAACATTTCCTTGAATTTATCCAGTGACTGAAAATCTTGTGTTATAGCTGTTAAAACTTTTTCTCCCGGCTGCCCACTTGTTGGACTTAAACAATTCCAGAAAAAGCTGTGATTGAAGTGTTGAGCGGCATTGTTGAACACCGCTTTATTGCCTTCTTGATGGGCTTTTTTAATTAAATCTTCCAATGCCATTTCACTCAGCGGGCTATCTTTGGTTAACTCATTAAGTTTATTGACATAATTGGCATGATGTTTGCCGTGATGGTATTCAAAGGTTTCTTTGGAGCAAAATGGAGCCAATTGAGTGGGGTCAAAAGGAAGTTCTGGTAAAGTGAAGGGCATAATGATGGTAACGTAATTTAGATGTTTATATGGTAGCATAAGACTGGTGTGATGGAAAATTTAGGATTATTTCAGCTTGAATTTATGAGGTTTTGATACTTTTTGGCTGGTCACTCAGATTGCTTTTGTGGCTACATTTATGTAAAATGTAGTAAAGAGTGGCTGTTACCTGTATTAAGCCCTCTTAAGATATGACTAAACTGGTTAAGCTCTTTGAAAAATTTTTACTTGATCCGGTTTCCCTTAAGTTGGAAAAAGTGGAAAAGATTTTGTTGTTGATGGGATGTGAGAAAGTTTATACCAAAGGAAGCCATGTTAAATTTAAGCATGTTTTGGCTCAGAGAGATTTGATTATTCCAGTGCATCATGGAGATTGTAAAAGTTTTTATAAAAAATTAGCGTTAAAATTTGTAAAGGAGCATAATTTAATTGCATATTATGAAAATTCGTCTAAAACAGAGCCTTACTGTTAATAATAAGAAATATTTTTTTACTTTAACTAAATTAACTGATCGAAAGTGTTTTTTTGAATGTGAATCTGCGAATATTTCTCAAGAATTTTTGAATGAAGATATTCCGGCGCTTATTTTTGATTTGCCTCAATTAATTTTAGCTGAAAAGGATTATCAAAAGCATTCTGCTGAGGTTATACGGTTTCGTGTTTCGGCGGAAGATAAAAAGGCTATTGAAAAAAAAGCTTTAGAAAGAGGGTATAAGTCGGTTTCAGGGTTTTTGAGAGATGTGGCTTTGGGGTAGTGGAGGTGATTTGTGTTTTAACCATTGGCGGCGGTGGTTTGGTGAGTGTTTTTCGATAGCGTAGCGCAGTGTGGTGCGGGGTAGTTGTGAATAATGTTTCAGTAGGAATTTGTCGAGAGTTTCTAGATGGCGTTTGCCGATTTCGCGTAGCATCCAGCCGACGGCTTTGTGAATTAAGTCGTGCCGATCAGAAAGCAGTTTTTCAGCTATTTGAAGGGGGACTTGGAAGCTTTTCTGGTGGATAAAATAGAAACAGCTGACCATGGCGATGCGTCGCTCCCAGAGAGATGGTGATTGGCTTAGTTGTTTGAGGATTTTTTGATCTGTGGGGTGGGTGAAAATCCAATGGCCGAGAATCTTATCGGCTGAGCTGTCTACCAGATCCCAATTGTTGATATAGGTGGTGTGATTGAGATAGAACTCAACTATTGTTTCCAGGTCCTGAAGGTTTTGGGCTGGAATAGCTTTGGTGTATTTATTTACTAGAATTAGCAAGCTGGTAAGGCGGATTTCATGAAAGGGGGATTTGATTGTTTTGCTTAATTCGGTGAGGGTGAGGTTATGAAATTTTTTGGCTATTAAGCGTTGATTGGGTACGGTTAAACCTAAAAATTTATCGCCTGCCGCATATTCTCCTGGACCGGTACGGAAAAATCTTTGGGAGGATTGGGCTTTTTGAGTGTTGCCTTCAGCTTGAACCGCTTGAATCAAACCCTTGGCAGTGGGTGGTTTACTGGTGAGTTTTTTATTCATTTTGAAAAAGTTTTCCTGTTTTACGAACCATTCGTAAGACGGCTTCTTCTTGAGTATATTGCTGGATTTGATTTAACGGAATCCAGCGTAAACCCAGGGATTCTTCTTCCTGGCGGTTAAATGCTTCATTGGCATCCGCTTCGAACAGGAAACGCAGGTCGAAGTGGAGATGCTCTGGTTCTGTACCGCGTGCCGGAATGCTGTGGATGTCGATGTCAAAGATTTGATCGTTTAGTGGTGCAATGCTGGTGAGGCCTGACTCTTCTTGTCCTTCGCGCAGGGCAACGTCAAAAGTGTTGGGATGCCCGTCAGAGTGGCCGCCGAGCTGTAGCCATCTTTGTAATTTGAGGTGATGGGTGAGTAGAGCGTGATCGCGCTGATGATTTACAATCCAGGCTGAACCAACGATATGTCCTGGAGTGAAGTGATCGCGGTTAAAACAATTGGGCTCATTGTTAACCAGTTGTAATAATTTTTCCAAGTCAGCGGCCTCTTTGGGGCTTTGTGGTTGGTAAGCGTTTAGTTTTTGTTTGAGCCAATTGTGTCCCATAGGGTGGAGATGATTTTAAACGTAAATTTTAATAACGGCTACGATGGCTATAATTGTCCAAATCATATTTAATACCGCTGGTTGATAAGCTTTTTTGAGTAAAGAAATTACAACAATTCCTATTGCGCCAGTAGCGTTGAGGATTTGATAGGTCGGTGAATTTGTGCCGATAAAATTGAAGCTGTTGAGTGCGTAGGCGCTAATGATAGCTACTGTTCCGTACCAGCCGATAATTTCACTAAAGAGGGTTTTTGTTTTCATAATTTCAAAATAAATTTTAAGGCGATGCTATTTTAGTTATTACTTCAAATATATGCCAGTTTTTGGGTTGGCCGTCGCTGGTAGAGCCGAGCTGTTTTTTTTCTTTTAAATAAACAATTTCTAAAGGCTTTAATAGGGTTTTTATTTCTGTTCGGCTGTGAAAGCAGAGGGTGGTGGTGGGTGTATTCCAATCGTCTTGAGGGCCAAAAAACTGGCCGCAGAAATAGCCGTTGGGTTTGAGGGATTTTTTGATTTGATCGATTAAAGTTGGTAGGTGTGCTGGACTGGTGAATGGTAGTGAGTATTGGGCTGAAATTAAATCATAGGTGTTGATTGGCAGCTTGAGTTTTTCGAAAGATTTGATGCGAATGGCTAATTGTTTAACTGGTATTTTGTCACGGTAATTTTTGATGGCAGGGTCTTGGTCGATGGCAGTGACTTTTTTGAAACCAAAAGAAAGCATTAATTTGGCACCGGTTAAAGGTCCCGCTCCCAGGTCTAGAGCGTGCTCTCGAATGTTTACCAGTTTGATGGTTTGTTCCAGTAGTGCTGGAGGGGATTGGTGCTTATTTTTCTCGAAATATTCTGCCCAGGATTTAAACATTATTGATTCAGGAAAAATTGATTTTGAAGCCGTACATGCCCATGGAGCAGCGGCCCTGCAGTGTACCGGTGGCCTGGCTGGCGGTGAGGGGGATTTCAGTTACGCCATTAAATGGTAAAGTTTGTTGAAAGGCTAGTGTTGGGATGCTTAAGGCCGCTGAACAGTCAAAAGTGCCTCTGGTATTGATTTTAATAGTAGTGGGGAGGTTGGCCTGGGCTTCGGTCACGGCGGGGCTATAACCGCCTTTGGCTGAGATTTCGATGATTTGTTGGCCGTTGACTATGGAAACGTTTTGAGCGGTGGTTGGAGCGGTGTTATTGATGGAAAAAACAATCGCAATAATCAGAACGATAACGGAAAGTGCGTAAAGAAATTTGTTCATGAGGGCTTGATGATTAAAAATTAAAAAATGATGGTAGCCATCCCATAGCAGAGAAGCTGTTTAAAATATTGAAAACACCAAAAAAGATTACTATCAGGCCGGCGGTTTTGAAAAAGAGGCTTTTTTGATGGGATGTGGTGATGGCTAGTGAACTAAAACTTAATAGACTTAAAACTGGTAGTGTTCCAAGAGCGAAAACAAACATGGTTAGTGCGGCGGCCCAAAAATTGCCGGTGGTGAGGCTGTAAATCTGCATGGATTGCGTGAAGCCGCAGGGGAGGAAAAAAGTGGCCAGACCGAGTAGTAGTGGAGTGATGGTGTGATTAAGATTTTTGAGACGTAAGATTTGTTGTGAGATTGCTTTGGGCATGGATGGTTGCAATTTTTTACTCCAGTGAAAGATTTCTAAAAGATTGAGGCCGAGTATTAGCATGATGAGTCCTGCCAGTAAACTCATAATAAAAGTGCCATAAGGGCCTGGTTGAAAGGCTGCACCGATCAGTCCGATTACTCCTCCCAGGACAAAGAATGAGATGAGGCGGCCGAGGTGAAAGAGTAGTTGTGGTTTGATGGTTTTGCCTTCTTTGGCGAAGTTGGTGGAAATTGATAGTACGAGGCCGCCGACGACAGCCATGCAGCTGGAAAGGGAGGCTACAATGCCGATGAAAAAGGCTGTGCCGAGATTGACGCTACTTGTAGTATTGATCAGGTTGATGATGCCGACTTTTTGTAGTAGTAGAAATCCTAGAATAAAGAGCAGGGCTAAGGGGATAGCTTGTTTGAAATCAGATAGAGAGGGTTTTGTTGGTTGTGCTGGGGTGGTGGCGACTTGATAATCGAATTTTTTAAGTATTTCGCTTAATTCATTGGCGATTTCTTCACTGGTTTTTTCACCAAAGTCGCCGGTAATTTCTACTTGTTTTAGGGTTAAATTAGCTTTGACTGTTTTTACCTCTGGGTGCAGTTGTAATTCGGTTTCTGTTAATATAACGCAGGACTGACAGTGCATTTGAGGGATGTGCAGTGTGTGTTTTTTCATAAAAGATAAGGTGATTAGAGTGTTTTCATTTTTAGACGTAGGGAATTAGCAACCACGGAAACGCTGGAAAAGGCCATGGCTAGTCCGGCAAAGATGGGGGAGAGCGTCCAGCCGAGCAAAGGGAAAAATACACCGGCGGCCAAGGGGATGCCAACTATGTTGTAAAAAAAGGCCCAGAATAGATTTTGTTTGATGCCATTCATGGTTAGTTTGGAAAGGCGGAAGGCTTTGGCGAGTTTGGTAATATCTCCATGAAGTAGAGTGAGGCCGGCTGATTCAATAGCAATGTCGTTTCCTGTGGCCATCGCTATGCCGACGTCAGCTTGTGCTAACGCCGGAGCGTCATTAATACCGTCTCCCGCCATGGCAACTATAGCTCCTGATTGTTGTAGATTTTGGATGTGTTGTAATTTGTCTGCTGGCAATAATTCTGCTTGTACTTCATCTATACCTACTTGAGAGGCAATGGCTTGTGCTGTGTTACGGTCATCACCGGTGAGCATGATTACTTTGATGCCTAATTGATGCAATTTTTTAATAGCTTCTGTAGCTTCTGGTTTGATGCTGTCGGCAACCATTGCTATAGCTAGAATTTCTTTATTGGTTGTTAGAATTATCGGTGTTTTCCCTTGTTTGGTTTCATGTGATAAATCGTGAGTGTTAAGTTTTAAACCGAGATCATTTAATAATTTCTCGCTTCCGAGATAATAGTGATTGTTATTAATTTTTCCCTGAAGGCCTTTGCCTTTGATAATTTCAAATTCGGTGGGGGAGGAGATGACCAGGTCTTGCTCTTTGGCGGCTTGAAGAATGGCTTGGGCGAGGGGGTGTTCGGAGCGGCTTTCTAGAGAGGCGATGATTTGTAAAATTTCTTGATCAGACTGTTTGGAGAGATTGTGTAGTTTGATCAATTCTGGTTTGCCTTTGGTGATGGTGCCGGTTTTATCTAGGACAATGGTGTTAACTTTGCGAAGTTTTTCTAAGGTGGCGGCATCTTTGACGAGAATACCATTGCTGGCGCCTTTGCCAACGCCGACAATAATAGCTGTTGGAGTGGCCAGTCCCAGCGCGCAGGGGCAGGCTATTACTAATACTCCGACGAAGGAAACTAGGCCGTTAGATATGGCTACTGAAAGTCCCAGTGTTTGTATGCCGAAAATCAGCCAGCTGCCCAGGGATAGAAAGGCTATTAGTAATACAATAGGCACGAAAATGGCAGAGATTTTATCGGCCAGGGCTTGGATGGGGGCTTTGCTGCCTTGGGCTTCTTCAACCATGTGAATAATTTGGGCCAACATGGTTTCATTGCCTACTTTGGTGGCCTGGAAAGTGAAGCTGCCGGTGGTGTTGAGCGTGCCGGCAATCACCTGGTCGCCAGGTTTTTTGGAAACCGGCATTGGTTCCCCACTGATCATAGATTCATCCAGATAGGAATTGCCTTCAGCAATAGTTCCATCGACGGGAATTTTTTGACCGGGTTTAATAATAATTAAGTCGCCGTGAATAACTTGTTCGATGGGTATCGCTACTTCCTGGCCGTTACGTTTAACTAAAGCAGTTTTTGCTTGTAGATTTAATAACTTTTCAATAGCATCGCCTGTTTTTAATTTGGATTTACTCTCTAAATATTTTCCTAGAGAAATGAAAGCCAAAACAACGATGGCCACATCATAATAGGTGCTTTCTACATCAATAAATGGGCTTAATGTTTCTTCGAATGCTCCGAGTATAAAACTGTAGAGAAAGGCGGTGATTGTGCCCAGACCAACTAGAGTATCCATGTTGGCTGTGCCATAACGGAAAAAACGATAGAGGCCGAGTAAATATGGTCGGCCAAGGACTATAAAGGTGTAGGTGGCCATAATTGGCAGTAGATGGTGGAAAAATTCAAACCAAATTTCTGGCATGGCGGGGACAATGGATAATTTCCCCAGAATTTCCCAACCCATGATGAAAAAACTGATAATAGTCAGTGGAATGGCGGAATAAACTTTCTGTTTCATTTGTTGAAGTTCAGCCAGTTTTTCTGTTTTGGATTGGTTTATCCCTGTGTGCATGGA
>CAZGSD010000013.1:0-2119 GCA_964528305.1 uncultured Candidatus Peribacteria bacterium | reverse complement strand
TCAATGTTTTCTACGCCGGGGTGTTTTTTGAGGGCGTTTTTGATTAAATGTGAGCAGGAGGCGCAATGCATGCCTTTGATTTGATAAGTGTTGGTGATCATAGGCGTAGAGTTATAAGAGTTAATTGGAGAGATTGTAAATTTTTAACAATTCTGCAATGGCTTTCTTTTTGTCGGTTTTCATTTGATGGGCTACGCAGGTATCTAGATGGCCGGTCAATAATTCTTTTTTGGTATGTCTAAGTAGGCCAATAACACTATCTACTTGTTGGATGATGTCGGGGCAGTAAATATCGCTTTCTATCATCTGTATTACTTTATTGAGAGTGCCGAGGGCCTGTTTACTTGATTTGACGGCCTTGGCGCTGATTTGGTGTTGATGTGACATAATATGGGGGATTTAGTTTATAACCATCAACCTAGGTGGCAGGTTGGTAATAATATAATATTCCGGTTAATAAAAATTGGCAAGAGGAAAGTTACACAAAAAAAACCGCCAGACACTTGGTATTTGGCGGTTTTTAGATGTATATAATTACATGCGAGGTCCGCGGCTGAAGCCGTTGTTTGGACGCTCTTCACGTGGCTTAGCTTCATTAACTATGATGCGGCGGCCATCGAGTTCCTGCTCGTGTAGAGCATCAATAGCAGCTTGTGCTTCTTCTTCTGAAGACATAGTAACAAAACCAAAACCTTTGGATCGTCCGGTGTCACGGTCTTTTAGAACCATGGCGTCGAGAACTGTACCGAAGGCTGCAAAAGCGGCGCGAAGACCTTCGTCAGTAGTGTTCCAAGATAGGTTGCCAACAAATAATTTCTTTTCCATAATGTTTAACTTAACTTTGAGGTTGATAAGATTGCGTAGAGTTCGACCTAACCCTGTTTCTCACCTCACATAAACATTGGCGAAAAGCTAATATTTTTATGGTAAGCGGACGAAACAAGAACACTAACAGTTTGGATTGTAACCGCTTTTGGGTAAAAGTCAATTTAATGTTGATGTGATTTCAACAAAATGGCGGAGGAGGGGAGATTCGAACTCCCGAACGCCTTGCGACGTTACGCGCTTTCCAAGCGCGCGCACTAGGCCACTATGCGACCCCTCCTCGATGGATTATTTGGAAGCTTTTCGTACCTGTTTTTTGACCAGAGAAGCTAATTCAGTGCGGAATTTGCCAGGATTTTTGGTCATGGTGCGTAGGGCGCGTGTGGAGATGTTGATGCGCAATTTAGTGCCTGTCACAGGGTCAATTACCACTCTTTTGGTGACATTGGGTGAAAAAGTCCTTTTGGTGTGACGATTAGAGTGAGAGACATTGTAACCGGTGGATTTCTTTTTTCCGGAGAGCTGGCATACTTTAGACATATATACTGTTGACGGTAATGATTTTCTTGACTCTTATTGGCAGTTTTGGGCTACCCCTAAGCAGGGGAATATTAGCATTAAATCCTGTAAATGCAAGGTTTTTGCCATGGGCAGCTATTTTTGCTAGTCTGGGCTTTGGTTGATCTATATTTTTTAGGCTGTTTTATGCCGCAAATAGTTTATCTTATTTTCGCTTTAGTGCTGGTGATTACTCTACATGAATTTGCCCATGCTTATGTGGCTAATGCTCTGGGGGATCCTACGCCTGCTTATCGTGGAAGAGTGTCTTTGAATCCTTTGGCGCATTTGGATCCTTTGGGGACTTTGTTGATGTTTTTAGTGGGAATTGGTTGGGGAAAACCAGTGCCGGTGAATAGATCGTATTTCAGCAATCCTTTGGCTCATGAGGCTTTGGTGGCGGTGGCTGGGCCTTTGATGAATTTAATGATTGCACTGGTGGTAATGTTGCCGGTGAAATATTTTTCTATTTATTTGAATGTGGAGATGCTTCGGCTGCTGGTGACGGTGTTTGACGTTTCTGTGCTGTTGTTTGCTTTTAATATGTTGCCCTTTCCTCCGTTGGATGGGTCAAAATTTTTGCAGCTGTTGATGCCCAAACGTTGGGAGCATCACTATCAATGGTATTTGGCCAATACAGGCATGTATTTCATGATATTTGTCTTGGTGGACAATTTACTGCTGGCCCGCTATTTGAATTTTTCGGTTTTGGGATGGTTGATGGGGGGGGGTGTGG
>CAZGSD010000012.1:0-20815 GCA_964528305.1 uncultured Candidatus Peribacteria bacterium | reverse complement strand
GGTAAAAATGAAGTCATTGGTCAGCGGCAAAATTTAAGAATTGGCAATAATAAAATCCAGCACCTCGCGATGATGATTATCCACTTTTACTTTTGGAAAAATAGCAGCGATTCGGCCATCCGGTGCTATCACGTAAGTACTGCGCTCTATGCCCAGAAAATTGCGACCATACATGCTTTTTTCTTTCCAAACTCCATAGGCTGTCAACATGCCATGCTCAGGGTCGGATAATAGTGGAAAAGGCAGCTGATATTTTTGTATAAATTTCTGATGTGAAGCCAAAGTGTCAGCGCTTACCCCATAAATCAGCGCATTGGCCTGGCGGTAATCCCCACTCATATCACGAAAATTGCAGGCTTCTTTGGTGCATCCCGGAGTATCATCTTTAGGATAAAAATAGAGCACCAGCCATTTGCCGGCCGCCTTTCCCAAATCAAAAACTGTACCATCCGAACAGGCCAATTGAAATTCCGGAGCCTTGTCCCCTACCGCCAATTTTTGCATAAACAAATTGATTTAAAAACCTCGCCATTGAATTCTACATCATTCGCCTGACAAAAGTCATTATTTTCCCAACATAAACTCCCACATCAAAGAAAACCCAAAATAGAATTTTCCAAGCTTCCCACCTTTCCACCATCTATGTATAATTCATCAGTATTCAAACTCGCCTAATTTAAAATTTTTATGCCTCATTTTTTCAAGAAATCCGCTGCCCTCCTCGCTACTCTCCTCCTCCTCGCCGGCTGCGGTGAACCGGCCGCCCCAGGCAAATATGCTGCAGTCGCCCAATGTCTCACCGAAAAAGGTGTGATCATGTATGGAGCTTTTTGGTGTCCTCATTGCAGCAATCAGAAAAAATTATTTGGCAGCGATGTACAATTTATCAAATATCAGGAATGTGATCCCAAAGGGGTTGATGGAGATCGTGAGCTTTGTCTGAAAGCTGGCGTCGAGAGTTTCCCCACCTGGGTTTTCCCCGGACAGGGCAAATTAGTGGGCGAGCAGTCCATCGCTGATTTAGCCAAAAAAGCCAATTGCGCCGACCGTTTGCCAGCCGACGAACAGGAAAAGCCCACAGCTGAAGCCGATTCTTCAGCTCAGCCAACTACATCTGCAGATACTCCAGTAGTCCCCAATAATTAATCATGAATATCCTGCTCTGGCCTGTTTGGTTGTTGGCCACACAATTATTCCTTGGCACAGTGCTGGGCTCAGCTGATTATCAAAGTCAGCCAGCTTTACTCTCTACAAAAAATATAAATTCCCCAGCTCAATCATCATCACGAGACGCTGCCGTTCGCGCGGTATCTTCCTCAAATAATCTCAGCGCAGCAGCAGTCCAAGCCAGCCCTGAGCAAGACGCGTTAATTGATTTTGCCAAATGCCTAAGCAGCCGAGGTGCTGTGATGTACGGAGCTTATTGGTGTCCACATTGTGCTGAACAAAAAGCCACTCTGGGCGGCGGGCTTCCACATATCAAATACATAGAATGCGATGCCAAAAGCCCGGATGGAAGGCCGGAACTCTGTCAAAAAGCCAATATCCAGTCTTATCCCACTTGGATCATGCCCAGGCAAAATCCCCTAATCGGATCACAAACCTTGGCAGAACTATCCACCTGGAGCGGCTGCCCGTCCACCGCTACTAACAAGCCCTGACCAATGGCTATACTTCAAAATGCCCAAGCCGCTAGTCTCATTAAAACCCATGCTCGTGAGCAGTTAGGCATTGATTTAATCGGTATTTGTTCGGCAGCTGATCTGAGTGAAGCTCGCCAGGAGCTAGAGGCTTTTCTGAAGCTCGGTTATCAGGGTGACATGCATTATTTAGAAAAGATTGAGCAACGTACCAGCCCCACATCACTGTTACCTGGAGCCCAAGCCGTGATAGTCATAGCCATTAATTATTATCGTGAAAAACCGGTCACCCCACCTGACCACGGCCGGGTTGCCCGCTATGCTTGGGGCCGAGATTATCATAAAGTCCTACGCCGGCTACTCAAGGATTTGCAAAGTTATTTAGATCAAAATTGGCCCGAACACCAACATCATCTTTGTGTGGATTCAGCTCCTCTAATGGAAAAACCTTTGGCAGCGCGGGCCGGGCTGGGCTTTTACGGCAAAAACACTACTTTAATCAATCCCCAAATCGGCTCATTTATCTTGCTTGGTGAAATTGTCACTACCCTACCCTTGCCCTCGGACCAACTCTCAGAGCAAATCACCTCCGCCACCTGCGGCACCTGCACCCGCTGCTTGGACGCCTGTCCCACCCAGGCTCTCATCGCGCCCGGCCGCATGGACGCCCGCCGCTGCATTAGTTATTTAACACTGGAAACCAAATCCCCCATCCCGGAGGAATTTTCCTCAGCCAGTAGTAATCTAATCGCCGGTTGCGACATCTGCCAGGAAGTCTGCCCCTATAACAAAGCCCACGCCAAACCATTAACTTTCGAACCGCTAAAAGCCGTACGCATCGCCGGTGACTCTATCCCATTAGCAGAAATTCTCACCATCAAAAACACCGAACAATACCTCGCCCGCTTCGCCGGCTCCCCCCTCATGCGCCCCAAACGTGAAGGCCTAGTCAAAAACGCTCTCAACGCCGCCAAAAACGCCATCCGCCAAGACCCAGCCAAGTACGGTCCCAAATTTCTGCCACTAATTCAATCTATTGCTGATCACGATCTCAGCCCAGTCCTACGACAGCTAGCTAGCGATATTTTGGCCGAGCAGATCGCCTAATTCCCCACTCTCCTCCATCTCCTGCAAAATATCCGCCCCTCCAATAAATTTCCCCTCAACAAAAACCTGTGGAATAGTCGGCCATCCGGTAAAATCTTTGATAGCCTGGCGCATTTCTTCATCTTCCAGCACATTCAAATAGCCAAAATTCGCCTGATGACTATGTAATAAATTCACAACTTGAGCGGAAAATCTACAAGCCGGTTGGTCGCCAGTACCTTTCATAAAAATAAACAGGCGTTGGCTCCCAATCAATTCCTCAATACTTTTTCTTAAATTATCCATAATTATTTAACTTTAGTTTTCAGTTTTAAAGCATGTAGCCACCCATCTCGAATCAAATCATCCAGGGCAGCATAAACTAATTTATGCTGATCAATCAAAGACTTTCCAGCAAAATCCGCCGCCGCTATTTCCAGGCCCATGTGCTGGCCATCGCTAAAATCGATAATCCATTTCCCCTCAGGAAAAGCCTCCCCGAGCCGCTTCTCTACCTCTGCCACTAAATCCATGATAATCTATTTAAGTAACTGCACTTATTTAACTACATCACGCCATCCAGCACAACAAGGGGACTTGACGCGCCGCTACTTACATGGTTAAATAAAAGCTAAATTATTCACTGCCCCATTCGCAGCTATGTTTGAGCAATCTAAGCCAAAATCAGAGCCCTTTCATCTTTCAACTGAATCAGCCCACAAGGGCAACACGGCCGGGGAGAAATTTGATGGTGAAATGATGATAGTGGTTGGAAATACACTCGACTCCAGGTTGAAATACCCATCTACCCAAGTGTCTTTTATTGAAGCGACAAAAGAGCAGTCAGTTGTTCTTGGGCCTATTCTATTGACCTTTTTGGCTAAATTGCATGACATCCAATATCTTTCCAGTAAACCTGAGCAAACAAAATTTGATAAAATCATGATCAAGCAGCTCCTTGCTGAGGTGAATGGCTTGCTTGAAGTGTTTATGGAAACCAGGGCGGTCAACAAAAGAATATTAGAAGCGTTAATCGATGGCACCAATAAAGTTGGGCTTTGGGTTAATTCCATGGGTGGCGAGGTGGATCAGGCAGACGAAATCAATCAAGCTGTGGCTTATCTATCAGACCACGACGCTTCCGTGCATGCTTTTGGGACTTATGCCATTATCAGTGCGGCTCTGGATCTGTTTCTCACAGCTGATCAAAAGTATTGTCTTACACGGTCTCCAGGTATTTGGCATTTGTCAGATTCTCTAGATTCTCCACGTGTACAAAAAGTGGCGGCTATTAGATCCGGTCAAGAAGTACCTTCGGAAGTTGAGGAAGAGGTGGGAGATTTTATAATGAGTTTACTAGAGCTAGCGCCGGAGCAGAAAATTGTCGCGATGGAGTTATTTAATAAAGTTTTTCATGACCCTGCTAATCCGGACGGGAGTTTTCAATTTGACGGAGCCACAGCAGAAGCACTTGGTCTAGTACAGGCTGTTTATACGCCAATTGAAAGATTGATCAGGCGTTATGAACAAACTTTCCCTTTACACAAGCGAAAACCGAATATAATGTTTTACACATTAGAGATCGCTAGAGAAGTTTATAAAACCCTGCGTCACCAACCTGAATGGCAGGGAGCTGAAATTCGCCTTACTGCTAAAACAGAAAGGTTGTTCACCCAGGCTGGGAGGGCTAAATTAAGGAAAAGCAATATTCCTGTCCCCACATCTTCAGAAGTACGCGTTAGACAAGCGCCTGGGCGTTATCACACCAGATCTTCTAGAAAAAAATAATCAATACAGCGCCTCCCTCAATAATACCCCTCCAACACCCCCTCCAATTTAATATTCTCCAGCGCCAAATCCACTGCTGCCACCTCGGCCCGCCCGGGATCTAGGTCTTCATACATCGGTTGCTCCGCCTGATACAAAATCCCCACCGGAAATTTATCCGTCTGGCGCGCTTTGGCCATCGCCGCATTCCAGTCACTACTATCATAGCCGGCCTCGTCCGCCAGTTTGTAAGTATTTTTCAAAAAATAAGCGTAAGTCTGAATTTTGTTGAAAGTCACGCAGGGTTGAAAAATATCAATCAGGGCAAATCCCTTATGTTTAATCCCCGCTTCAATAATTTTGGTCAAACCGGGGGCGTCGCCAGCATATCCCCTAGCCACAAAAGTGCAGCCCAAGCTCAAAGCCAAAGCCAATGGATTCACAGGCTCCTCAATAGCGCCAAAAGGCGAAGAGGGTGATTTGTAGCCCTTTTCCGAGGTTGGAGTCATTTGTCCTTTGGTCAATCCATACACCATATTATTGTGCACCAACATCGTCATGTCGATATTGCGGCGTATGGCATGTACCAGATGCCCCATGCCTATGCCATATCCTCCACCGTCGCCCGCATCCACCAGCACAGTTAAATCACGATTGGCGAATTTCACCCCCGTGGCACAGGCCACCGCCCGTCCGTGTAAACTATGCAAACCATAAACATTAATCCAATGAGCCATTTTCCCGCTACAACCGATATCCGTCACCAGGGCCACTTGATGCGGATCAATCTGTAAATTGGTCAAAGCCTGCTTGGTGGCCACCTGTATACCAAAATCCCCACAACCAGGACACCAGTCCGGTTTGGCTACAGTTTCGAAATCTTTTAATTCTATGGGCATAAAACAAAGCTTATCTTAAGTGGCAAAATTCTAACAGGATAATAAATAGCCATCAAATAAAAACCGAGCAACAAGGCGTATTGACTAAAGTTGGTTAATCTGTCAAAATACCGCCTACGCTATATAAAATATATTTTCACTATTATGAAATTTCCATCAGTATTTCAAGCAGGGGTATTAGTCGCTAGCTTGGCAGCTTGTGAGCAGCCAGTCCCTATTGATCCAGAGACACGTCAAACATGCGTTGCTTTGGGTGAACAGGTCCGTACTGAGTTAGATCGTGTCTATACTCACAGTAGAGACACTGAATGTTCTCCCAAGGTAGGCGACGCCTATTATTTATTAAATACGACAAAGAGAAAATATGAGAGCAAATGTAGAGATTTTCCTGGGTCAACTCGTTATCTGGCTGAGTTCGCAGCAGTGCAGTCTGAATTAACCAGACGCCATTGCATTACTACGCCCTAGTTCCAGGGGATTCTTTTGCCCGGGAGAACTTAATAATGCTATAAAGTAAATAGGTTGATCAGTGAAGTCAGCCGATAGTCGGCTCGTCTTCCGGTCAATCGGTTCTGAGACAGAAAGGAGGATTTTTATGTTCAGGCATTACCAGTCCGCCCCCCCGCCGGGCCAGGGCTTTCGCGTTACAGCGATAGCTCAGACTTTCGGCAAAAGCCACAGTTTGCGACTGTGGCTACCCGGTGAAGCCACCCCCAAGGGGTGGTTGAAGCAGTTCTCCAGGCGGAGCCCCGTGCTCCGCCAGTATCGCAATGGCCACTCGGTCGACGAGGCTCCCCCCCCCCTGCTCTCCATCGAATTGGATGAGCATGGGCAGCCGCACGGTCGCTCCATCTATCGTTTCACCGCCTTCGTCGGAGTGGTGATTCTGATCGATCCCGCGGCCAAGAAGGTTTTTCTGCTCCAGGGCGACCGGGCGGTCGAACTCGAGCGAAAGCCGGACGGGGTCATCACCCTGCCCGAAGGCGTCTGATACGGGTCCTCCCTGCCGGGGACGACCTGACCTCAAACCAAGGAATTCTCCAACCATGTTTCAAACTCTTTCCCGCACCGAGCTTTGTTTTAGGCCTAATCAGCCAAAAAACAAGGCGCGGTGCGATCCTAATGACGCACTATCACAGTATTAGCGTAATCAGCTAAATCTGTTGCTAACAATCCAACTTCATCACGTCTAAATTCCCCATCACACTCAAAATTCTCCATCAGAGTTTTTCCGCCCCGGCCCATTTGCAGCGCCCAGAGTCGCGCGCCCGCAATTTCTTCGCCCATTTGCTCCAGCGTCTCCATATCATGAAATTGCGGCCAAATAGTGGATCGAAATTCATATTCCAATCCACTTGATTTAATCAAATCAATACTTTCCCGGATCACCGCAGCATCTATCCCTACTCCCACTAGTTCTCGCCGATAAGGCAGAGCGTCCTTCAAATCCATCGCTATATAGTCAAGCAATCCAGCCGCCAGTAATTTCCGCAGCACAGCCGGATTACTACCATTGGTATCCAACTTCACCTGCAGTCCCAGCTCCCGAATGTCACGAATTCTTTCCAACAAGTCCGGCTGCACTGTCGGCTCCCCACCACATATCACCACGCCATCCAGCATACCTTTTCGCCCCCGCAAAAACCCCATCACAGTTTCAAACGGCAAACCCCGCCCCAGCTCCCTCACCCGCTCCGGCAATACAAACTCCGCATTATGGCAATACCCACAGCGCAAATTGCACCCACCAGTAAAAATAATACAGGCCAGCCTCCCCGGAAAATCCAGTAAACTTAATTTGGTTAATGCAGTAATCAGCATGTTTTTTCTTTTATCTCCGACAATTCATTAGCCCGCCAAATTTCCTGCCCACCTTCATTCACGGCCACGACAGTCGGCACGCTGTGCACTCCATATTTCTCCGCCATTTCCCAGAAATTCAGCATGCTATTGTCTATACTGAAAAATTCCAGCCCAGACTGCCCTATCCAGTTTTTCACCGCCGGACATTTAGGGCAGGTATTGGTAGTAAAAAGCAGTAATTTCACCTTTTGGGCCGCACCGACCGCCGCGCCCTCACCACCACCATATTTACCAATCAGTCTATCATTTTCATCCCGTGTCGCTTGAAAATACACCCGTGAATAAAATTCGGACTTCTTACCAACATTATATTGACTGACCGGTCGGTGATAACCCATCACGCGTGTCCAGATCTCACATTTAGTACGATTTGCCACTGCATTCTCCATAATTTTTTATTTGTTAAAAGTTAATAATTTGTCTTTGGAAGTATGTTTCTCACGCATTTCCTGATCACGGTCAGCTCCTGTATAGCCGATAACTTCGTCACAGCGTGGACAGAAATCATGTTCGCCAGCCAAATAGCCATGCGTTGGGCAGATGGAAAAAGTTGGCGAGATCGTGATATATGGCAATCGGAAATTTTCCAGCGCTCGTCGCACCAATTTGCGGCAGCTCTCAGCGTCTCCCAGCCTCTCTCCCAGATACAGATGCAGCACAGTTCCACCAGTATATTTGGTCTGAAATCTGTCCTGCATTTCCAGAGCCTCAAACACATCATCGGTATATTCCACCGGCAGCTGTGTGGAGTTGGTATAATAAGGAAAGTCCGCTGTGCCGGCTTGTAATATGTCAGGAAAACGTTTGCGATCTTCTTTGGCGAAACGGTAAGTGGTGCCCTCCGCTGGAGTTGCTTCCAGATTGTACAGATTACCAGTTTCTTCCTGATAACGCACCAGTTTTTCCCGCATAAATAGCAGTATGGCCTCAGCAAAATCGCCTCCCCAGGCCGTAGTGATATCCTCCTTGCCCTGTGTAAAGTTACGAATAGCTTCATTCACACCATTCAAGCCTATAGTAGAAAAATGATTATTCAAATGTCCCAAATAACGCTTGGTATAAGGATAAAGCCCCAAATCCATCCAGTTCTGAATTTCTCGTCGCTTGGCTTCTAGTGAGTCTTTGGACATATCCATTAATTCCCCCAGACGGGCCAGCAAACCCTCCTGATTTCCAGCATACAAATATCCCAGGCGAGCGACATTGATAGTCACCACACCGATACTTCCTGTCATTTCCGCTGAACCAAACAATCCATTGCCGCGTTTCAGTAGTTGATTCAGATCCAGTTGCAAACGGCAGCACATCGAGCGTATGTGATTGGGCTTCAAATCCGAATTCAAAAAATTTTGGAAATAAGGCAGCCCATATTTGGCAGTCATCTCAAACAGAGCGTCAGTATTGGGTCCATGCCAGTCGAAATCAGGCGTGATATTGTAAGTAGGAATCGGAAAAGTAAACACCCGCCCTTTGGCATCACCACGCAGCATCACTTCTATATAGGCTTTATTAATTATTTCCATTTCTTTGGACAGTTCACCAAAAGTATATTTATAAGGTTCACCTCCCAGTAGCAGCCTCCTATCACGCAAATCCTCCGGACAAGTCCAATCCAGTGTAATATTGGTAAAAGGAGTTTGAGTCCCCCAGCGGGAAGGCACATTTAAATTAAAAACAAAAGTCTGTATACAGTCATAGACATATTTATAAGTCTTACGCTCGATATATTCGGCTAATTCATCATGATTCAGCACCATCTCCCGCAATTCTTCCCGCAATTCCTCACTATGTTTGCGTACATAAGGGGCCAGATAAGTGTCAAAAGAAGAAAAAGCCTGCGCTCCCGCCCACTCATTTTGCAATGTCCCCAAAAAATTAACCATCTGCCCTACCGCACCGGAGAGATTTTTAGGTGGAGTAGAGTCGATTTTGTTTGGTATCCCATTAAAGCCTTCTTCCAGTAACTGTCTCAACGACCAGCCGGCACAATATCCGGAAAACATGTCCAAATCATGTATATGCAAGTCCCCCTCCCGATGTGCCTGGCCGATAGCAGGGCTGTAAATAGAGGACAGCCAGTAATTAGCCGTCACTTTGCCGGAGGTGTTTAGTATCATTCCGCCCAGCGAATAGCCCTGATTGGAATTGGCATTGACCCGCCAATCCGATTTGGAGAGATACTCTTCCAATGTCTCTTTTGCCTTAATGGTCATGTGAAATGTATTTAGCAAATAAAAAGCGCGCCCACACATTATCTAGTGTAGTGAGTCAGTGCACAATACTAGATATGGTATTTTCTTTTGACCTGCTCGGGAAAAATTTCCTAGCTTTGGCTTTTTAAAATTATTTGCGCTTGCTGCAACAATCTCTCCGCCGTAAACTGCCGGCCGGACCATTGCAGTATGCGGTGATCCATAAAAATCCCCGTTTTCTCAGCAATATAGGCGCACATTTGCCCTTCATAATTCATCTCCACGCCAACTTTCAGGCGGCAGCGACTCAGTATGTCTTTGACTTCAGCAGTATGAAAAGGGATGAAATAAGTAATTTGCAGGAGATTGGCTTTGACGCCATCAGCTTTTAATAATTGCATTACCTCCAACAGGGCATCTTTTGGCGAACCCCAGGTGACAAAAGTTATGTCAGCTTCCTCGGCGGCATAGGCTGGGCCGGCGGCGAAAGCTCCATCGAGTCCGGGCCCCACCAGCACTGGGGCCGGTAAATCCTGCAAACACGCCTCCAATTTGCGCATTCTTTTGGCATGCATGGCTGTGCGGTTCTCAGCGGTTTCAGTCAGGTCACCAGTTTCATCATGCTCATCAGTAGAGGCGCGGTGTCGGCCACCTTTCAGGCCGGGCAACACTCTCGGCGAAATTCCATCCTCAGTAAATTTATAGCGGGCAAAGCCATCATCGATAGTTTGATAACCATTGGCCCGCAATTTTTCCAGCTCCACAGTATCTCGTATCAGCTGACCACGATCAATTTTCAAATGTTCAGTTGAAAAGTTTTCCACATTTTTTACCGATTCTCCCAAATGTTTATCCGAAAGTATCAAGGCCGGCATCTGGTATTTCTCGGCAAGGTTAAAGGCTTCAAAAGTTTTATAAAATAATTCCTGATAATCCCCCGGCGCCACCACCAGTCGGGGAAATTCTCCCTGTGAACCATGCATGGCAAAACGCAAATCACTTTGCTCAGTACGGGTGGGCAAACCAGTAGAGGGGCCTCCTCGTTGCGCCTCATAAATCACCACCGGCGTCTCAATCATTCCCGCCATACCTATTGCCTCTACCATCAAAGAAAATCCTCCACCAGAAGTGGCTGTCATGGACCGCACCCCAGCCCAGGCTGCGCCAACAGCCATATTGATAGCCGCTAATTCATCTTCGGTATGTTTAACAATGACATTGAAATCGCGGGCAATTTTCGACATGAAATGCAGTACGGAAGTCGAGGGCGTCATCGGGTATTCAGCCAAAAATTTCATACCTGCTTTCAGAGCAGCCAGACAAACAGCATCATTGCCGGTAATCAACAGGCGGCGCGGCTGCCCTTCCACCGG
Source organism: uncultured Candidatus Peribacteria bacterium (assembly GCA_964528305.1). Taxonomy (GTDB): domain Bacteria; phylum Patescibacteriota; class Gracilibacteria; order UBA1369; family UBA1369; genus CAZGSD01. The sequence goes on along the minus strand of CAZGSD010000012.1, from coordinate 9,995 downwards.
CCGCAATGCATAACCAAATCCCTCCACCGAATAATTAGCCAATATATACTCATACCCGGCCCGCGCCGCCGCTATATTATTATTCACCACCACGTCACCTTTTTTGGCAAAAGCCTCACGCAAAATTGCCTCATACTTGGCTATGTCATAACCAATTAAAGCAAAGGTAGCTCCCAACCCAACAGTATTACGTGTGATGTCCCCTTTGCCTATCTCCATGGCAATTTTTCTCAGCGGTACATGATAAACTTTTATCTCCTGCGGAAAAACATAATCTTTCACAGCATCAGCGTCATAAATCACGCCACCGCCGGTCACTATTTCTCCAACATGCAAATCCAGAGTTTCTTTATTCATGGCCAGCAGCAAATCCAACGCTTCACGATGTATAGACACCTCAAAATCGGCCACCCGAATCACGTTGGAATTATGTCCACCACGTATTAGTGATGGATATTCAGCATTGCCAAACACCTTTAGCCCGTCACGTGAACAAGCCAGGGCAAAATAATGTCCGGCGCTCTGTATACCAAAACCGGCTTCCCCGCCTATCATCCAGGTCAAATTGTTGATGGTCTTTTTGCTAGGCATAATTATTTCAAAAATTCTCCGACAACTCGATTAATCAAGCCCCCATCCGCCTTGCCTTTCAGCTTTGGCATCAAAAGTCCCATCGCCTTACCCATCTCAGCTTTGCTGACCACGCCCGCCGCACTCAAAGTCTCCTGCACTATACCCCGCACCTCCTCTTCACTTAATTGCGCCGGCAGATAAGCCAGCAAAACTTTCATCTCGGCTTCTTCTTTATCAGCCATTTCCATTTTACCACCGCTACGAAAAGCCTCAGCCGCGTCCCGGCGCTGTTTCACCTCTTTCTGAATAATCTGCAAAATCTGCTCATCGCCCGCTACCTTTTTCTCACCATCCACCTCCCATTTCATCACCGCAGCTTTCAACATGGAGAGTGTCCCCTTGGCAATCTCATCGCGGGCTTTCATGGCAGCGATAAAATCAACCTGAATCTTTTCTTTAAGCGTCATAAACAAAAAAAAATTAACCAGCTAAATCAGCTCTGATTCTGCCGCAAAACAGGGGCGGAAGCAAGCTTCCGCCCCTGTTTTGCCCCGCCGCTAGAAACCTGTCTCTGGCTTTTTACGCACTGGCTCGTGCTTTCTTTTTCAGCTCAAAGTTTTTCAATGCCGGTGCCAGAATATTTTTCCGGAAATTTTCTTTTAAAATTATTTCCGCTTTTCCTGCTCCACGGCTCTTTATCTCAAAAGCCACGAAACCAAAGCGTTTAACTAATGCTCTCACAGCCTCACCATCCGCCTCTGGATAAAAAGCGGCGATTTTGTCAGCCACCTTTGGTACTATGGATTGGTTTTCCTGTTTAGTAGTAGCACCATAATCAAATTCAATGGTTAAACGGCCATTTTTTTCAAATAATGCTTTTTCCGTGGCAAGAGTATTAGCCTGTTCAGTAGCAGCATCGGCAATTGCGTCCCAGCCCGCATCAATTTCTTTCATCTGAGCAGCCTCATTATCAGCGGCAGATGGGATGTCATCCCATCCCTTGTCGATATTTTCCAAATCATCAGCATCTTTATTACCTACATTCACCGCCTTGTCCGGAGCAATATTAGGCAAAAATTGTTTGTTATTCACATTGGATCCAGCGCTTCCAGCATCAACTGCTGTAGGCTTAGTGGTTGATGCACCCTGGCTGGCAGCCAACGCCACCTGTCGCCTTTGCAACTCTTGATCCACAGCTTGTTTAGCAGTCTGCCCACCCAGAATCTCACTGGCTATCGCGACTATAATATGATTGCGACCATCCGCATGGCGCAGCTTCACCACATCAGGATTCCCCTTTCTCTCCCACTTTCCATTTTTCATCAACTCTAGCCCGCTTTTAGCGTTAAACATATTGCCATTAGTTTTTTCACGCGCACTGGCAGTCGCGCTGCTGCTTTTATCCCAGCCCAAATCATGCCCTTCCGCCAACATTCTGGCTACCAGGTCGTAAGCTTCCTGTGTCTGCGCAGAGTGGGTTTTAGTATGTTTTTCCCGATTAATCCAGTTATAGTTAAAGCTGATTTTCGCTGTGGCATACAAATTACGCAGCTTTGGATCGCAGGAACTTTTTTCCAGGTCTATCTTGCCAGTCGCCTTTTCCGCATCATAAACCGCAGCAAAATGTTCATTGAAATAAACAGCCAGGCCTAGCCAAATCTTTTGGCGCAGATTTTTTAACTCCATTTTTTGCGCCTCAGTAGTAGCGGCACCATTAAATGAATCCCAAATATCACGCACTATATTATTACTAACCATTTTCAATTCACCACTAGCCAGTTGCGCAGGCAATTCCACGGAAGTAAGCGTTTTTGGCATTTCCACCGTATATGGAGCAGCGGCCGCCACCGGAGCCGGATGCACCACAACTGTTTGGGTGCCAGCTGGCGCCTGGACAACGCCCGCATCAGTGATAGTCAGCGAACGTGCAGAAGAAGCGGGGGCCGGAGCTGGTGTTGGCAGGCCGGCTGGCACAGCTATATCAGGCCTATTATCATTTTGTATGTCGTTATGGACATTATTAAACTCTGCCCCGGCAGCTCCAAGTATCAGAGCGCAAAAAGCACCCCAAGCGTTTGCCCACCTACTACTGCGTGGTCTAGTCGAAGCCACTGTAGGCATCCCCCCAGCAGGTTTTGTTTTCACGGTAGTCACTTGTCTGCTACTACGGCCGCCATCAGGTTTTGTCGTATCCAGCCCTCCAGCGGCATCTATAGCAATAGGAGCCTCTGGTTTAGTCGGAACAGCGGCTGTCAGTGGAGCAGCTTCGGGAGCTACAGGAGTATGCGTCTGCGCAGCGGTTTTTTTAGCCCATGGACTCTCTCTTCCGGTAGTGGGTAAAACAGACATGGGGGCCCCACTAGCGCCAGCAACTATAGCAGTTTTGGCAAACGGAGTTTCTCGTCCCGTGGCCGGTAGTTTAGAAACTTCTCCAGATGCCAAAGCAGCAGCTTTAGCCGCCGGAGTCCCGGGAGTAGTGCTTGGTACAACAGATGGCGCACCACCGCCAAGGTTTAGGATGGGGGCTGATGGGGGGGCTTGGTGGTCAGCCTCGCTAAAAGATTCATCCATTACTACAGAATAACGGTCAGCGCTTTCAGGCTCACCGCCACCCATAGGCCGAACAGCAGGTTCTCCTGCGGCCGGCATGGTAGTAGGCCCATTATTTGCACCTCCATCTTTACCAAACACCATCCCATAAGTGGTTTTACTTGGCGGTACAACAATACTTTTTTTTGCTAAAGGAGCCACTCTAGGCCTCCCCGCCCTTTCCTCGGTACCTGGTGTGATATCTGTCACTGGGTTACTAATCTCCCGGCCGGCAAAGCTATATCCACCATCTCTCGGCAAAGGTCTATCTGTAGTAGGCGGTCGTGGAGCTATCGTGTCGCCTATATGGGGATTATTTGCTCTGGCGGGCACTACGTCACTTTCTCTAGCCGCCTTAGCTAGTTCATCAGCCTCATCTCCTGGCAGGTCAAATCTCGGCAGCGCGGGAGCGGACGGTGGTTCCTGTCGGTACGCATCTGTACGGCCACTACCAGTAGTATCATCCAGTCTCGGATCGGCCAAATCCACTGCAGGCGCGCTACCAAAGCGCGGTGGCAATGTTGGTGTTTTCGTCGGCTCTTTAGCTGCTCCGGCTGCCATTGGAGGAACACTTCCAACTGGCGCTATAGTCGTAAGGCGAGGGTCTGTTGTTGGGTTTAAATGCGCTCCGGCTCCAGGAATAACAGAAGTTGAGCCACCAGCCTCAGTGTAGGCGGGATCAATGCCTTTAACCGCAGCCGCTAATAACTCCCTGGTTTCATCAGTCTCCCCTAATCTTCTCACCTCTTCAGGAGGCAAAGTTGGAGTAGCTGCGCCGGGTAGAGTAGGTTCCCTAGCATCAGCAGGATGTCCGTCATCATTGGTATTAGCAACAGCGGCTCTCACTCCTGATGCGGTTCGACGAGCTGCATCATCAGGGATCTTTGTCCCCCAAGCTGGCGTTTGTCGTCCAATTACACCCTCAACGGCACCGGGATTCAAAACAGCTGGGCCATATGGTTTAGTCGCCACTCTCTTGGGCCCAGTATCACCACTATCATCACGTTGAGCTGGAGTACCATAAGGATTAGTCTCTATCCTTGGTTCCTCGCCCAATTTACCTGGTTTTCCTTTTCCCTGTGTCATATTTCTAGCTAATGAAAATTTTACAAGATGATATTAAACATTAATTTAAAACAAAAAGCAAGTAGTTTGACAATAATTATTCCGTCACCTCTCCATTCATCAGTAGCACGGTAAGCCTATTTAATTAATAAATCCTTAAAATCTTCTAAAAAATTCCTAAACACTCCTATACGCCAAATCGATAGATAAACAGATGTTTGAGAGTAAATAAAAATAGAGGAAATATACTTTGTCGACTTTGGGGTAGAGGCCCTTCGGAGACAAGGTGTATTTCCTCTATTTTATTTACAGGCAGCAACCATAACTAACACTATTTACTTTTCACTTTAGCCTGAGCTTCCAACATCGCTTTATTGGCAGCCTCCATGGCGGCGGCATCTGAAGCGATTTCTTCTTCTGCTTTCAAGTCAACGCTGGATTTAGCACTATCGTCGGCCTTCACCTGCACACCGCTCGCCTCGGCCATAGCCCGATTAGCCGCATCGATGGCATCATTGGTGTTCTGACTAGCCTCAGCAGCCGCGTCTACCTTTAAGGTCGATTCCGCAGAGGCTGGAGAATTGTTATTTGCAGATGATGTTTTTTGGGGCTCCGTCTGCTGACATCCGGCCAAAACCCCTACCATCGCCACTCCCATCATTAATTTTACTAAATTTTTCATATATTTATATTTTTAAAATAGCTTCTCTACAAGCCACATTTTACGCAAAGCCACCTTGCTCACAAAATTTTATCCCTAGCCCGCCCCAGGATTAATGTTCTAATCCCGCCAAAAGTGCGCGAACTTCTGCCGAAACTTAGCCACCTTGGGACTTACTACTAGCTGACAATAAGCCTGCTGCGGATTTTTGGCATAATAATTCTGATGATAATCTTCCGCCGGATAAAAACCCCGTAGCGGCGCTATCTCCGTCACCACAGGCTTTTCATGCCACCCCTCCCTTTCTACCTCCGCCATCACCTCCTCCGCCACCCGCCGCTGCTCCTCCGATTCATAAAAAATCACCGATCTATATTGCGTACCACGATCATTCCCCTGCTGATTCAGCGTAGTCGGATCATGCATGGCAAAAAACACCCGCAGCAAATCCGCCAAACCAATAATTTCATCATCAAAACTCACTTCTATCACCTCCGCATGGCCCGTCACCCCCGTGCAAACCATCTCATACACAGGGTTAGCGCGCTTCCCTCCAGCATAGCCCGACCGCACGCCCGTCACCCCGCGACATCGCGCGAACACAGCCTCTATGCACCAAAAACATCCACCACCTAGAACGATTTTGCTTGTCATTTCACTTTAAAATAAACCGACTCCGCTATTATAGCATGCCATCCCCTCAATATTCCCTCTCAAAATTTTTTTCATTGCATGGCGGAAACGACGGGACTCGAACCCGCGACCTCCACAGTGACAGTGTGGCGTTCTAACCAGCTGAACTACGTCTCCATATTTGGCCATCCTCGCAACAGGCAAACAGGCGTCACCGATAAATTCCTCACTTTGCGCGGCAAATATAATCAAAGCCCGCATCTTTTGCAAGCTGAATTTTTGAGCTGAATTTCCAAATACAGAGCTTTTCAGTTAAGCTATACGCGCTTTGATAAAACCACCTTCAATGTCGGTCCGTCCCCTCAAAAACACCTATTATCTGATGCGTCATGGCATTGCCGAAAGCAATGTGCTGCATGTCTACTCCACCGATCCAGTTCGAGGATCGGAGCGCCATCCCCTCACAGAGGAAGGGCGTAAGCTCGCTCTGGAGTCTATCGCTAGCGCGGCCACCCGCTACGGCCTCAATGAGCATACTATTATAGTAGCCTCCCCTTTTCTGCGCACACGTCAAACTTCTGAGATCAGCGCCGGACATCTCAAGTGTGCGTCGCCAACTTTTGACCTGCGCCTGCGTGAACGTTTTTGTGGCGATTTTGAAGATATGGTTTACGGACATCCAGCGCCACATCTAGAGGCCGACACTGACTTGAGTAGTGATTATCGCCATGTGGAAAATTTAAATGCGGTTTGGACTCGTATGAATGCCGTGATTGATGATTTGGATAATCAATATCAAAATCAGGTGATTTTGCTGGTATCTCATGGGGATCCACTCGACATTTTGTACTGCGGTTGGCATGACGTAGATTTGCGGCAGCATCATCTGCATTTTTCCAAATTCGCCAATGCCGAAATCAGGCCACTATTATAATGAGCAAATTATGACTTCTCCGAAACACTCTCTAAAGCCAGTTTATCGCATCGGCATAGACTGCCGCATGTATTCCTCACAATTCACCGGCATCGGTCGCTATACTTTTGAATTAGTAGAAAATTTGCAAAGTCTGGATCAACATCATCAGTATTTTTTGTTTTTCAATGAGCCGGAATTTAATAATTTTCATTCTGATCGGCCCAACTTTCATAAAGTACTGGTCAATGCCAGGCATTATTCCCTGGCCGAACAAACAGTTTTTCTGCGAGCCATCAATCAGCAGAAGTTGGATTTGATGCATTTCACTCACTTCAATAGGCCTGTTTTATACAATCGCCCGAGTCTAGTGACTATTCATGATCTCATTTTGCATCTTTATCCTGGAAAAAAAATGACCTCCCCCATTCACAGGATGGCTTATCATCTCACCGTGCGTACTGCTGTGCGCAAAGCCAAAAAAATCATAGCCGTATCACGCTCTACCGGAGCCGATGTGGAGAAATATTTACACGTACCACTTTCCAAAATTCAGGTAATTCCACTGGGGGTTAATCCGGTTTTTCAGCCGATCAAAGATCAGGCGCGACTACAATCTACTTTACAGCGCTACAGCATAGGTAAAGCATTTTTACTATATACTGGAGTTTGGAGAGATCATAAAAATCTCCCCGGTTTACTGAAGGCTTTTGCTGTCTTGCGTCAAACCAACCCGGATTTGCAGTTGGTCATCACCGGTCGCACCGACAATATTTATGCACAGGACATCTTCCATTTGGCCCATCAATTGGGGTTGATGAACCAGGATGAGGCGGCTACGGGACTACCACCACTAATCTTCCCGGGGCTGGTCAGTGAAGCGGAGTTAGTCGATTTACTTAATGCGGCCAGTGTTTATGTCATCCCCTCTTTTTACGAAGGCTTTGGTATGCCACCACTTGAGGCCATGCGTTGCGGTACACCGGTAGCCGCCTCCGCCACGCCCTGTATCGCTGAAATCTGCGGCAAGAATGCTGTTTATTTCGATCCCCAATCGCCAGAAAACATGGCCGCCGCCATTCAAAAACTGCTCACCGACCCAGCCCTATATCATCAGCTACAAGCGGCCGGCCTCCACCACGCCCAGCAATTTTCCTGGCCCAAAATGGCCACACAAACCCATCAATTATATTTACATGCACTATCCGGACGGTGAAAATTCCGATTTCGAGTCCGCACCAGTCAATCCTGCTGGCGATCATTTCATGTCCGCCACATCACGGGCCGGTCAGTCAAACAGTGATTCTTCCAAATCCTTCCAAAGTCTTTTCGAACTAGCCGCCAATCGCCTAGGCATGGGCACGCAGGTCAAAGCCATACGCATTTGCCATCAGGCGCGCCAAACATTATCCGAACTTCTGCCCGGTCACATTTCATCCATCCATGTCGTCTCCTGCAAAAACTCCCAACTAGCCCTGCGCGCCGACACCGCTTCCCTCCGCCAAAAACTCTTCACCAAACGCCACCTCCTGCAGCAGTCTCTCAACAGCCATTTTGGCCCAGGCACCATCTCCCGCATCACTATTCGCTAAGCAATTTTCAGAGCTTACTAACATTTTCTTGACTTTCATTAACTCCCCCCCTAAACTGAGGCGGCTATTAGAAATTCTTTTAACCCGAAAACTCGTGTTAGTAATCAGACTTACCCGCACCGGAAAGACTTCCCAAGAAAGTTTTAGAATGGTGGTTGCCGAACAATCCAAAGCTGTCAAAAGACAGTATGTTGAATTGGTCGGTCATTATGTGCCCACCAGCAATCCAAAGGTGCTGAAATTCGACCAGGATCGCATCAAGTACTGGATTTCCAAAGGAGCCCAACCCAGCGAAACTGTAGCCTCTCTGCTCAAAGCCGAAGGCGTTGCCGGTATGGAAAAATTCATCAAATTCCAGACCAATCGCAAATCTCGCGCCAAAAAAGCCGGTCCAGAAGCTCCAGCCAGCGCTCCAGAAGCACCACAGGCTTAAATTTTAAGTAGTAGTATTCTTTAATATCTAACCCAAAACTACCACAATGGAAAACATGCAAGACAAAGAGTTTGTATTATACGTCGTCAAACAAATCGTTGACCACCCAGATCAAGTCACTGTCGACAGAACAGTCGATGAAATGGGCGTACTGATCACCCTGAAAGTAGCCAAAGAAGACATGGGCAAAGTCATCGGTAAAAGCGGCCAGACAGCCAAATCAATCCGCATTCTACTGCGTGTCATCGGCTCCAAAAACAATGCCCGCGTTAACCTGAAAATTGTTGAACCAGATGGAACAGTAGTAGGTGGTGGTAATGGTGCCAATATCGACGATAGCCTGGGCATCTAATCCCTATATCACAAATCACATTCTTCAAAAAACCCCGCCCCAACCCGCGGGGTTTTTTAAAACGGACTTTTAATTTTCCGAAGCGCTGGGACGGTGACCTGAGTATACCTTTGAGTCGTTCGTATGTTTTCATGCCCCAGCAAAACCTGCAGATAACGTATATCTGTGCCATTCTCCAGTAAATGAGTAGCAAAACTATGCCGTAGGCTGTGAAAAGTAGCGGCTTTGCTTACCCCGGCCCGCCGCAGGGCGCTCATAAACACCTTTTGGGCCGTCCGCGTACTCAACCTCCCTCCCCGCTCACTGACAAACACAAAGTCATCAGGCCTTTTGCCCACCATCATTTGACGCAGATCACCGAGCAGTTTGGCCGAAAAAACCGTCAGGCGGTCTTTATTCCCTTTAGCGCCTTTTAGATGCAACACCAGGTCTTTTAGATCGATATCCCTCACCCGCAATTCAATCACCTCACTCACTCTCAAGCCAGAGCTGTAAGCCAGTGAAATCATCACCCTATGTTTAAAATTACTGAGTACCTGTATAATTCGCTGAATTTCCTCACGGGACAGGATGACAGGCAGTTTACGGCTTCTTTTGGCAAATTTCAGGTCGATGTAGCTAGGGTCCTTAACAATATTTTTATAAAAAAATTTAATAGCATTCAGGTATAAATTAATAGTCTGCGGCGCCGCCCCAGCCTCCTGTTTGCCCAATAAAAAGGTTTTAATCCGCCCAATATCAAGCGCTATTTCGCCGCCAACAAAACCAAAATATATTTTCAAAGCCCCCACATAGGCTTTTATGCTGCACGGGCTGTAATTCCGCAGTTTCAGGTGATTTTCAGTTTCCTTAAGCCAGTTTTGCATGCCGTGTAGATAAAATGTTATCATCCCCATAGCACAACTCAAATTAAATCCCCCTGAAAATCACCTGAAACGCCCCAACCTACTCCGCCCAATACTACACATAATCCCCACCCCTCCTACCCCTAACCAACCCCCACGCCGCATAAAAACTAGTTGTGGTAAATGCTCCCTGGAGGTCGCACATCCCACAACAGCGAATAACTGGTTCGCTGAGGCTCACGCAAATTTACTTTTCGCTGCGCTCCAAGTAAACTTCGGTTATTCGCAAACGTTATGTGAAATTGCAAAAAAGACTACAATCAACACCCATTTAAACGA
>CAZGSD010000011.1:26494-28142 GCA_964528305.1 uncultured Candidatus Peribacteria bacterium | reverse complement strand
TGAGTTGGTGCGGGAGATGGAGGTGTTGGTGACGAAGGTTTGTGGGTAGGGGGTGATCTTTGGTGGATTTGAAAAAAGACATCTTTTTAGGGATGTCTTTTTTCGTTGGTATTGAGGCTTGGTCTGTTTGTGCGGCTTACCTAGCTATCTGCGATTGGGTGAAGGTGCCGAGGAGTTCGCGGAGGCCGGCGGGGGGGTTTTGGATGATGCGCTGGTCGTAGCGGATGGTGATGGCGCCTTCGTCATTTTCGATGTCGCCGGCGGCGGTGCGGTGTTCGAAGAGTGGGCCGATGTTACCGTAGACGGAGCCGTTGATGGTTAGTTGGTTGTCGGAGTTTGTGCCTGGGTATGTTTTGTTGCCGGAGATGATATTACCTTTGGTATAATCTGGTTTGGCTGGACTGATTGTAGGTAGTCTTTGGATGAAGTAGGCGCCGGCCAGGTTTTTGACTTCTGGGGCGACGTACATATTGCCATTGATTACTATGACGCCCAGGGAGGCTATTTCTTTGGTGGTGGATGGTGGCGTGCCGTCGCTGGTGTACTGGATATCACCATTGATTTGCAGGTCGGCGTTTTCTACGATGATGGTTAGGGCGCCGCTACCTTCTGGTATCTTGAGACCATTTCTATCGATGGTGAGGGTGTCGCCAGTGCCTTTGTAGTAGTAGATGCCGCCGGATTGTTTGATTTGGGATACATCGTTAATACTATTGCTGGTTGGGATACCACTTTGTTTCCAGCGAGTTAATTTACCGATATTTTTAGCGATGGCGGCGTCGATGCTGGCTTTGTCCCAATTTTCACCGGGGACTAATCCCACTTCACAGATTTGGCTGGAGAGGGTGGAGATGTCGGCGCCGAATAGTGTTTTGAGAGCATCTTGTTGTTTCTTATCCGTGATATTTGCGAAATTGCTTTGTCCAGCGGAGCAGATTTCGTGATTGATGATGATAGTTTCTCCGCCACCGGTTTTGGGTGCTTTGAAGTCGATTGGCTTAGCCGGTTTAGCAATAGTGGAAGAAATATTCTTGAAGGGATAACATTTGGAGACGTCGATGCCGTATTTCAGCTCATCTTCCAGGAAGATATCGCCGCTGGCGCGGGTGAGGAAGTATTGGCAGACTAATTCGGCGATGGTGGTGTTGGAGATGATGGTGTATGGTTGATTATTGTTACATGGATTATATGTAACGATCTGACCTTTATCATTAATGTATTGTATGTTTTGGCAGACGGCGTTCTTAGTAACCTGGGTGCATATAGGTGGTTTTTGCGGATTTGGAGCTGGGACGCAGTAACTCATATCACTGACGAAAGATTGATTGATAACTTTTTCGTTACATGCTGTGCCATTTTGACATTCTGCACGTGTGATACTGGACGTTAACTGGCCATTATAAGTAATAGTGATAGGAGTAGAGCTTTGTATGCCATGTATGGTTAAGGTGCCGAAATTGGAAATTCTGGAAGTGGTGCTGACTTTGAAACATGAGTCAAGCGGAGAGAAGTTTTGGGAACAAGCAGGATAGGATTTTGAGCCAGCGATAACATTGATAGAGTTTAAATCTATACTAATATTGCCTCCAGCAACTGATGTAGATTTGCCATTTATCACGGCGGTTTTACTGCCATGGATGGTGCCGGT
>CAZGSD010000011.1:24956-26394 GCA_964528305.1 uncultured Candidatus Peribacteria bacterium | reverse complement strand
CTGATGTAGATTTGCCATTTATCACGGCGGTTTTACTGCCATGGATGGTGCCGGTGAAGGCTGGATCGTAAATCGAGACTGTTAAATTGCCATTACCGTTGTAGTCAGCGGGAGTGTAAATTAGTTGATATTTTACATCTTCTGTAATAGCTGCTCCTTTAGTGGAGTAGTTGATTTTTGTACCATAACTAACTGGACTACCTTTACTAATCCTTTTCTCCAGTCTTGGTTGTCCTACTTCGCTATGATAGGTATCTGAACAGAGATCGCGGAAGCGTGGATTACAGTCTTCGACGCGCAGGTCGAAATTTTGAGGATTGCTGGCTAGCGTGACGGTGCGGCCGGTAGCGGTGTTGCGGCCGTTGTTGAAGAGTGGATTGCCTGCTCCACGGATGGACCAGCAGAATTCGAGGCTGTTGCCGCCTGTAGCTGTGAAGTTGTTGCCTGAGCGGTCTATACGTGGCGCTTTGTCACAGACTGGTGGAGTGGGAGGAGGAGTGTCGGTTGGTCTCGGCCTGAGCTGTCTCTGACAAGCTGCGGTTTGTGTGACGTTAGTGTCGGAGAGTAGTACATTGATGCCGGTATCGGGTCTGCCACCACTGAAGTTGACGGTTTGAGTGTTGTTGGTGAGATCAGTGAGACTGCGTAAATCGCTGGTGCCGCCGCCCGTGGATTGGAAGCCTCCGGAAAAGGCGCCCTGGCCATCGGTAGAGGTGAAGCGAACGCGATCATTGTATCGGCTACCATCACTCATCACTACAGTAGCATTCATATTACTGTTGAGTGGGTTGAAAGTGCCTGAAGTGTCGAGGTCGAGGTAGAGACAATATGGTTTAACTTCTGGTGGATTGTAATTTTGAGCTTGTGCTTTACAAGCAGTCACACCATCATCTGGTACGGCGCGGACGGAGAAGCCGTAATTTTGGTTGGCACCCTGTGGGGCGGCGTAGATATAGCGGCAGAAAGATGGTGTGGTGACTGCGCCATTGTCGATGGCGGCCGGACAGATGGCAGGATTGCCAGGTGTGCCGATCAATTGGCCGGAGCCGTTTTCAGTCCATTCCAGCATGGCTACCCGATTGCCTAGAGTGGTGATTGGAGCGGCTTGTAATGCGTAGCTTTGGCCAGGACTCAGCAGGGGATTTAAAGTGTATTGGCCGTTGACCTGCAGATTTAGACTTAAACATTTTTCTTGGGGGATTTCTTTGCTGACTATTGGCAAAGTAGTGCTACAGGCTGGGACGTCATCATGCTCTTTTACTCTCACTGTTAGCTGGTCGCCGGAGTTGGCTGTGCTGGGGGTATAAGTATAGCGGCACTCAGCTGGGGCTTCGAAAGAGTCGCGAGATGAACGTGGGGGACAATTGAGCGGATTACCACTGACCGGAGTGAAATTGCCTGCGCCGGTTTTTTCGTAAACTACTGGAGAGCGTGGATT
>CAZGSD010000011.1:11672-24856 GCA_964528305.1 uncultured Candidatus Peribacteria bacterium | reverse complement strand
CCGGAGTGAAATTGCCTGCGCCGGTTTTTTCGTAAACTACTGGAGAGCGTGGATTATTCAAAGTATCCCGTGGGTCGGTAGAAAGTGTGATAGTTTGTCCAACGGTGATTTCACCACTGGGGAGTAATGGAGAAGTGGTGAGATTGAGGGCCTGACAAACAGGGGGTTTGGTAATTTTAACTATGGGCAAAGTAGTGCTACATTCCGGAACATTATTATGTTCTTTTACTCGAACTGTTAGCTGGTCGCCGGAGTTGGCTGTGCTGGGGGTATAAGTATAGCGGCACTCAGCTGGGGCTTCGAAAGAGTCGCGAGATGAACGTGGGGGACAATTGAGCGGATTACCACTGACCGGAGTGAAATTGCCTGCGCCGGTTTTTTCGTAAACTACTGGAGAGCGTGGATTGTTCAAAGTATCCCGTGGGTCGGTAGAAAGTGTGATAGTTTGTCCAACTGTGATTTCGCCACTGGGAAGTAATGGAGAAGTGGTGAGATTGAGGGCGCGGCAAACTGGGACAACTGGAGTGTTTGTTACTTTCACTTCGACGCGACAAGCGGCTACATTGTCATGTGGATCGGCTAGGAAGGTGAGTACATCATTGGCGCGTGGAGTGTAATTGTATTTACAGGTGACGTCATTCAACCCTTTGCCACAGGTGCCAGTACTGCCTGGATCCAGCACAAATTCGCCGATGATATCACTGTCGAGATTGCGCAGCCCCCAAGTGTATTTACTGATATTGCTGCCATCACTACGGCGAGAGTTAGCGCGGTCTATTTGTACATTATAAGTTTGGCCGGCCACTAATTTATCTTTGGAAACTTCTGTGCCGTTTTGGAAAAATTTCACTATCAATTGTTGACAGGTGGAAGGGACGTTGGGGGTGTCCTGAATGGCTAGTTCCAGATGACAACGTTCGGCTTTTTGTTTCATTACACCGCCGCCGATGTCGACCATTTTACCTTGGCCAGGAATATTTAAGTTGTCAGCATAGAAAGCCTGTACGCCCAAGATCACGCCAGCGGAACCGCCGGTATAATGTATGCGGCCATCATCATCGAATAGGGGATTACTGAGGTTGGGGTCGGAGGCTTCATCGGAGAATTTACCTAGTTCGATGAGTGGCAGAGCAGGGCTAACGAATTGATTTTTTTCGATGATGGAAGAAGAGCTGGAGTTGCTGGAATTAGAGTTGATAATGGTTTGAGTGTTGGTGGTGATACCGGTGGGAAGTGCTCCTGTACTCATGCCATTTGGTGCGGCGTGGGCGATGGTGAGGATTTTGCCGGGCAAGCTGCCGGTAAGGAAGGGGAAGAAAATACCGGTGCCTTTATTGGTGAATTCTTGGAAAAGAGAAATTGTATCATCATTGATGAACCAATTGGGGCGTGTGAATTGACCGTTGAATGCCACCCAGTGATATTTGACGGGGCGGATGGGGCGGCCGGGATTTTTGCTATCTGTTTCGTAAATGGTGTTGAATTTCATCAGGACGTCTTCGCGGGGCAGTAGGCCGTAGGGCAGAGTGGATTTTTCAACGTAGGGGCCCAGGGCGGTTTTGAGTTGGAAGGGTCTTTCGCTCCAGGTGAGGTCGGCACAGGCGAGAGGGGGGAGGGCGGGGGTGAATTTGTTCCAAACGCTGACTACTGAGCCGATGGGGAACCAGAACCATTGTTGCTGGCCGGAATTTCCCAGTTGTTCGGTCTGATATCCGCCGGCGGGGGTGGCTACGGGACACCATTTGGTGTAGTCGCCATTGCTGGAGCAGTATAAATTGAAATTTCCATAGGCGGGTCCTACGCTATTAACGTTGGATTTTAAAATGGCGTAATTTCTAATTAAGGCTCGAGAAGTAGTAGTAGCACTCCAAACATCCGTGTTGTTGTTTTTGGTTGGCAAATATACACGGGGAGCATATTTGCGGTACATATCATTGGGATTGGATAGATTTACATTATCTTTGGTTATTTGGGAAATTATACTGTTGAGTCCTGGGTTATTGCCCCATCTTTGCGGTCGTTGGCTCACATCACTCACTCCAAATTGCCAAGTAATAACACCGGAATTTTTATCGAAAGTTACTCTTGTTCCTCCATATAAATCTTCTACGAAGCCGTTACAATCAAGCAGATCATTGGCATTGCCCCTATAATCACCTGGCGTGATTGTAGAACATTGCACTTTGCTTAAATCAATATTGTTTAAAGCATCGCTTTCCAATGAGATTTCAAATCTATCAATGAAAGATCTATAGTAAAAATTATCTTCCAGAGAGCTGTTTACATAAGCATGTAAGTGTTGTGCGTCTGGTACATTGACTTGTTCTGAGCCGGCTTTAACGGGGTTGTCGATTTTTGTTGGTGGCTGGTTGTAGGCAGAACCGTATGGAGTGCGGTTTTTACAGGTGTTTTGGTCAAGATTGTTTAAATGTGCGTTTCCTGCATCTCCATAGAGTGGTGCGGCGTCTGGATTGTATGGGTGAATATTGACGTCACATTTAACCAGATTGAGGTGTTCGACTGCAGCGTTGGCTCCCATAGGGATTAGCAGCAAACTAAGTAATGTGAGTATTAATTTTTTCATGATGGGAAAAATTATTTGTTGGTGTGATTGTTATTTAAGGGGAATCATTGGTGGGGCCTGGTGTTACCTGCTTAGCTTCAGGGATGCTGGCCTGTCTATCTTCTGGGGCTGGAGCTGCACTGCCTTTGACTTCACCTTCTGGTCCAGCTTCTGGTTTTTGGGGTGTTGGCTGCTCAGCTGGTGCCGTATCCAATGACACAGTGCTAGTAACTCCGCCGAATAAGCTGGTGAATTGTTTGTAGGTTTTAGCATTTAATGTTGTGCGTTGCTCGCCTGCACCTACTAGTAAATTCATTGCTTCTACTTCACTTGGTGGCAAAATCACGATTTCTTCATTAATTGTGGAACTGTAATTGGCACATTTTTGGAATACGCCTGATTGGATTTTGGTGTTTATTCTAATTTGGAAGCTAACTCCTTTATCTCCAGTAACACTGATTAATTTTTCACCGTTTTGTTCTGCTTTACGGATTTGTTCAACAACATTCATGAATGGTGCAAGCTCTGCTGGAGTGCCTGTGCCTTTTTCATAGTGTTGTATTACTTTTTCATAATTTTCTTTTCCTAAAAGGAAGGCTAAACCTCCATTAGAAGCTAGTTTTCTTGCCAGGCTGCTATCCATAAATTCTTTAACTTTGTTTCTTTCAGGAAGATGAGACAGCTGGCCCATTAAAATCAGGGCAATGTCATGATCTTCTTGAGGTGTTCCGGTTTGAAGTGCATCGGTATAATCTTTTCCGAATATGTAGCCATAGCTATCAAGTTCGTTGGTTTGTAATCCTTCTCTGGAACCATCTAGCATTTGATGTAGACCTTTGCTTATTTTGGGTCCAACTCTTCCTCCTGGTAAATCAGCTCTGACACCGATGGCTACAGAAACTGATGTGCCTTTTTCAAGTTTAGTAACCTCATTATAAAAACTGTATTTTAGATCGTCTACAGCTTTATCGACTAGTAGAGTTGCTCTTTGTTTAATGCTTTCGCCTTGGGCTAATTGGATTTGGCCAGATTTTTGCAATTCCTCTAATCTATTTTCGAAATATGGTTGAAGAGTGCCTTTTGCCCAATCCAATCTCTTTTCGAAACGGCTAAGTTTTTCTGCTTTGCTTTGAGCTCCTGCTTGTAAATCTGTATAGCGTAAGGTTGATAATTCCAGCGTGAGAATATCTTTTTCAGCGGCGTTAAATGGAGGGGTTATTTTTTTGTCTGTTGTATATTTGTCGTAAAATGCATAAAGATTTGGGGATTCGTTATCAGGATTGGTTTCGTTACCTTTAGCTTTTATATTGGTTAAATTGATAAAGGTTTCATTGGCTGAAGTTTTGTATTTGAATATATCTTTGGCAATTTTTTTGATGTCTGGTCTGATGTTTTCTTTTTCAATGCCAGTGCTTTTATCCAAGGCTTTGGCCATCTTTTTCTGAGATTCGCTAATTGCTTTGTAGTCTGTTGAATTATCAGTATATTTTTCAGCAACCCCTGTTTTACCTTCGATATATGGCTGGTCTTTTTGATCAGCAAATCTGGTAATAGAAATTTCTGTGGGGAAGCTTTTTCCGGAGTGGAAGCGATTGTCAGAAATAGTAGTGATGCTCTCGATAGTAGCTCCATGGCTGGTTTCCAGAGGATATTTGCGACTTTGTTTGTCGAAATAGAGATATTTTAAATTGTTTGGATTTTTCAAGAATAAACGATCGCCAGTTCTGATTGCCACTTCTGGTGAAATGAGGAATTTCTCATTAGCATTTACTTTGGTATTTAATAGGACAATCTCGATGCTGTTGTCAGGATTTTTTTGTAATTTCAAATCAATGCCTTTTTCCAGAAGAGATTTATTGAATTTATCTAATTGTGCGCTTAAATTTTCAACTTGTACTTCTGCAGAATCTGTAGTGACTTTTACTTCTTCACCTAAAGAGGTTTGTTTATTCCCGGCCGCGTCAAGGGTGTTGCGACCAGAGAGGTATAATCTGCTTGATTGGGCTGATTTGGGAAGATGTGAGAATTGTTCATCGAATTGATTTTGTTTTTGTTTGTCAGCAAAGAGATCCATTTCTCTTTCAGTCGTTTTTCTTTCTCTTTCCATAACCATTTTGGATCCGATGTTGAACTTCAGTCCAGCAAGAACTTGAATTCCCCATTTGGCGACGCCGCCCAGTACTACCGGAGCTTGACCAGTTGCAAGACCGGTACCGATAATTGTTCCGTCAACTACACTGATACCTATTTGGCCTGCTGTTATTCGTGGTAAATTAAACTTTTCGTTAAAGTTTTGAACGAATCCACCGATGTACTGGTCAAAGGCTATCAGTACGTCATCACTTTTTGTGTTAGCATTAATTCCCAATTTGGAAGCTAATTGTGGATTGGTTTTTAATTTATTGGTAAATGCTTCAATTGCTTGTGGTTTGCTGCCATTCCTGTAAATAATTTTTAATTCGTCCAGGAGATTTTTGGTGCCGTCTTTTTCAAAGGCTTCGCGTAAGCTATTTTCATATTTCTTTTGTGGATCAATTTCCCAATTAAAGGTGGGACCTATATTAAAGCCTGCTTGGCCTTTGGTTATGTCTAGGCCAAGTCCGGCTTGTATACCTAGGTAGTGATTGTAATTGCTGATTTCGTCAGCTTTGGAGATTCTGAAATTCACACCTCCACCAATTGCTGGTCCGATGCTGCCATTGGTGCTTGCTCCTATACTTACTCCGCCAAAGAAAATTACATTTTGATCTTTTGCGGGGTCTTTACTAGTAAAGGATAGACCAACGGCTAATCTGAGTCCTTCATTTCCAACTCCGGGCACAATTACCATTTTAGCCTGATTGGAGTTAAAAACGTCTAGGATTATTGGTAGATGTAATCCTACTGAATGAGATTTATCAGCATTGTATGAATGGCTTAGTAAAATGCCCACAGGGAATTCTTTCAAGGTGGCGCGCATTTGATCTTTATTAATCACTTGTCCATCTGGACCGGTGACTTTTTCAGGCAATAATTTAAGAATATTTTCAACTAATTGCTCTTTGAATTTATCTAGGGATTTGCTTTGATCTTTTTCTTTCTGTTCGCTTTCGGCGAGGTAACCTAGACGGATAATTTTTTGTTCCAGTGAGGTGACTGGGAAGTTGAGATCAATAGGTTTATGATTATTTTCGACTACTTTTAACTGTCTTTGTAAATCTATATAGTATTCATTTCCACTTCGAGCTAGTTCTTGCAGTTTTACTTTACCTTTTTGATAGGCATTTTCGAGTTTTTCGTTGGCTTTTTTAAGATCGATAATTTCTTTACCTTTCTCATCTCTTGTGCGAACTTGATCATAAAAATCATTGTAGGCTGCAGTTCCGCTGGTTTTTGTAAAGTACTCGTCTTTAGAGTATTGGCTTAGAGCCCCACCATTTGTATTGGTGTCTCCCATGTCGAGGTTTCGCCCTTTTTCATTTGAGTCTACAAGTCCGAAAGCAAAGATTTTTCTTAAATTAGCATCATACTTACTATTTACACTTTCTGGTCCCTTGTCTGCTGTTTCAAATTTTTGGTAGGAGATTGCTCTATTGATTCCTTTTACAGCTTCTTCGATATTCATTCCACCTGCTGTAGTATAGGCTGTTTCTCCATTTTGGGCGTCCTGATTGAAACCCGGTTTAACTCTAACTCCCCATCCAACAGTGGCATTGTTGATGTGAAGAGTGAAGTCTCTATTTAGATATCTGATATTTATCCAAGTTTGATCGTTGTCTTTTAATTTACTGATATTTTCAGGAGTATTTACGAACTTGGCTGTTTCCATTACGCCAAGATTGTTAAGTATCTCTTTTACTTTTTTAGCAAGGGTGTTATTAATTAATTTTTCGCCTTTTTCTTTGGGAATTTCTAATAGATCTTTGGCCGGTGTCCCGGGAATTTCATTAGATACTTCTGCTGATTCACTCACACGGAGACGTCCAGCTTTGTTCAATTTCAATTCACTAGCTTTACTTGGATCCAGGCCTTCAATAGCGTCAGCAAGACCTTCGATAGAAGCAACAAAATTACGATATTTATTTTGGACGCGTTGCATGTATGGTTCGGAGGCGTTTGGTGCAGCTGCTAAACCTAGAATAGCGTCATAGGCATTTCCATCAGGAGTTTTTATTTTAAGATGAGAGATAATATCACCTGAAGTGAAGGTTTTTGTACTTCCTGCTTCAATCAAATCATAAACAATTCCGCGTACTGTGTTTTTATCCAAGGAGGCGAGTTGTGGATTATCTGGAACAGTTCCAAGTAATTTCATAAGATTGTCCACGGAGGGGTTTTCTTTGATCCATAGTTCTCTCCAAGCAGTATTGTCTTTTCCTCCAGCCATGGCAGCTAGAGTGTTTTTGTTGATAGACCTGGTTATACCTTCTTCTTTATAATAGTCGTCTAAGTTGGAAAGTAGTTTTGCCAATAATTCCCCTTTCTTTGTTGGATTTTTTTCAGCGGCGATTTTTGCTTGATATTCTGCTAGATAATTGGCAATTTCTTTCTTTTCAGCTGGACTTCTAACTAGGTTGATTACTTTCAGACCTGCTGTTTTGCTGTCTTGTAATTGTTTTTCGCCTTCAGCAGCCACTTTGTCTCTATGCTGCTCGGCTTCGGTTTTTGTTTTACTGCTATGAAGATCATTAGCTCTTTCTAGATTGGTGAGAGGTAGTAAGATTGGTAGTGAATTGTGTTTACCGATACTTTCATGTCCACTTTTTAATAGAGCTGCGTATTCTGGAATGTTAATGTTGGTTCTAACGATTCGAGCGCAGGTTTCGTCATCTAATACTTTTTTGCCGTCTATGATTGCTCCTTTGGTTGTTTCATACTCTAAAATGGCCTTTGCAATATCTGAGTATGATGATTTTGTTTGTATTTCAGTTAATACAACGTAGTTTTGTTTATTTAGTTCGAGGTGAGTTCTTAGTTCATTATTGGGGATTTCAAAATCTGTATTTGGTGCTAATGGAGTGGTTGGTGATTTAGGGATGTATTGAATCTTTATATCACTTTGTGAGAATTTAATTTCTTTATTTCCTGAATAAAAACGAAATTTAGTTTGGTCATCGGTTTGATCGTAAACTAGGCCAATTTTGTCACATTTTAGTGTTTTTAAAATGTTTTGAAACCATGATAATGCCATCTCCGAAGTTAAAACGTCTTTTTGGGCGTATAGCGCTGGGAATTCTGTTTTATTAATTAATTCAGCAATATTATCTTTGTTGGATTTGATGCTTTCACTTAGACCAATACTAAATTCACTGTGTAATTGGTCAATTTTATCGTTTTGACCTTTAAGTTCAGGGATTTTTTTAAGGGCGTCTTGAAGTGCAGAATCCAGGTTGTTGGTAAATTTGCCTTGTTTTTCAGTTTTGAAAGCTTTGTTGTCGAAATCGTGACTGTTGATGTCAATTGTTGGAGTCTGTGCTGTTTTCTCACGAGCTTTCTCAGCTCTACCTTCGCTATGTTGTTCAACATGCCACACCAATCTAGCCGGCCCATGCAGTTCAGCTGGCGAGGTAGAATGAGAATGGCATGGTAATTTGTTTTGTTTGAATTCTTTCATGGTCGTGGTCTTTAATTTTTTTTGTTGATTGATAGTTTTTGTTTGGCCGGTTGGCCGATGCCGGTTTAGCGGCGGTGGATTTCTTTAAGTAATTTTTCCAGTTGGGAGCGGGCGGCAGCGATGCGCTCGGAGCGTTCGAGTTGGCGTTGTTTGTAATAGCTGGAGTGGGCTTCGAAAACGATGGCTTGCGTGTATGGGGTGATGTCGATTTTTTGATTGCCGGCGGCGTAGAAATTTAAATGGCCGTCGACAATAGCCAGGGTTTTGCAACCGGCTTTGCCCATGGCTTGCCAGAAATCTTTGACGCCAACTTCCGGAGAAATGGTGGCGGAAAGTGATTGCACCAGGGCTTCCTGATAGGCATTGCTGTTAAAAGAGTCGGTTGGAAAAGTTTGATTGGCTAAGTCCTCCAGGCTTCTGAGCATATTTTTCGCATTGAATTTGGCGGCAGAGTTGAATTGCTGCCAGGCGTTATTTGTTGCCGTTTGTGCCGCTGTACGATCAGCGAAACTGGCTGTTTGTGTGTTGGTTGTTTTGGCCATAATTGGTAGAAATTATGCTGGTTTTGTAAAAATATCTCTATAGTATACCAAAAAATCATCGTCAAGGCAAAGGGGATGATTTTCTTTTCCTAATCTTCTATACTTTTGACATCCATAACAGTCTTTTTATGCAGATTAATTTTCATCAGAAAGCTATCAATTTGTCCGATGATCAAAAGGATTATATTTCAGCTAAAATCGAGCAATTGGAGCGCTTCAAAGTGATGGGGGATCCTTCCGTTCTGGTTAGAGTGGATATTGAATATTTGGAACATGTGTCATCTGATCGTAAAATAAGCATGGCTGTGACTGTGCAAATACCGGGTGAAACCCTGCGAGCCGAGACTGATTGTATTGCTGTGGAGGAAGGGATAGATCTAATTGAAGCGAAACTTCAGCATCAGCTTGAAAAAAACAAGGGAAAGTTATGAAAAAATTGATCAGCTGGATTGCCCAAAATTCGCTGTATTTATTGCCATTGTTTTTCCCTCTGTATTTGGTGAAAATTCCTGGGGTGCCGCTGCCGATAAACGTGTTGGAATTGGCTGTTTTATTGCTTTTGCTGGTACAGCTTGGGAGATTTTGGGGTTGGGGGCGGGAAGTCGGTTGGTTGGAAGGGCGGCGGGTGGTGCTGGAGGGGTTGCGGCGCTATCGCTGGGTTTTGCTGATGGGTCTGGTGTTTTTGATAATTTCCGTCTGCTCTGTCTTGATAGTGCCGGTGTCGCAGCGCCTGATTGATGGTGTGACCGTCTATGAATCTCAAAAAGTTGCCTGGGGGATTTGGAAAGGGTGGTTGATGATACCGCTGATTTGGTTTGTGATGATGTGTTTGGCTGTGCGCACCAAAAAAGATTTAATGACTACTTTGTATGCCTATATTTTTTCAGGCTTACCTTTGGTGATTTGGGCTTATTTTCAATATTTAACCGGTGATTTTATCACGCCGGACGGGCGGGCGTCCGGGCCTTTTGTCAACGCCAATTATCTTTCCATGTATTTGGCGCCGGCAGTCGCGGCTTTGTGGGTGATGATTGTGCGGGGTATAGTGCTTGGTTTTAATTTGAAAAAATTCTGGGTGGGCGTGGGGTTGGCGGCGCTGTATTCGGTGGCTTTACTGATGACTCAATCTTATGGAGCTATGCTGGCTGTGTTAGCAGCTTTGGCTTTATTCATGCTGTGTTCTTTGGATGTTCATAAACATTTTCGGCAGCATGATGGTCTAGATTTGCTCAAAAAAATCAGCTGGTTTTTGGGTATTTTTGCCGTGATAGGTATTCTTGCGGCGGCAGTTTTGTATGCTCCCACGGAAAAATGGAAACTTTTTACAGAATTTCAGGGGAGAAGTTCCAATAGTGTTAGATTACAGGTCTATCGCATATCTGGATATTTTCTGCGTGAAGAACCTATTTCCGGTATAGGGTTGGGGCAGTTCGAACCGCTTTATAATCTGCGCGCGCCAGAGATTTTGGGTAAAGCTCCTTATGAATGGGTGATGTTGCATCCGCATAATACTTTTTTGGCTGTTTGGTTGAATTTAGGGGTGATTGGGTTTGCCCTTTTTCTATGGTTGCTCTGGATGGCACTTTGGCCGGCTTTGAATAATAGTGATTATGATGAAAGATTTTTTCGTATACTGGGTGGGACTATGCTTTTGGTGATGCTTTTTCATGGGCTTTTTGATACATATATATTCAAGAACGATTTAGCTATGGTATTCTGGCTGGTGATGGCTATGTGTTTGTTGCCTTTCAAATATTTTAAAAAATAATTTTTACCTTTTGTGATTCGATATTTGCGCAATATAATTCCAGATAGACATCCTGTTCGGCTTTTGTATCACAAAATGCTGGCTATGGTGGCGTCAGTGCTTTACGGCTTTCCTTCAAGGAAAATACAGGTGATTGGGGTGACTGGTACCAAAGGAAAAACCACCACTACCAATTTAATTGCCGGTATTTTGAATGAGGCGGGCTATAGAGTGGGTATTACTTCTACGGCTAATTTTCAGGTGGCGGACAGATATTGGCCCAATGAAAGCAAAATGACTACTTTGAGTCCTTTTTTCCTGCAGAAAATGTTGCGTGATATGGTGCTGTCTGGCTGTCAATTTGCTGTGCTGGAGGTGTCTTCACACGCCCTGGTGCAAAATCGTGTTTGGGGTGTGAATTTCGATACGGCTGTTTTGACCAATATTGGAGAAGATCATTTGGATTATCATGGTGGTTTTCAGGAGTATTTGCGGGCCAAGGGACTCTTGTTTGCTCGTCTGAATCGCTCTACTCGTAAACCTAAAATTCCCAAAGTGGTTGTGCTAAATCAGGACGATGGAAATTACAGTTATTTTGATCAATTCAATGCGGACAGGAAATATACTTTTGGTTTGAAAACAGGGAATTGCTACGCCACGGACATTCAATATGTCCAAACCGGCTCGATTTTCACCCTGCATATGCCTAATAATCAGGCTCAAATCGCTTTGAAAATGCCTGGGGAATTTAGCATTTATAATGCTATGGCTGCTGCTACGGTTGGATTAAGTGTCGGTATATCCATGCAGGTGATTAAAGCGGCTTTGGAAAAAGCTTCTACTGTGGCTGGGCGATTTGAACAGATTGAGGCGGGGCAGGATTTCGCGGTGATTGTGGATTATGCTCATACCAGTGAAAGTTTGGGGAAATTATTGGAATTATATAAATCTCGGACACCAGGGCGGCTTTTCGCTGTGTTTGGGGCGACCGGTGGTGGGCGGGATAAAGCCAAGCGGTCTCGCATGGGAGAATTGGCTGATCAACATGCCGATGTGATAGTGCTGACTGATGATGATCCTTATGAGGAAAGTCGCTATGGCATAATAGAAAATATTGCCGCCGGAGTGAAAAGGCAGGAGGGTCAAAATTTTTGGAAAATCCCCACGCGTTATGAGGCTATTCGTTTCGCCCTCAGCCAGGCGGTGAAGGGTGATACTGTGGTGATAGCCGGTAAGGGGGCGGAGACTGTTCAAGTGTTGGCTTATGGCAAAATTCCCTGGGATGATCGAGTGGTAGTACGAGAAATTTTAGCTAAACCACTGTCGGTGGAATTATGACGTCTCAATGAATGGATTTTTATTGATAGATAAACCTTCAGGAATTAATTCATTTAAATTGGTGATGGCTTTGCGCAAACTCACTGGTCAGCGACGGGTGGGCTTTGCAGGTACATTGGATCCATTGGCTAGTGGACTGATGGTTTTGGCATTGGGAGAATATACCAAGCTACTGTCTTATTTGGAGGCTCGGGATAAGATATATATAGTCGATGTGATTTTGGGTAAAGTCAGTGATACTTATGATACCGATGGTCAGGTGCGGGACAGGGCGGCGGCGGCTGGGGCTGGGCCGGTGAGCCGGGAGGTGATAGATGAGTTGCTGGTAGAGTGTTTTGTTGGGGAGATCAGCCAGACGCCGCCGCGTTTTTCCGCTGTGCAAATAGCTGGGAAAAGAGCTTATGATTTGGCCCGTAAGGGGGTTGCTTTTCAACTGGCTTCTCGTCAGGTGCAGATTTTTTCCTGCAGGATTTTGGATTATGACTTTCCCAATTTGCGTCTGGAAGTCCATTGCTCCAGTGGGACTTATGTGCGCAGTTTGGCTCATGATTTGGGGGAAAAGCTGGGATGTGGTGGGGTGGTGGCTGGATTACGGCGTTTAAAAGTGGGGGATTTGAATGTGGAGGATGCGGTGTCTTTGGAGCAGATGCGTGCCGAAGGGGTGGATAAGTTTTTGGTATCACCACGGCGCATTTTTGAGAATATTTTTGTGCCTGAACAGATGATAGAGGTTGATCAGTTTGAATATGCCATCTTGGCTCGTGGCAATTTTATTGATAATACCTTTGGCCTGGCCGCCGATGCTACTGCTTCTCAGGGACTAGCTTTTTGGAATGATCAGTTGGTGGGGGTGGTGGAAGCTATTGAAAATGGACAAAAATTGAAATTCAAAAAGAAATTGCATATATTTTGAATTATGAAAAAGGATAAATTAATGGGGTGGTTGGGGATTTTAGGTTGGTTGGTTTTTGTGGTCCTGTGGTTGATGGGATTTCTAGATATGTCTACTGTGGTGTTTTGTTATGTGCTTGTTCCGTTAATTTGTACTACTTTTTTGGTACAGTTAGCTCTTCTTAAATTCCCGAAATGGGGTTTATTGGATAGGCCTCAAAAATATGGTTTAAAAAGAGCGCCTATTTCTTATTATGGAGGCTTGGTGATAATGTTGGTGTTTTTACTGGAATGGGTCGTGATTGGTGGTGTGTTTAATAATGC
Source organism: uncultured Candidatus Peribacteria bacterium (assembly GCA_964528305.1). Taxonomy (GTDB): domain Bacteria; phylum Patescibacteriota; class Gracilibacteria; order UBA1369; family UBA1369; genus CAZGSD01. Next base: position 11,858 of record CAZGSD010000011.1, on the reverse strand, counting down.
AGTATTACTACTATTTTTATCTATGGTGGTTGGCCTAATCAGTTTTGCTGACGATAAATGGGGACTGCATCCGCTGTGGAGGCTTCTCTTGCAGGTGCTGGTTGGGGCTGCTCTTTTCGCCGCTGGTATAGCGGTGCGGGCCTGGCCCAATCCTGTGGGGCCAGAAATTTTGTTGAATTTTTGGTT
>CAZGSD010000011.1:0-11572 GCA_964528305.1 uncultured Candidatus Peribacteria bacterium | reverse complement strand
ATTGCTTTTTTAACTTTTGTGGCCATTAATTATCAGTGGAGTGCGGGGCTGTGGCAGCAGTCTACGGTGTTTTATCTTTCTACTATTCTGGCTACGATTATGTTAAGTTTTTGGCGTTATGACTTTCCGCCGGCCCGTATATTGATGGGTGATACAGGTACTATGTTTGTGGGGTTTTTACTGGCGGCTTTATCCATTTATGATCATGGACAGTTGGCGACGGCCTTTTTGGTGCTGGGATTGCCTATATTGGATGCTGTTTGGGTGGTGACACGCCGTATATTGACTGGACGAGCGCCCTGGAGAGGTGATTTGGATCATTTTCATCATCGCCTGCTGCGAGCGGGGCTCAGTGAAAGGCAAACGGTTGGGGTGATATGTTTGATTTCAGCGGTGTTTGGGGTGTTGGCTGTGATTTTGCATAGTGGGGCCAAAGTTTGGGCAGGGATAGGGCTTTTGGCTTTGGTTACGACTTTGGCTTTTTCCGTTGTAATGTTGGATATTGAAAAACAACGCAAAAAGGTTTAATGAATCTTTGCGTATTTCTTTATCTCCGCTATGTCTGATTCAGTCAATGAAATCAAAGCCAGGCTGCCTATAGAAAATCTGGTGGCGGAGTATGTGGCTCTTAAACGCATCGGGAAAAGTTTGAAAGGGCTTTGTCCTTTTCATTCAGAGAAAACGCCTAGTTTTATAGTCAGTCCTGATAAGGGTATTGCTTATTGTTTTGGTTGTCACAAAGGTGGAGATATTTTTCGTTTCATGATGGAAATGGAAAATATGGATTTTGCCGAAACACTCAATCTTTTGGCAGAAAAAACTGGAGTTACACTGGAAAAAACTTCCGGCAAAACTTTTGTGCGTAAGGGGGAAAAGGAGGTTTTGATTGATATACATGAGGCGGCGACTGAGTATTATGAAAATGAATTGTGGAGCGAGCGGGGAAATGCGACGCGGACTTATTTGGCTGGACGTGGCCTCAAAGAAGAGATTATTAAAAAATTTCGCCTGGGTCTCTCACCCGACAGTTTTGAGCAAACTCATCAGATGCTCTTGAAGCGTGGTTTTACGGCGGCTCAGGTGTTGCAGTCCGGTTTGGCTTTGGCCAAAGATACTTCCATGCATAAAATTTATGACAGATTTCGGGGGCGTTTGATGTTTCCGGTACAAGATAGTTTAGGGCGAGTTGTGGGTTTTGGTGGGCGTGCGCTGCAGGCTGATCAGGAGCCTAAATATTTGAATTCGCCAGAAACTCCTATTTATCAGAAAAATCAATTGTTGTATGGGTTTTCTCATTCCAAGCCAATGATAAAATCTTGTAAGCAGGTGGTAGTAGTGGAGGGATATATGGATTTTTTGGCGGCTTTTCAGGATGGTTTGCAGTCTGTGGTGGCTGTTAATGGTACGGCTTTAACTAAGCGGCATTTGCTCCATTTGAAACCATATATAGAGGAATTGGTTTTTTCTTTTGATATGGATAAAGCGGGGCAGGAGGCTGCTAAACGTAGTTATGAGATTACGCAGGAATTTGATTTTTTAGTCAAAATTCTATTACTCCCCTCTGGTAAGGATATAGCTGATTTCGTCAAAGAATCTCCTGGGCAGTTGAAAGTGTTACTCCCTAAAGCTGGGTTGTTTGTGGATCATTATTATGCAGAATTATTCCAGCGTTTTGATAAAAACTCTTTGGCTGACAAGCGGAAAATTCTGCAGGAATTTTCCGCGCTGATGGGGAAATTGAAAAGTTCGGTGGAGAGGGATTCTTATGTGCGGCGTTTGGCGGCTGATTTGAATGTGCCGGAGGTGCAGATTTATGATGAATTGAAGATTTTGAAGTTAAGTAAAAATCATCCAGCTAAACAGATGTTGGATGGGCTTGTAGGGCCGCGTTTGTATACCCCGGAAGAGGTTTTGATGGGGTTTATTGTTCATTATCCACAATATTTCCAGGAAATAAAAAGCTTGATTCGGCAAGACGATTTACCGCAAACGGTTAAAGCTATTTACAATCAGTTTTTGTCAAATTATAATCCTCAGGGTACTGATCAGACAGCAGTTTTGGCTATTTTGTCGGAAGTGGACGAAGAGCTCAGGTCCCAGGCTGGTTTAATGTCTCTGTATGTGGAAGAAAAATATGGAGATATATCCAGCGAAGCCGTACAGACAGAAGTAACTTATCTGTTGGCAAAAATGAAAATTACTAATCTCACTATGGAGCGTCAGCGGCTCTATAGACAGCTCAAAGACGCGGAGGCGGCTCATGATGTCGACACTAGTACGCGCATACTGATGGAGCTTTCCCAATTGAGTCAGCTGAAATAATTGCTTAAAAATATTTAAGAATGGCCAGGACAAAAAAATTTATAGTGCAGCCATCGGATGATAAGTTGCAGCAGTTTACTAAAGAGGTACAAGATTTAGTAAAAAAAGGCCGTGAACATGGGTTTGTTACCCATCAGGAATTGAACAAAGCTATACCAAATGCCGAGGAAGATTTGATGCTTCTGGATGAGGTGATGGGACTTTTGATGGATTTGGGGATAGAGATTATTGATGCTAAAGATAAAATGTTGGCAGCTCCAGTGGAGGAGGCTCCGACAGAAGAAGGAAAGGCACTTGCCGAAAAAGCAAAAGCCAAGGTAGCTGCTGAGAAAAAACCTACTGTTGAGTTACGGGAAATAGCTAATGATTCAATACGGCTTTATCTCTGTGAAATTGGTAAAATTTCACTTTTAACCGGGCGTGAGGAAATTGATTTAGCTCGTCGTATCAAAAAAGGTGATCAGTCTGCTAAATCAAAATTGGCTGAGTCTAATTTGCGTTTAGTTGTTAGTATAGCCAAAAAGTATATTGGTCGTGGTTTGTCTTTTTTGGATTTGATTCAGGAGGGAAATATCGGTTTATTTCGTGCTGTGGAAAAGTTTGATCCAGATCGAGGGTTTAAATTTTCTACTTATGCCACTTGGTGGATTCGTCAGGCTATAACTCGTGCTATTGCTGATCAGGCTAGAACCATACGTATACCAGTACATATGGTGGAGACTATTAACAAGCTAACTCATGCTCAACGTCGTCTGGTGCAGGAATTGGGGCGTGAACCAGCTGTGGAAGAATTGGCGGCTGAAATGGGTATGGATATCAAAAAAGTTAAGCATATTTTAAAGATTTCTCAGGACATTGTTTCTCTGGAAGCTCCGGTTGGTACCGAAGAAGATAGTAAATTGGGCGATTTTATTGAAGATGATGATGCTGTACTGCCTCAGGAGGCCACTAATCGTGTATTGATCAAAGAGAATATTCATGAGATGCTGCAGTACCTATCTCCACGTGAGCGTAAAATTATTGAAATGCGTTTTGGTTTGAAGGATGGAGTAGGGCATACTTTGGAAGAGGTTGGACAGGAATTCAATGTAACACGTGAGCGCATACGTCAGATTGAGGCTAAAGTATTGCAAAAATTGAAAGAACATCCTACAAGTATTAAAATTCGACCAAATTAATTAATTAATTTTTCTAAAAGCATATGGCAGTTAAAAAGAAAGTAGTAAAAAAAGCTAAAATGGTTGCTGCAGGAGCTGGAGGAGTTCAAGCTGATGATAAAGCTATTTTGGTAACTCGTGCCGGTTTGGAGGCCTTGAAAAATGAATTAACTTATTTGGAAGGTACTCGCCGCAAAGAGATTGCCGCTCGTATTAAGGAGGCGGTAAGTTATGGTGATCTTTCTGAGAACTCTGAATATGAGGAAGCAAAAAATGAGCAGGCTTTCGTGGAAGGACGAATACTGCAGTTAACAGAGCAGTTAAAACACGTTCAAATCATTGATGATGAAAGTGCTCAAAATGCTTCTAAAAAGCAGGCTTATGTTCAGTTGGGATGTAAAGTGAAAATTCGGGCTTTGTCAGGTAAAAGCGCTGGGGTCCAATTGGAGTATAGTTTGGTCGGTACGACAGAGGCTGATCCTTTGGGTGGAAAAATTTCCAATGAATCTCCTGTTGGATTGGCATTGTTAGACAAGCAGGTTGGGGCGCAAGTGGAAGTGAAGGCTCCAGCTGGGGTGATTACTTATGAAATATTGAGCATTTCTTAAAGATTGCCATGATGAAAGTTTGGCAGAAATGGACGGTGCGGGTCTGTTTGCTGTCGGCTTTTGCTGTGACGCTTTGGGGGGTTTTGCTTTTTGCTAATGGGTATCAATATGATTTTTCCAGTAATCAAATACGTAAAACCGGTATTATAGAGGTTTCCTATGCTGATGCGCAGGCGCAGGTTTTTTTGGATGGGAAAAAAAACAATGTGGTTTTGCCTGGGGCTTTAGCTGGTATTTTGCCTGGTGATTATGATTTGGTGATAGGCCGGGAGGGGTATTTGGATTATGCTTTGCGCGTGAAAGTTAAAGAGGATTTGATTACCAGGATACCAACGGCTTTTTTATATCCTCTAGACGTTTTAGCTAAAGCTAAAGTGTTGAGTGAGGTAATGACTGTGATGGATGGTCAGGTTTGGTTGGAAGATGGGTACATGCTCTGGCGGAAGGGGAATCAGCTGTATTGGCGTGTATTATCCTCTGAAATGAAAGTTGAAGACACGATGGAGGCGGAAATTTTTGATGCTGCAATTAAAGAAATTCAAATATTGAATAATGAAGTTTTGCTTTTGTATAGCGATGGGCGCAGACAAATTGTGAATATGGAAAATGGTCTGGTAGAAGAAGTTTTATTGGGATCTGATTATGTTTGGGCAGGGGATAAGTGGATTTATTTTGAAGGTAATTTATTGGCTGTATTTGATAGGAAATTGACTAAAGTTCAGGGAGCAACTTATTTGGAAACAGGAGTACAAATTTCTAGGGTGTCTTATTGGCGTCAGAGGGGTGGGTATGAAGTGATTGGGGTGGAGGCGGCCGGCTTGCCCGCTGGGGGGAGGGTTTATGTTTGGAGTGGTGGAAGATTAAAATCACTTTTGAATGAGCGTGTTACAGATTGGCAGATTGGTCGAGGGCGAGATGCTTATTTTATGCGTGATAATGAATTATGGAGGTGGGATGAAATGAATGAAAAAAGACGTCAATTGATTGGACGTTTTGGTGATGGTTTGTCTGTCAGGGCTGTGCTCCAAATCGCTGAGTCTAAAGGTGTGTTGCTTTTGAGTTCCAAAGATAAATTTTATTTGGCGGACCAGGGGTTTGATAATGTTCGTGAGATTTTGCCTGGCAGGAGGGTTTTGGGCGTTTATATGGCGAATAAAGGTGAATTATATATAGCCTATTGGGCTGATGATGGCGGCAGTGTGACGGTGGTTATGTTGGAGCAACTTTAAAAATAGAGAGGCGAAATGTCTCTCGCTCCATTTTTAAAGGATACTATCCGAGGATTTATCTTCTATGTTTCTTCTTTAATCTTTTTGGCCCTTTGTTGTGGTGGATGTGGTAGCGAGCTGAAGTAGCGTCACTGGATTGTATATGGTGATGTGCCAGTCTTTGGGCTGGTAATTTGATGAAAATTTGGTGAGCGAGTTGGTAGAAGACAAAAATAATCCAGGCGCAGAGCATCCAGGTGATGAGTCTCATCGAAAGTACTTCTATTCTGGTGAGACGGGCAAAGAGATTGATTAGCAATAAAAAGGACAGTGTAAGAAATTTACTTGGGAATGGACGTAATGATTTTTTTAGTAGCTGATCATGTTGTTTCCGAATCAGTACTGTAGCATAAAATGCTGTGCCAAGGCTTAAAGCAATCAACGCCCAAACGGCCCATTGTAGGGGAAAAGTAGTAGCAGGGTTAAAGGCAAAGAGGTAACTAAAGAGATTGTTGATTGGATTGTTCATGGGAAAAAGGTGTTTTTTGATATAAGCGGAAATACTTATACATCATATAGCCACCAAATAAAAGTCCAATCAGGCTATATAATTGTGCTTCGCGTATCCAATTGAAGATGAGATGAGATTCGTCGCCACGTAAAAATTCCTCTAAAAAACGGCATAAACAATAGCTGGTAAAGGCTGTGAGGCTGATAATGCCTGGTTTTTTGAGCATGGGGTGATTGAAGTGCTGAAACAGAGCGTAACCAATGCCTAAACTGTAAAGGGCTGCGTAGATTTGTACTGGATGTATTGGTACGGCAAATTGTGAGCTTTCTATACTAATTGCCCAGGGGAGGTTGGATGGAGTTCCATAGTTTCTGCCATCTAAAAAAGCTCCGATATTGGCCCAAAACATACCTATTAATATACTAACGCTCACTATGTCGCTCCAGGCCCAAAAATCTTCGTCTTGTTGTCGTGCCAATAGGAATAAGCTTAGAGCTATACCGATTATCGCCCCCCAGGCGGATAAACCTTTGTCCCAAACATAAAAGATTTCCAGTAATTGTTTTTGTTCGATGATTTGATGCCAAAAATAATCCAGATTATAAATGATAAAAGTAAATCTGGAGACAATTAAACTAGTTAAAAAGATTAATAAACTATTATCGGCCAGGAAAGACAGTTTTACTAATCTGGATTTGACCAGTTTATTAACAATAAGAAGTGAGGTGAATATGCCTATGGCCAGGCAGGTCCATAGTGAATAAAGAGTTAATGGACCAATTTGTAAGAGAATTGGATACATTTAAAAGTTTAGAATGATTAAGCTTGAGCTGATCAAGAAAATTATTAGGAAAACAGGTGTGACAAGCGGTTTTTTACGGAAAAATTCTATTTTAATTCCCAACAAACAGACGAATAAAAATAAGCTGGTGAAAAAATATTTGATAATGGAGGTTTGAAAAATTAAACCGATTGAAGTGTCACCTAAAAATCCAATTTGTTTGGAATTTAGATAAATAGTCAAAAAATAATATCCTATGTAAAAAGCTAATATCCAGCCAGAGATTGCAAATATCTCCACTTCTAAAGTTTCTATTGGAGTGTTTGAGTCTGTGTGTACGGAGGTTGATTTTTGCTTGTGAATTAGGGTGATTAAGTCTTGTTTGTCTAATTTTCGTTGATGCCACAACCTAAGAATTGTTGTTTTGGTTTCTTTTTTGAAGTTTTCATCAGGAGCTTGGAAATAAAGCATGATGAATTCTTTTAATTGGCGGGTGTTGTCCCTGATTTTTTGGCGGGCGGCGGCTATATCGGGGGCTTCCTGTGTGGGGCCTATGATGCTTGAAATCAGCCAATTAATGATGTTTTCTGTTGTGGAAGGTGAGCTATTATCAATGATGTGTATTTGTCGCCAAGTTTGAAGAGATTCCACTATACTGGGGCCGCGTGATTTATTAATCCTGTTTAATTCCATCATCATACTTTTGGCATCGATAGCCAGTATCGTTTTTTCTTTGAGGCGCTCTTCTTGATTGAGGAAAATCTCTTCTTTTTGTATGTAGGTCAGCATTTCTTCGCAGGTCTGGCTGATATAATCCAGGTTGGTGCTGTTTTTAATGCGTAAAATCTTTTCTACGTAATATTTTATTTTAGCTTTGCGTCCGGGATCTAGTACTTCCTGATAGGTAGTGAGTAGGGTGTTTACTTTTTGCAGTACAAACTCAACTTGTGCTTTTAATTTGCTTTGTTTTTCTAAAAATTCTTTCTCATCGATGGCCTGTTTTTTCTCTGTTAATTGGGCTGCTACTTGTTCTTCTTGTAATAAATCCTGGAGATATGCGGTGCCTTTTAATTTAGCTTTTTCTTTTTCTGCTGAGGATAAATCGGCTGGATATAGTTGTTCAACTTCAAATTGGTATTCTTGTATTAGTCTTTTATAAACTGGAAAAATTTTTTCTCCTTGAATGGTGCCCACAATTTTCTTTTTATTCTTATCGGTGGCGGAAAATTCGAATTTGATTGAAGGTGTGGTTTCTTCTGTATCGTTCGCTGGTGCTGGAGTGTCGGGTGCGGTGCTGGTAAGTGACAGAATGGAAAAACCCAAAGTGTTTAACTCTTGACGCGCGGCGGCTTCATCGGGAGCGTTGATGGAGCCTGTTAACTCACGATTTTCTTTGTTGATGACTGTGTATGAGTATTGGGGCATTTGATTTTTAGAGGGGTTTTTGATTTTTGATGCTGGCTTCTATAAAGCCTCGGAAAAGTGGATGGGGTTGATCTGGACGGGATAAAAATTCGGGATGGAATTGGCAGCCGATCATAAATGGATGATTTTTGAGTTCCATGATTTCTACCAGATCGGCCTCAGGATAAATACCTACCGGTTGTAATCCATTTTGAGCTAGTTTTTCTCGAAAAATATTATTGAATTCATAGCGATGGCGATGTCTTTCGGTAATATTGGTGGTGCCATATAATTCATGACAAAGTGAATTTTTTTTGAGCTCGCAAGGATATGTTCCGAGCCGTAAAGTGCCACCTTTTTCGGTGTTTTTGTGTTGACCTGGTAGAAAAGAAATTACATGGAAATCAGGTCCTGTTTCAGAATTTTCGTCAAACTCTTCGGAAGTGTAACGGGGGTCTCCGGTGAGATGCCTCATGAATTCGATGCACATGATTTGCATACCTAGACAGATACCAAAATAGGGAACCTCGTTTTCACGACAATATTCGGCAGCGATAATTTTTCCCGTGGTTCCTCTCGTGCCAAATCCTCCGGGCACCAGTACGCCTTCGGCACTTTTTAACATTTCCCAAGCTTTTTCGTCGCTATTTTCTAGTTTTTCAGAATCAATCCAAAGTAATTCCAGTTCGCGGTTTTGATGATAACAGGCAATTTTTAGTGATTCGATGACGCTCAAATAAGCGTCCTCCAACTTGGCATATTTAACAATGAGGGCGATTTTGAGAGGGGGATTTTTAGCTTTAATTTTTTGGCATAAATTATCCCAGTTGCGTAGGTTTGGATGGGGGTGGGGTAATTTGAGCTTATCAGCTATTAGTTGATGGATATTTTGTTCGAAATAGCTGAGAGGGACTTTGTAAATGGAATCTAGGGTTGGAGCGGATATAACAGCTTTCTCGTCGACATCACAAAATAGGGCAATTTTTTTAATTAAATCTTGTGTGATGGTGTAGTCGGCGCGAGCAATAATAATATCTGGTTGTATGCCAAAAGATCTTAATTCGCGTACGGATTGTTGTGTCGGTTTGGTTTTCAACTCTTTGGCACCTTTGAGGTATGGTAGCAGTGTTAGATGAACGAATAAGGTGTTTTCTTGACCTTGGTCATGTCTTATTTGTCTGATGGCTTCTAGATAGGGGAGTCCTTCGATGTCACCGGTTGTTCCGCCGATTTCTACCATTACTATGTCGGCATTGGCTTGTTTACCTGCTTCATAAACGCGCTGTTTGATAGCATTAGTAATATGAGGGATGACTTGGATTGTGCCTCCCAAATAATGGCCTTTTCTTTCGTTGGCTATGACTTCCGAATAAATCTTTCCAGTGGTGACGGTGGAGTTTTGAGTCAGATTACTGCCAATAAACCGTTCGTAATGTCCTAAATCAAGATCTGTCTCTGAGCCGTCTTCCAGAACATATACTTCTCCATGTTGAAAAGGATTCATGGTGCCGGGATCGACATTGATGTAAGGATCAAGTTTGACCGTGCAAACTTTCAAACCGCATGATTTCATGATGGCTCCAATGGAGGCAGCCGCTATTCCTTTGCCCAATGATGAGCAGACTCCGCCAGTAACGAAAATATATTTAATTGGTTTCATGTGCGAGAGAAGAGTTTGTGTTTAAGATGTGGGTAAGCCAACGTTTTGCTTGACCGTGTTTAAGGTGTTTGTTGCAATTTGACGTGCTTTGATTGCGCCTTGTTGCAAAATGCGTTCGAGAGCGGGTAAGTCTGTGGCCAGGGCGGCCCGTTTTTGGCGTGCGGATTCGAAGTAGCTTAAATGTTTTCGCAGTAAAATTTGTTTTGCTTCACCATAACCGAGGCCGCCTGCTGTATAGCGGTCTCTTAATTCGGCTGTTTCTGCCTCACTGGCTAAATGTGAGTAAAGTTGAAAAACAGTGTCCTGATCAGGGTTTTTGGGGTCTTCTACCGGTGTTGAGTCGGTTTTAATGCTCATGATTTGTTTTTTCAGGACTGACTCTTCGGCAAAAATTTCTATGGTGTTGTGGTAACTTTTGCTCATTTTATGTTCTCCATCCGTGCCGATGATAGTGGCGATATTCTCTGGAATAGAGGGTTCTGGTAATTTGAAAGTATTACTAAAAGTAGCATTAAATTTTTCGGCCAGGTCCCGGGCAATTTCGACATGTTGTTTCTGATCTTTGCCTACAGGGACGAGATCTGCTTGGTACAGCAGTATGTCGGCAGCCATCAATACTGGATAGGTGAAAAGGCCGATGGTTGGATCTTTTTTTCCGGTGGCGACTGCGTCCTTCCAAGCATGGGCTCTCTCCATCAAGCCAAAGGGCGTGATGCAACTCAGTATCCAGCTCAATTCTGCATGTTCGTGTAAATCAGATTGTCGGAAAAAAATGGTGTGGTCGGGGTCCAGGCCCAGTGCCAGGAAATCCAGGGCTACGTCGATAGTATTTTGTTTTAATTCTTGAGCGTTGCGAACTGTTGTTAGTGAGTGCAAGTCGGCTATAAACATTATAACCTGGCCATGTTTTTGTAAATCGATGGTAGGTTTGATGGCGCCGAGATAATTCCCAATATGTGGAGTACCACTTGGTTTGACGGCTGTAAGTATGCGTTTTTGTGGCTGTTTGGCTGGCATGCTGGTTTAAATCATTACTTAAATGGTGTGTAGCGGATCTACGTCAATTTTTATATCATTTTTGAATATACTTTGTAAGTTGAACTTTTGAAGAAAGAGGTGTGGATTGTTGCCGGTAATTAGTATTTGCCAGCGATAGCGGTTTTTGATTTTGGCGATAAGTGCCGGGAAAAGATTGATTTCTGATACTAGTTCTGGATGATTTTGGCGATGAGACTCCAGTTGTTGAAAAATTTGTTGTCCCAGCAGCCAGGCTTTTTGCTGATCTGTGTTTTCAATAGTCAATTTTATAAGTTTTTGAAATGGGGGGAATAACCCCTGATGACGATGGTGTAATTCCTGTTTATAAAACCCAGGATAATCGTGTTGGACGGTGCTTTGAATGGCAAAATGTTCTGGTTGATAAGTTTGAATAATTACTTCTCCTGGTTTTTCGCGTCCAGCTCGTCCGGCTACTTGTGTAAGTAGTTGATAGGTTTTTTCTGCGGAACGAAAATCGGGAATGGTGAGAGTGGTGTCGGCCAGCATAACTCCTACAAGTGTTACTCGTGGTAAATGTAGTCCTTTGCCAATCATTTGTGTGCCAATCAGTATATCGGCTTGCCCATCACGAAAAGTATGATAGATGTTTTCGAAATCACCTTTTTGGCTGGTGGTATCACGATCCGCACGAAGTATTCGCGCGGATGGTAATAATTTTACCAATTCTTCTTCGATTTTTTGGGTACCTAGGCCAATATATTTGATGCGATGGCTGCTGCAATCAGGACAGGTGGTTGGTAATGGGAAAATTCTGCCACAATGATGGCAAACTAGTCTGTCGCTTGGGAGTAACATATCCTCGACGCGGCGGCGCGTGTGATAAGTGAGTGATACAGAGCATTCCGGGCATTGTTCCGTATGG
>CAZGSD010000010.1:28929-30787 GCA_964528305.1 uncultured Candidatus Peribacteria bacterium | reverse complement strand
TTTTGGTGGGTCAGCCCGGGATTGAACCGGGGACCATCTCCTTAAGAGGGAGCCGCTCTACCAGCTGAGCTACTGACCCACACCAAGTTGAGGCCTGAAAAAACTAACACGGGCCAGTAATAAATTCAACATTTATTTGGGTTAAGATAGCCCAGATATTTGAATAAATCAGCCTATAAACATAGTATAACCACATACCATCCCCACCAATTCTATGAAAACCAAAACTATTTTTGTCTGTCAAAACTGCGGAGCTCAAAGCCCTAAATGGCAGGGCCGCTGCGCCGAATGCCAGGAATGGAATAGCCTCAGTGAAGAAAAACAAGTCGCGCCAAGCAAAACTGACAGCATCACCGCCTCCAGGCATGCTCACAAAATCATCAACAATGTCTTTAAATTAACTGATCACCAACCAGCCAATCACGAACGCCTACCCCTGCGCTTTCCCGATCTAAATACCGTTCTGGGCGGCGGCATCAAAGTTGGCAGCCTGATTTTGCTTAGTGGTGAACCAGGCATAGGCAAATCCACCCTGACTCTCGAACTATGTCATGACGCTGTCACAGCCAAACAAAACGTCCTATATGTATCCGGCGAAGAGTCCGGCGAACAAATCGCCTCCCGCGCCCATCGCCTGGGCATACAAACGGATCTAATTCAGCTATTTTCTGAAACCAACCTGGAAAATATTCTCAATCAGCTGGATCTGCTGCAACCACAATTTTTGGTAATCGACTCCATCCAAGTGATGTATTCCCTGGAAATACCCTCTTTACCCGGCAGTATCAGCCAAATCCGCTATTGCACAGAAAAATTGATGGAAATTTGCAAAAGCCGTCTGATCACCTGTTTGATCATCGGGCATGTCAATAAAGAAGGCGAACTGGCCGGCCCCAAAGTACTGGAACATCTGGTAGATACAGTGCTATTTATCGAAGGCGAACGCCATCAGCATCTGCGCATCATTCGCGGTTTAAAAAACCGTTTCGGCTCAACCAATGAAATAGCCATCATGGAAATGACTGAAAAGGGGCTGGAAGAATTAGCCAATCCTTCAGAAATTTTCCTACAGGGCCGCAAAAAAGACGCCATTGGGTCAGCCATCACTATCACCCTGGAAGGTAGCCGCCCGCTAACACTAGAAGTACAGGCCCTCACCAACGCCACTATTTTTGGCTATCCCAAACGCACTGCCAGCGGCTTCGACTTGAACAGATTGCAATTACTGGGCGCCGTAATTCAAAAATACCTAAAATTACCACTCAACTCACAGGATATTTTTATTAATGTAGTGGGCGGATTCAAATTACAAGAACCCTCAGTAGACCTAGCCGCAGCCATGGCTATTATTTCATCTTATAAAAAAATCCCTCTACCAGAAAAAACAGTATTTCTGGGGGAGATTGGTCTATCCGGAGAACTTCGCCCAGCCAGCCATCTAGACAAACGGTTACGAGAAGCGGAAAAACTGGGCTTTGACACCATTGTCACAGCAACCTCCACTAAACCCCTCAAATCCACTAGCGCTATCAAAATTATTACTGTTAGCGATTTAGAGCAGGCTTGTAAATTATTGATAAACTGAACCAAATAGGAACGGGGTGAATATACCTCGCCGACTTTGGGGTAGGGGCCCTTCGGAGGCGAGGTATATTCACCCTGTTCCTATTTGGGATGACTACAAAATGAAAAATCTCTCCGCATTGGCCGTAGTCATCCTGGCAACATCTTCCAAAGTCTGCGCGCGCAGATCAGCCACAAATTTAGCCGTTTCAACTGTATACGCTGGCTCATTGCGCTGTCCACGATACTGCTGTGGAGGCAAAAAAGGACAATCTGTTTCCAACACAAACAACTG
>CAZGSD010000010.1:24466-28829 GCA_964528305.1 uncultured Candidatus Peribacteria bacterium | reverse complement strand
CACGATACTGCTGTGGAGGCAAAAAAGGACAATCTGTTTCCAACACAAACAACTGTTCTGGCGCCTTTCGCACCACCTCCTGTAATTCCAGATTTTTGGGATAAGTCACTACACCGGAAAAAGAAGTCAGATATCCCCTACTCCAGGCCAAATCAGCTTCCCGCATCCCACCACTAAAACAGTGCAAAAGTACTTTTTTATTGGCAGCAGCAGCTAAAATTTCCATAGCATCAGCGTAGGCATCGCGAATATGCACTACTACCGGCAAATCAAATTCTTGCGCCATTTCTAACATAGAACGAAAAGCCTGTTTTTGAACATCCACCGGCTGCAGATTACGAAAATAATCCAATCCTATCTCCCCAATCGCTACCGGCAGCTTTCCCCAGGATTCTTCCCCACTCAATACAGCCCTAATTATTTGTAAATTGGCGGCGGTCACCTCCACCGCGTCATGCGGATGAATACCGATAGTCCAAGACAAAAAATCATGCTGAGCCGCAAAGCGCGCCGCCACCCGCGAATCCGCCATATTACATCCCACCAGCACCTGCTTCATCACCCCGGCATTCCGAGCCCGCTCCAGCACCGCCTCCGTATCAGGAAACTCTTTACTAAAATGAATATGTGAATGTGTATCGATAAATTTCATGGCTCAAACAATGACTTTTGCCTATACTATACTCTGAAAACTTAAGCTCTCCAAAATGGAAAATTCACCCGAAATCATTGCCCTACTCCAAGAACAAAACAACACCCTCCATCAACTTTTAAAATTTCACCAACACCAAGAAAAAGCTGCCTTACGCGACAAAATCCTCGGTATAGTTTTCCACGCCATCCCCTATATCGCCCTAATCATTCTCGGCTATTTCCTTTACACAGCCATCAAAGGCTATCTAGATGCACTCAATAACAACATCAATGCCCTCCGCGACGGCTTCGTATCAATTCAAACCTCCATCGGTAAATTTATCCCAGATTTTTCTGGTATTAGTGATAGTTTAGGAAAAGCTTGGCAAGAAACAAAAGGGATTTTTCAATAATACAGCAAAAAATAAGTTTACCCCCCAGTAGCCTCCGCCAGCCGCTGCGCCTGATCTTCCATGCGCAAAGATTCAAACATATCCTGCATATCGCCCTCCATAATTCCCGGCAGATTAGACCAGTTTTTGTTGATACGATGATCCGTGATGCGATCCTGTGGAAAATTATAAGTACGAATTTTCTCGGATCTGTCTCCACTACCTATCTGCGCCAAACGCTGCTCGCCCAATTCTTTTTGACGCTTTTCCTGCTCCAAAGCATATAAACGCGTCCTCAACACCTCCATGGCCCGAGATTTGTTTTTCAATTGAGATTTCTCATCCTGCATGGCCACCACCAAACCAGTAGGTAAATGCGTGATGCGCACGGCCGAATCAGTAGTATTAACACTCTGCCCACCCGGCCCACTGGAGCGATACACATCAATTTTCAAATCAGCATCCCGTATCTGCACATCCACCTCCTCCGCTTCCGGCAAGACCGCCACCGTGATAGTGGAAGTATGCACACGCCCTTTATTTTCTGTCACTGGCACGCGTTGCACTCGATGCACCCCTGATTCATATTTCATGATGCCATAAGCCATCTCCCCTCCAAACACTTTAAAAATCATTTCCTTGATACCACCGGCCGTTGCCTCGCTTTTATTAATCATTTCAATCTTATATCCCTGTCCCTCCAGATAGCGCATATAAGCGCGCCCCAATTCAGCTCCAAACAAAGCCGCTTCTTCACCACCAGCCCCAGCCCGTATTTCCACAATGGCATTTTTGAAATCATTGGGATCTTTGGGAAGTAATTCTACCTTAATCTGCTCCTCGATACGCTCTACAGCTTCTTTGGCAGTTTTTAGTTGCTCCTTAGCAAACTCACGCATTTCCTCGTCATTCTCATTATTCAAAATTTCTTCGGAATCAGCAATCTGCTGAGCAAATTTTTTGTATTCACGAAACAGTACCACCACTTTGGACAATTCCTTGTGTTTACGGCTAAGCCTCAAATATTCCGCCTGATTGCCCATCACTCCAGGTTGAGACAATTCCCCCTCAATTTTCAAAAAATCATTCTCCAGATTCTGTAATTTATCCAACATCATAAAATACCTGCTTAAATTGCTGTTTAATTTCGCTTAAAGATTTACCACAAATACCCGAGGAATCCCAGCCAAATCAGGAATTATATCAAAACTGCCAATAGAAAAATATTTAGCCAAAACCTCCCGCATAATTTCTTCCTGCCCAAAACCAAATTCTCCAGCTAAAAAAGCCGGTTTCCAGGGCAGAAGCTGCAATTGAGCAAACATTTCCCTATATAAATCTAACCCATCCGCTCCACCAAAAAGCGCCACCTCCGGCTCGAATTTGGCGACATTTTCAGCCACAAAATGAAATTTTTCCCGTCCAATATAAGGTAAATTGGCCAAAATAACCTGACAAGGCTCAACCAAAGGTTCCAACAAATTCCCCTGAAAAAACTTCACACGCTCGCCCAAATCTAGTTTTTCCGCATTTCGCCGAGCAACATCTAAAGCTTTTTCAGAAACTTCCACACCAATCCCCTTCACTTGAGGACAGGTTTTCAATAAAGCTAACAAAATACAGCCAGAACCAGTACCAATATCAGCCACTGTCACCTGCTGCCCAAGCAAATTCTCATCTATAAATCGTTTAGCCAAATCCACCAGCAACTCCGACTCCGGCCGCGGTATTAAAACATCTCCATTTACAACAAAATTAAGTCCATAAAATTCCCGACTGCCAATTAATTGCCCAACCGGCTTCCCCTCAAGCATTTCTTTCACACCAGCAAAAAACCGCTCCTGCACCTCCGCTGACACTTCACGTTCCGGATAGCTAAACAAATTTTCTTTGGATGAATTCAACAAATATCCAAGCCACATCTCTCCCGTCAATACATCCCGCAATCCTTGGTTTTTAGCTTCAGCTAATATTTGAGCAACAGTTGGCATGAATAATTTATACACTAAACCAAATAAATTAGAAAAAGCGCCCTAAGTATGGGGCGCTTTTTCTAAAAAATCCTAATAAAATTTCATTCTCTCACGCTGGGAGCGGTAATGGGAACGCATGATAGCGGCCGCACGAACCTCACGCTTGCGCAGAGGACGTTTGAAATAACGCTTAGCTTTGAGCAGAGGCATAATACGACTGGACTGCACTTTTTTATTAAACCGGGCAATCAGCCTATCTACGGATTCTTTGGGATTTCTAACAACTTTTATAGCCATAAATCTTACCCCCTTTCTTCTAAAATTAATCTTTAAAAGCGCCTTTGTTTCGACCGGACGCGCGGGCAGTATGCCAGTGTGGTAGGGCAATTGTCAAATTCAATACGGCTAAACGCCCCAGCAGCTCTCAAAATTGCTGTTGTACAAGGCAGCAAGAAAACTCTGACCGAGCCGTATGATAAATACGGTGAGAGAAGAGTTTTCGCAGCTAACGCAGTACAACACAATTTTCAGAGCTGCCTAAATATCCAAATTCTTCACCGCCTTCGCATGCGCCTGAATAAATTTCTTACGAGGAGCTACCTCGCTGCCCATTAAAGTTTCAAAAACTTTATCAGCAGTTTCAGCATCCTCCACACTAACTTTGTACATAGAGCGCTTATCAGGGTCCATGGTGGTTTCCCACAGCTGCTCAGGATTCATTTCACCTAAACCTTTATAGCGTTGAGGAGTTAATTTTTCCGGATTAGGGAATTGCAGCTTTTTCTCCTCCATTTCGGCTTGTGAATAAGCATAAACAACCTTTTTATTCTGCTCCAGCTTATATAGTGGCGGCTGGGCAATATACAGATAGCCATAATCAATAACAGGTCTCAAATGACGATAAAAGAGTGTCAAAAGCAATGTGCGGATATGAGCACCATCCACGTCAGCATCCGTCATGATCACAATACGATGATAACGAATTTTAGTAATATCAAAAATCTCTCCAACTCCTGTACCCAAAGCGGTAATCAATGCTTTAATTTCTGTGAAGCCCAGGATTTTATCCATACGGGCCTGCTCCACATTCAAAATCTTACCTTTGAGCGGCAAAATAGCCTGGGTTTCACGATTGCGGCCCTGCTTGGCAGATCCACCGGCTGAGTCTCCCTCTACCAAATACAACTCTGAATTCACAGGATCTTTGGACGAACAATCCGCCAATTTACCGGGTAAAGTCATACCCTCCAAAGCCCCCTTGCGGACTATGGCATCACGGGCGGCGCGCGGCCCCCCGGGCGCCCGGGGCGCCCCCGCCCCAATTTTAAAAAAAAAATAGACCGCGCCCCCATGGTAATAACCGAA
>CAZGSD010000010.1:21151-24456 GCA_964528305.1 uncultured Candidatus Peribacteria bacterium | reverse complement strand
CCGCCAGGCGCGCGCGGGCCGCCAAGGCACATTTAGAAAACATCAATTTCGCCTCTCCCGGATGTTCATCCAGATATTGGGCAAAAACCTGCCCAAAAACATTTTCCACAGCAGTACGCATTTCTGAATTACCCAGCTTAGCTTTGGTCTGCCCCTCGAACTGCGGATCGGCAATTTTCACGGACACTATAGCCGTCAACCCCTCACGAACATCATCAGCCGTTAAATTATCTTCTTTTTCTTTGAGTAAATTGTTGGCGCGCGCATAGTTATTCAAAGTTCTAGTCAGCGCTGACCGAAAACCAGTCAAATGCATACCACCCTCCGGTGTATTGATGGTATTGGCAAAAGTTAACACCTGATCATTGAAACCATTGGTATATTGCATGGCAATTTCAATCATTCCCTCCTCCACGCTACGATCCAGATAAAAAATATCGCCAATCGCTTCCTTGCCCAAATTCAAATGTTGAACATAGGATTTAATGCCACCTTCAAAATAAAATTGATTGGCCTCTCCACTACGCAAATCTTTCAGCTTAATAGAAACCCCTTTAGTCAAATAAGCTTGCTGACGTAAACGTGTCACGATAGTCTCAAAATCATGCACTGTAGTATCAAATATATCCTCATCCGGCAGCCAATGTATCTTCGTTCCACGCTTATCTGTTTTACCGATAACCTCAATTGCCTTTTTAGTATCACCGGTTTTAAACTCCATGGCATAAATCTTGCCATCACGATAAACCTCGGCTTTTAACCATTTAGACAGAGCATTCACCACTGAAGCACCCACTCCATGCAAACCACCAGAAACCTTATAACCACCACCATCCCCGAATTTACCACCAGCATGCAATACGGTCAGCACAGTCTCTAAAGCCGATTTACCAGTCTTTTCCACTTTATCCACCGGTATACCACGCCCATTGTCTTCCACTGACACAGAACCATCTTCATACAACACCACTTCAATCTGATTACAATGGCCAGCCATAGCCTCATCGATGGAATTATCCACAATCTCTTTGATCAGATGATGCAAACCAGCCACATCGGTAGTACCGATATACATGCCTGGGCGCTTGCGCACAGCCTGTAATCCCTCCAGAACGGTAATATTCTGGGCGCCATAATTACTAGAAGTTGTTTGATCCATTGCCAAAACTATTACAAAAGTAAAGCGTCACGAAAAAAGCGGCATCATTGTACACAAGGCCTCCGTAAAACACAATTGATTGAAAAAATTAATTAATCCTCTTCACCCTGGGAGCTTTGGTTTTTGGCGTCAAATCAGGCAAAACCAACTCCACCGCCGAATCACCACGCACGCTATCATCATTCACCATCGACGGTGTTGGAATGTCAACCAGCCGACCAGACTCATAAACATTCCCGCCACCTCCCAATTCCCTACGCAATTGATCGATGGAAACAACTTGTCTGTTATCCTCTTTAAACTGCTCGAAACGCTGCTCAGGAGTACTGCCACGCGATACAGAAGTCACATATTCAGGTGAATTCAAAAATCTACCAAAAAGCCCATAATCTTCCAATCTTTGATGAAACAACTCACTCACCGCCACCTGATAATCAGCCGGCAATTCAATGCGCGCTATTTCCGAAAATAACAAAGCCATAATATTTTGAGCATCAATTAACGGTACCTCCCCACGTAAAAAGAAGTTTTTTAACCGTCTCAAAAAATCAATTCTTTGAGCAATCACACTTTGCATTTCTTCAGGCTTATCCTTGCCTAGAGGCAACATGGACAAATATTTGTTTTCCACAAACAATTTATCCGTGAAATAATTTTGCCTATAAAAAGCAGCATACTGAGCAAAGAGATTGTCCAAAGTTTGATTTTGTCGCTGCAATTGAAGCAGATGTTCGAGCTGGCCAGGCTGCACACGCGCCATCAAATCCTTAAACGCAGCCATGTATTCATCAAAAGTATTTTTAATGTTTTTATAATCATTACGCTCAGCGTAATAGTTCATCACAGCCAGCTTTTCTGTCAAAAAAGCAAATTTCATCGACAACTCTGACTGCTGCCCTCGAATAGCTTCCAGATAAATTTTTTCCAACACTTGTCGCAATTGAAACAAAGAATCACTAGGCAAAGCAAAAGATAAATACTCATATTCATATTTTACCCTATCCGTATAAACACGCTTCAAATCATCACCATAAATCACAAATAACTGATTGGCCATACCGGTAAAACTGCTCAAGCGCTCTTTTCCCTCATCCGCACGGCCATAATCAAATAAATATTGCGCATCATATAACAAATCATATAAAGCATCGAGATTGCGCTGCCCTACTTTTTTTTCAGAAAAAGTCAAAGCATTGGCAAAATCGCGCCAAGTCTGATCCCACTTGTAATTAGAAGAATCCAAAGTCGCGTACTTGACGCCACGAGTACGAATCTTAGCTAGACGTTCCTGCCTAACCCGCTCCAACATCTCGCTATCTTTTCGAATATTGTAAGCCAACCAAACATCATCACGCAATTTAGACCTATCTATCACACTATAATTAAACTCCTTGACCAATTTCGAATACAAAAGTTTCGATACAGCTTCCCGATTGGCAGCAATTTTAGAGCCAGACACGGACACTTGAGTGCCTTCTGGTAAATACAAACGATTAATAATATTACCATCCCCTTCACGCAATAACTCTGAAACCTTTTCACCAGCCGCGGAGAGCAAACCTAGCACTGCATTATTTTCCCATACAGATACATCCGCCCTACCATCCACAACGTCCACTGCCACCACACTTTGCCCAGGTAATATAACCGCCCCGGATAA
The DNA here is from genome assembly GCA_964528305.1 of uncultured Candidatus Peribacteria bacterium. Taxonomy (GTDB): domain Bacteria; phylum Patescibacteriota; class Gracilibacteria; order UBA1369; family UBA1369; genus CAZGSD01. Next base: position 21,637 of record CAZGSD010000010.1, on the reverse strand, counting down.
ACGCAAATTCACACTGGCATTACTATAAACATTCTGCAGCCAAACCCTCCCCGATAATATTTCAAAAACAAAAACCTGCTTCTGATCGTCAAGGACTGCAATTTTCACCATGGCTCCTTTATCCAGACGTAATTCGCCATCAGCAGCAAATTTCATCACTATCCCATTTGCTATACCACCAGCCACTAAAATATCTCCCTGTTCCAGTTGAGCTCCTCCTCCAACCTGCAAAGACATGCCATCACGCTGCACTTCGACGGATTTTCCACCAGTTTGTAAACTCACGCCACCATGCTGAGCCTGAGCCACATATTTAGGTATATTTTGTTCATAAAAAAGCGAGGCCGCAAAGAGTCCAGCTCCCATAGTAGCCAGTATCAATCCATGCCCTATTTTCACCAACCATTTTTGCATTGCTCTAAGCTCTAAATAATCCTCATATTATAGCATTTTTAGGCCACAAAATCAAACCAGGGCAAGAGAAAA
>CAZGSD010000010.1:0-21051 GCA_964528305.1 uncultured Candidatus Peribacteria bacterium | reverse complement strand
GCCCAAAGCCTCACCACCCCGCACGAAGGCACCGGCCAAGTCACTATCGCCGTCCCCGCCCCCACCTTTAACTACAGCATTGACAGTGATTTATTTGATAATGAAAAATTCGAAATTTTGCTCGACACCTGGAACAAGATCAACAGCCAATTTCTGCGCACTGATCAAGTTTCCAAAGACAAACTGGTCTATGGAGCTATCTCTGGAATGGTGAACGCTTTGGACGATCCATACTCCATCTTCAAAACTCCCGGCAACAACGGCCAATCACACATCTATATACCAGAAAATTACGAGGGTATCGGAGCTATTATTGAGCAGGCTGATGGTAATTTTATTATACAAACCACTATTACCAATTCTCCCGCCTATCGCGCCGGGCTAAAAAGCAAAGACATTATTCTGGAAATCAACGGCACTCCAACCAATGGCCTCAGCTACGAACAAGTGATGTCCATGATCAAAGGCAGCGCCGGCACCTTTTTGCGCCTAAAAATCAAAAGAGACACCCTAACCCTGGAATACGAAATAATCCGTGAAAGAATCACCGTGGAAGCTATTCAGAAAAAAGATCTGGCGAGTGGCATCACCTATCTGAGATTGGATCAATTTACCGAAAACAGCGCCAGCGAATTCAACAAACATCTGGCCAGCATCCAGGCCGGGACTTCCCGTAAATTAATCATAGATTTACGTAATAATCCAGGAGGATATTTAAGCAGTACTCAATCCATACTGGGCCATTTCATAGACAATGGACAAGCCGTATTTTTCACCAGCGATAAAAATCAATCTTTGAACAGCTACAATTCCAACGGCGCAGCTGAATTAAAAAATTATCGCATAGTTGTACTGATCAATGAAGGCTCCGCCTCAGCAGCGGAAATCTTTGCCGGAGCCATGCAAGATTACGGCCTGGCCTATCTGATCGGCACCAACACTTTTGGCAAAGGTACCGTACAGGAAATCACCAGCTACAGCGACAAATCCAGCCTCAAATTAACCATAGCCAAATGGCTAACTCCACAAAAACGTGACGTCAATGGCACCGGAATAACCCCACACCTGATAGTCAAAATCACCCCCGAACAACGCCAAAAAGGCCAGGACCCACAACTGGACGCGGCTGTTAATTATTTACGTTAATCCCCCAACGAAATTACTCATATGTAGTCCCACCCTCAGCGCTGCTCATTCCTTTCAAAATCTCCTCCGGATTGGTGGTAACTATTTTATCTTCGGTATAAGAAGCAATAATTTGAATGGCCACATGCTTTTGTCCGGCGAAAAACAGCCCCTGACCTATGCCTGAATTAAGCAACATGTATTTCTCACCATCAGTCAGATTAAACACCTTTTGCAGCATATTGATCGAGGCAGAAGACTGCTTCAGCAAAAGCTGCATGGAAGAATTGGTCACTATCGGCTTACCATAAGAGGATTTCATAAAATCCTCCACATCCTGGGTAATAGTAGTAATACCCAAATAGTATTTACGGGCACGTTTAACCAAACCAAAGAGGAATTTAGCCGAATCCTCATGCTGCATCATGGTCCAGGCCTCATCCACAATCATGAGACGTTTTTTCAGTGAAGATCTCACCCTATTCCAGATATAATTCAAAATTATATACATGGCGATAGGCCGCAAAGAGTCCTCCAAATCACGTATGGAAAAGACCATCAGGCCACTTTGCATATCTATATTGGTAGGTTTATTAAAAATACCAGCATAAGTTCCCTTGGTATATTTTTCTAGTCGTTGAGCTATATCCCCCGCTCCATCCATATTAAGCAGCAAGGCATGTAAATCTTCCATGGTCGGCACCGGCAAATTGGATGGATCAACCATATCCATAGTAATGCCTTTCAAGGCATAAACATCATTCAAAGCTTTATCGATAATCCCCTCTTCCACCGGAGTTAACCCCCCCAGCATTATTTTTAACAAACCATGCAAAGTAATGATGTTGGAGCGCAGCAAGTCACCTGGCTGCAACTCTTCATCTTTGAGCGGAGCCGGCAAATCAAATGGATTGATACGACGATCGGAAGTCAGTGACACGCGCAGATAAGATCCACCAACCGTATTAGCTAATTCCTGATATTCATTTTCCGGATCTATCACTATTACATCCACGCCAATCATCAGATAGCGTAAAATCTCCAATTTCACGGCATAAGATTTACCTGCACCAGACATCGCAAAACAAACCGAATTAGCATTGGGCAAAGCAAAACGGTCAAAAATCACCAATGAATCATTATGACGATTCAAACCGTATAAAATTCCTTCATTACTGGTCAAATCAGAGGAATTAAAAGGGAAGGTAGTCGAAAGTGGACCAGTATTCATATTACGGAAAATTTCCAGCTCATCCAGACATAGCGGCGAAGTGGAATTAAACCCATGCTCCATGCGCAAATCAGCCCTTTTAGTCAAAATTAACTTGGATCCTAAAAGAGATTCCAACTGCTTAGAAACCTGATCAATTTTCTTCAAATCATCAGCATAAACAGTCAAATACATGGCAAATTGGAAAAACTTTTCCTGACCACGTTGAATCTCCGTACGCAATTGTTCAGCATCCTCATAAGCTGTCTCCAAAGCCGGATCCCTCACCAAACCTTTTTCCGCATTCATATGCATGGCAGACTGCATCTGGGTAACCTTTTTACCCAGGATTTTCATAATTTTCGCCGAATCAATCGGATAGATAAATTGAGCCAAATCCATGGTGGCATCAACATTGACAATCGGTGACAACCAGTTGGTGTCGAGATATCGAGGATAAGCATAGACCACAAAAGTTCTGGCATACATACCTTCAACGCGAATATGATCGTAATTCACTTCCATCGAAGATGGTGCAATCAAGTCGCGCACTGTAGACATGCCCTCCTGATAAATCTTTTCCGCCTCAATCAAAGCTTGACGCTCCAAAGCAGCAACCTTGGCCTTCTCTTTGTTTTCTGGAGTTTTCAAAGAAACACCCGTGGCTTCCGTGTATTTCTTAGCGGCTTTAGCCGATTCAAAATTTTCCAAAGTAATAGCGGCCTCTTCCACACCAGCCGTTTTACCTTTGGCAATTTCCATCTTACCCAACTCTACGGCTTGCACCAAACCACTACTGACATCTTTTAACAAATCTCCTTTGGCACGAGCATCAGCTTTTTGCTGCACCGTCAAAAGTGCCACGCCAGAACCAGCCACGCCGGATGATGTCTCCACAGAAGTAGCCACTACAGATGATTTTCCATCCACGGCCGCAGCCGACGGCGAACCTTCTAAATGTTTAATCAATTCAGCTTGAACACGATCTGTTTTTACTTCATCAGCTGGTTTATCTTTTGGTATATCGGTAATACTTTTCAGCCAAGCCGGTGCTTCACGAGTACTAGCCGGCTTTTCCAAAGGCAAGACTTTGCCATCCACACCTTCAAAAGTAAGTCCTTCCAAACTTTTTTCTTCTTTTTTGATTAAAGCCTCTTCGGCACTACCAACTACATTGTCCAGCACCACAGCACCCTGGCGGTCAAGGGCAGCATTTTCTTCATGCTGCTTCAGGGCCAACATCTGTTTGACTACAGTTGGATCAACCACTGGAGCAGCAGCTGAATCAGCATTATTACCGGTTCCAATCGGCATTGTGGAGTTATTAGTTGAATTTTCATCAGCCATGCTCTTGCTTGGCAATACATATAAATCCTTACATTATAACAAAAAAACCCCATTTTTTCAATTGGCCAGATCCAAGGCTAATATGTTAGACTGGCGGCGAAATAGATTCAACACCTTTAAAAATGGCAGAAAACAGCACAAATCAAGACAAATCCGCCTCTCCAAATCAATCAGGAAACGGCGGTGAGTTATTCCAGGATTATACATTACGCAATATTACCACCGAGATGGAAAGCTCATATTTGGACTACGCCATGAGCGTAATCGTCCAAAGAGCTCTACCTGACGTACGTGATGGATTGAAACCCGTACATCGTCGCATCCTTTACGCTATGCATGAAACCGGCCTCAGATCCAGCGCCAGCTTCAAAAAGTCCGCCACCATTGTCGGAGAAGTATTGGGTAAATTCCATCCCCATGGCGATTCCCCAGTTTACATGGCCATGGTCCGCATGGCTCAGGAATTTGCCATGCGTTACACCCTCATTCATGGACAGGGAAATTTCGGCTCAATCGATGGAGACGCCCCAGCCGCCTATCGTTATACAGAAGCTAAAATGGAAAAAATCGCCGACGAAATGTTGGCGGATATCGACAAACAAACTGTGGAATGGGCCGACAATTTCGACGCCACGAAACAAGAACCACGCGTTTTACCAACACGCATTCCCAACCTCTTGCTCAACGGATCATCCGGTATCGCTGTGGGTATGGCCACTTCCATTCCACCCCACAATCTCAATGAATTATGTGAAGGAGTACTACATCTAATCGAGCATCCAGAAGCCACCATTGATGATTTAATGAAATTCATCAAAGGCCCTGACTTCCCCACTTCCGGCATTATTTACGATCAAAGCGCCATTCGCAATGCCTACACAACAGGGAGGGGCGGCGTAGTTATGCGCGCTAAAGCAACTATCGAAGAACGCAAAAACGGCCGCTTCCAAATCATCATTACAGAAATTCCCTATCAGGTAAACAAAGCCGATTTAATCACCAAAATCGCAGATCTGGTGCGCGATAAAAAAATAGTCGGCATCAGCGACCTTCGTGACGAATCAAAAAAAGACATACGCATAGTCATAGAGCTAAAAAAAGAAGCCTATCCCAAAAAGCTGCTCAATCAGCTCTACAAACTGACCGCCATGCAGACCACTTTCAATTTCAACATGATTGCCCTGGTGGATGGCCTGCAACCCAAATTGCTCGATTTGAAACAAATACTAGAACATTTCATCCATCATCGCGTTATCGTTGTACGCCGCCGTACCGAATATGATTTAGGCATAGCCAAAGCCCGCGCGCACATTTTAGAAGGCCTCAAAATCGCCCTGGATCACATCAATGAAATTATTGAAACCATCAAGAAATCTGCCAGCAAAGAAGATGCCCACGCATCATTGATGAAAAAATTCAAACTGAGCGATTTACAGGCTAAAGCAATTCTGGAAATGCGCCTGCAAACCCTAGCCGGTTTGGAAAGACAAAAAATCGAAGACGAATTAGCAGAAAAGCTGGCTCTAATCGATGAATTGACAAGCATACTAGGCAGTGAGAAAAAAATCATCAACATAGTAAAAATCGAAACTCAAGAATTAATCGACAGCTACGGAGATCAACGCCGTACCGAAATCAATCAAAGCGCCATCGGCAAATTCTCCAGCAAAGACACCATTCCCAATGAACCAATGGTAGTAATGATGTCCAAAGAAAATTACATCAAACGCATACCGGCCAGCACTTTCCAAACACAGGGCCGCGGAGGCAAAGGCGTTATCGGAGCCACCACCAAAGAAGAAGACGAAATCAGCATCATGCAGCAATGTAACAATCACGATGATTTGCTCTTTTTCACCAATCTCGGCCGCGTCTTCCGTTTACCAACCTACGAACTCCCCCAGGCCTCCCGCACCGCCAAAGGCACACCCATAGTCAATTTACTACAGCTCTCTGAAAAAGAAGTAGTCACTGGCATCCTGGCCACCGGAGAAAAACTGACAGGATCACATCTGTTGATGTGTACCACCCAGGGCACCATCAAAAAAACCAAAGTAGAAGACTTCGCCAATGTCCGTAAATCCGGCCTGATCGCCATCAAATTGCGCGAAGGAGATATGCTACATTGGGTCACTCAAGTCAGCACTCACAATGAAGTATTCATCGTCACCCGCGAAGGCAAATCCATACGCTTCATCGAAGAAAATATCAGCCCCACCGGCCGCGCCTCCATGGGTGTCCGTGGAATCAAAGTCCGCACTGGCGATGAAGTAGTCGACATGGGCATTATCCGCGACCCCAAAACCTCCCAGCTGCTAGTCATCATGGAAAACGGCCTTGGCAAAGCCTCTCCAGTCACTGAATATCGCCTGCAAACCCGCGGTGGCACCGGGGTAAAAACCGCCAATATCACCGCAAAAACAGGTAAGATCGTTGGAGCAAAAATCCTGGAAGAAGGAGCAAATAATGATCTTATTATCATCTCTAAAATGGGCCAAGTAATCCGCCTGCCCATCAAAGCCATTCCTCAACAGGGCCGCACCACACAGGGAGTTTACCTAATGAGACTGAATGAAAACGACCTAGTCGCCTCCACCAGCCTGATCGAAGAAACCAAAAAGGTAGAAAGACCGGCTGATGCAGAAGAAGTTGCAGAGGAAATTACCATCCCAACATCATAGGGAAAAAGTCACCTCTCAATTAGAGTATTCTAAAAAAACTCAATCCCCTGTTTAATTAGTGCCTGCTTTTCAGATGGTTCTAAGAACAAAAAGATATAAGATTCATGACTAATAAACTTTCCAACAATATAGTCATCTTTATCTAAAAAAGTCGGATCCTCAAAACCATAAAAATTTTTCGAAATTTCAAAAACATCACACCCGAATAAAAGATCCTCTTCTCTTAATTTAGCTTTCATCTCATCAGAAAGACGATAGTAATAATTGTGTGATTTATTATCAATAAAACCTTGTAATTCCCCAATACGTCTCTCCAAAACCTCTTCTTCAAGATAAAACGGTTTTAATGCTGATAAAGTTTTTTGAAAATTAGGATCTTTCACTCCACCCTTTTTTAATATCCATCCCCACGTAATTGAACTAAAACGCACAGTCGCGCACCGTTTAAATAAAAAGTCCTTAACAACTTCCTGACAATTCTCACCTGAATTTCGTACATCTATTTGGTATTCTTTCATTGTATGTAATTAATTTTAAGTAAACTACTATAGAGTTCACCACTAATTCAAACGATTTTCAGGCCCTCAAGGCCCCAAAAAGGAGAAATGTAATACACCTCGCCGACATTAGGGTAGGGGCCCTTCGGAGGCGAGATGTGTGCCCTTTCTGCTTTTTGGAGGGAGGATCATAAAATGACTTGCTAAATCCTCATACTATCATTAAAATTCGCTTACTTTTACAGGTAAATAATCAAGATTATATGAAGGCCAAAATACATCCACAAGTAAATAAAGTCGTCTTTCTGGACGTAACCAGCAATGCCGAATTCATCAGCACTTCCACGCTACGCTCCGACGAAACACGTAAAATCGACGGTGTCGAACATTTCGTCATTAGAGTGGAAACATCCTCAGCTTCACACCCTGTCTACACCGGCAAACGCCGCAATGAAGTACGTAACGATCAGGTGGCTCGTTATCTGGCAAAAGTAGCTAAAGCTCAGGACAAAAATAAGCCAAAGCCAGCTGCTAAAGCAGATGACTCCGCAACAGCAAAAAAGAAACCAGCCGCCAAGAAAAGTGTCAAAAAGGCTAAATAGAGCCTTTCCCAATGTTTGAATTTGAAATTATCGCCACCGACAAACAAACTCACGCCCGCCGGGGAGTATTCAAAACGCCACATGGCGATATTGAAACCCCCATTTTCATGCCAGTCGGCACGCTAGGATCCGTCAAAGGCATTTCGCCAGACGAGCTAAAAACCATTGAAACACAGATTATCCTGGCCAATACCTATCATCTCTATCTACGCCCCGGCCATCAACTAATAAAAGAAATGGGCGGCCTGCATCAATGGACAGGTTGGAACAGCCCCATACTGACTGACTCCGGCGGATTTCAGGTGTTTTCACTTGGCCAAGGCAGTAAAACAGGAGAGTCTAAAGTCAAAATAACTGATGATGGCGTTGAATTTAAGTCACATTTAGACGGCAGCAAACACTACCTGACACCTGAAAAAGTCATGCAAATAGAGCATGATTTGGGCGCCGATATCATCATGGCTTTTGACGAATGCGCACCCCATGACAGTAGCAAATCCTACGCCGAAAAAGCCCTACACCGCACCCATGACTGGGCCCTACGCTGCTTGAATGAACATCAACGCCTGGAAGCCGAGAAAGTCGCCACCAAACGGCCCACACAAGCCCTCTTCCCCATTATTCAGGGAACTGTTTTTGACGATCTCCGTCGCGATTCAGCCCAATTTATCGCCAATCTCGACACCCCAGGTATTGCTATCGGAGGGCTATCAGTAGGGGAAGAAAGACCCGTAATGAATCACATTCTAGAAGTCATTCACCCACATCTACCAGCCCACAAACCCCGCTATCTAATGGGAGTAGGCACGCCACTGGATTTACTCAATTCCATCGAAAGAGGCATAGATATGTTTGACTGCGTGCATGCCACGCGCATCGCCAGACATGGCTGTTTTTATAATTCCACAGGCCGGCATCACATAGTTAATGAAAAATACCGGCAGGACGCCCTTCCTCTAGACCCGGACGCTCCAGACAGTCCCGTCGCCCAATTCAGCCGCAGCTATATACGCCATCTGGTCAAGGAAAACGAAATGCTTGGCATTCGACTATTGAGCCTGAATAATTTATACTTCCTCCTGCAATTGATGAAAAAAGCCAGAATAGCTATCACTAACGGCACTTATCTGGATTTCAAAAATTATTGGGTCAAGCACTTTCAGGACACCGTTTAATCCCCTTCTCGCATGATTGGATTTCTACAGGGAAAAATTATTCAAAAAAACAAAAACAGCATACTTTTATTGGCCGGCGCTGTGGGTTATGAAATACACATCAGCACATCGCTTTCAGAAAATTTATCCATAAGCGATTCCATTGAAATTTTCATTTATACAAAAGTACGAGAGGATGAAATCAGTCTTTACGGCTTTGCCACCGGAGCTGACCTGGAGTTTTTCCGCTTACTAATCAGTGTCAGTGGAGTTGGCCCCAAAACCGCTCTGGAGTTTTTCAATCATGATGTCAATCAAATCAAAAACGCCATTTTACAGGAAAATGCTGTTTATTTAAGTAAAATCCCAGGTATTGGCAAAAAAACTGCCGAGCGCATCATATTGGATTTGAAAAACAAAGTACTACCAGACTTAACAGAAACATTGCCAGACACTCTGGATCAACATCTCGAAGAAGTTACCCAAGCTCTGATGGGACTAGGATATCAACGGGGAGAAATTTATCGCATTTTAAAAACTCCTGATCGTGAATTAATTTCCACGGAAGAAATGGTCACCTATTTTTTACAGCACGTTTAAACTTCAAATTAAACCGGTTTCATGTTAAAATAAAAAGATAAACAAGCCATTTATGGATAGCATCATCACCGCCTACACACAAAAAGCACAGGACCAATTGGCTCGAATAGAACAAATCAGCCAAGCTTTTGAACAACAATGCACAAAGCTAAAATTAGAAACAGAAGAACGCATTAGCAAAATTGACCCCAAAAATCCCGCCGCCAAAGACCTGGAAAATAGACAAAAATTGAAATTAAAACAGGATTTACAACAAGCCTTAACAGATTATGAAAAAGCTTTACGCAAAGATTTTGGGCTGGGATTGATAGAATTGGAAAAAATCTATCATCAAAAAGAATTACAAAAAATGCAGGAAATAGAAGCAGCTATACTCACTATGTAACATTCACACATGAATCTTTTAGCAAAGCATCAAACATTTACTTCCCAATCTCTCCAAACTCATCGTTTGATTTTTCAAAATGTCGACATGGCTCCGCCATCACCAGAAAATTTTCAGAATCCAGAAAAGTCCGAAGCCGCGGCCCTCAATGAAGTAGCTAGCCAATCTCCCAGCCAAATCTTCAATGACACTATGAGTAAAGGAGGACAGGCCAAACAACAATATCAAGGCTCTACCACAGCCCTGGCCGCCCTGGTCAAAACCGATCCCCTGCTTACCGGCCAACCAGCCAATACCAACAACTCCAACATCAATCAGGCCGCTTAAAAACACATATCAAACCCACTAAATTTTCTACATGCTCCGCAAAACCAAAATAGTCTGTACGCTAGGCCCAGCTTCCAGTGAAGTAAAAACCCTGATCGAAATGATTCAGGCCGGAATGAATGCAGCTAGATTGAATTTTTCCCATGGCAGTTATGCTTCCCAGGAAAAACTGGTCAAAAATTTACGCCTGGCCGAGAAAAAAACCGGCAAAACCGTGATGATATTACAGGATTTACAGGGCCCTAAAATCCGCCTCGGTCTACTGCCAGAAGCTGGGCTACCCATCACGGCAGGAGAGCATTTCATACTGGATACTTCTCAAAAAGTCTCCTCTGAAAAACAAGGAGTGAAAATCATTCCCGTTCAATACAAACATCTGCACAAAGATGTCACCAAAAACGATTTGATTTTGATAGAGGACGGCATGATACAAACCAAAGTGGTTAAAGTATCAGGCAGCGCCATTACCGTGGAAGCCCTCACGCCAGGACTACTCAAAACTCACAAAGGCATCAATGTCCCGACCGCTTCCATCAGCGCTAATCCACTTACCAAAAAAGATCTGGCTGATTTGCATTTCGGCCTGAAACTGGGCGTGGATTATGTCGCCTTGTCTTTTGTCCGCAAAGCCTCAGACATCACCAAATTACGCCAAATTATTGAAGAAGAGGGATATCACACCAAAATCATCGCTAAAATCGAAAGACATGAAGCTTTAAAAAATCTGGCCGAAATCGTCGCCGTCAGTGACGCCATCATGGTGGCGCGGGGCGATTTGGGAGTAGAAATACCAGCTGAAAATGTGCCAATCGCCCAAAAAACCATGGTCAAAATGGCTACCGCCCTGGGCAAACCAGTCATCATCGCTACGGAAATACTGCAATCCATGATTCAAAATCCACGCGCCACCCGCGCCGAGATCAGCGACACCGCCAACGCTGTTTTTGACCATGCCGACGCCCTAATGCTCTCCAATGAAACCGCCACCGGCAAATATCCCGTCGCCGCCGTAGCCACTCTAGCCAAAGTCAGCCAGACCATCGAAAATTTCCAAAAAGACAATAACTGGAACAAATTAAAACAATACACCACAGCCGAAAATGACAGCAGTGAAATCTGTCACACCGCCACCAGCCTGGCCCAAGAAATCGGCGCCAAAATGATAGTGGCTCTAACCTGGCACGGCTACACCGCCCGCCAAATAGCCAAACAACGCACTTTTGCCGAAATAATCACCATCACACCAAACCCACACACCTGTCGCGAATTGCAATTATGCTGGGGCCTCAACCATATCCTAGTCAGCAAAATCAACGCCCCCACAACAATCGTCACCCTGCTCAAAAAACACAAACTAGTCAAAAAGGGCGACAAAATCGTCATAGTCTCCAACGCCATCCACGGTATACGAGAAATTTCTCTGCGGCAGATTTGAGAACAACACTATTAACGGCATTTCGAAAAAATTCAATTCTCTCAAAACAACTTTTCCCATATAATAACAGCACCTTTAAGTAAATCACTTTGCTGATTTTAGGAATAGATCCTGGTTACGCCACCACCGGCTTTGGACTGATTCGACATCATTCGGATAGAATCGAATTACTGGATTGTGGTGTGATCACGACCTCGCCGGAACTCCCACATGGACAACGCATTCAACAAACCATCAGCGATCTGCTGGAAATTATCGAAGAATTTCAACCGCAGGAAGTCGCCCTGGAAGAAGTATTCTTCAGCAAAAACGTCACCACCGCCCTCAAAGTAGCCGAATGCCGCGGCGCCATCATCTATGAAATGAGCCGTCAACAATTGCCACTGACCGAATATAAACCCAATCAAATCAAAATGAATCTCTGCGGTTATGGAGCCGCCCCAAAAATACAAATGCAAAAAATGGTGCAGCTCTTACTCAATCTATCGACATTACCACAACCAGACGATGCTGCTGACGCACTAGCCATAGCGCTATGCCACGCCCATTATCTACAACAAAAAATAAAACATTTCTCATGATTAAATTCATTTTCCGCGCCGTATTTTTAACGGCAGCCGCTTTCATCACACTTACCACGCTATATGTTTTTGAATTACCACCTTTTCAAAAACAACCAACACCCCCACTCACCAGCAATACTAGCACTGAAGATGAAAACAAACTTCCCTCCAATTTACGTGACAATAAAATAGGCCGCAACAAAAGTTACGCAGAAATGATACAAAGAGCTGCTGATCTAGAAAAAAGCGGATTCCCCAGTCTCGCCGTCGCACAATATCAAGAAGCCTACAAAAGCACCCCTTCGCAATTACAACCACTATATGAAATAGGGAAAATACATCTCCGCAACTCAGACTTCAGTAAAGCTGAAGAAGTTTTTCGCGATTTGAAAGAAAGAGATGGCAGCAATATTGAGTCCAGCCTCTATCTGGGCCGAGCCCTGATCGGACAAAGAAAAATAAGCGAAGCCAGGCCGATTATAGACAGCATCACCTCTCCCAACGCGGCCACCCTATATTATCAAGGCATACTGGCGGCTTATTTTGGCGAACATGACCGCGCCCAAAATCTACTCAATCAAGGACTGAAAATGGGTGGCAATGAAGACATCAGCAAAAAAATTCAAAATTTTCTGGGAGCTTATACTGAATTCAAATTCAATAGTGAATCGCCAAATCTGCATCTAAAAGTACTGCTAGCCAGAAGCTTTAATCAATGCGGAGAATATCAAATGGCTATACCTCTCCTCTTTGAAGTTACTAAAAGCAAATTGGACTATCGAGATGCTTGGATACTTTTGGGGTATGCCTATCTACAAACCGGCAAATATCAGGATGCCATCGAAGCATTAGAAAAAGCCAAAGTACTCGACAGACAAAAACCGGAAACGCTTTTTTACTTAGGGCTAGCATATTATAGCATCAACAATTTTCAAGCCGCCGAGGAAAACCTCACTCAGGCCAAACAATTCGGTTATGAACCAAAAATTCTAGTAGATCAAAAATTGGCCGAAATTTATCTGGAAATGCAGAATTATCAAAAATCCGCCGCCAGCTATGAGAACGTCCTCAGTCTCAATTCGCAGGACGTCAATTATTATGTCAAACCAATTTGGATTTATTTAGAAAAATTAAATCAACCACAAAAAGCTTTAACATTAGCCCAAAAAGCCGCCAACGATCATCCAGGTTCAGCCATGGCCGAAAATCTCCTCGGCTGGACTTATATTTACAATAGTGACCTAAAAAAAGCCGAAGACCATCTGAAATACGCCCAGGGACTCAATCCCGATCTAGACGCGATTTACCTGAATTTCGGACTGCTCTACGAAAAACAACATCAACCTGAAAAAGCGCTCACTTTTTATCAAAAAGCCCATCAACTCGGTCAACAAAGCGGCGTGGCCATCACAGCCTCCCTACGCTACAACCAATTACTACAAAATCAGTCCAATTATTTAAAAGCTAATCTCTTGAATCAATGAATGAACAGGCCATTTTAAGCATAATCACCTTCATCCTTGGTTGCTGCCTGGGAAGTTTTTTATCCGTAGCTATTCAAAGATTGTTAAATGGCCGCAAAGGCATTATCACCGGCCGCTCCCAGTGTCCAAAATGCAAACATCAATTAGCTCCGCTGGATTTAATCCCCATCTTTAGCTGGATTTTTAAAAAAGGCCAGTGTTCCTATTGTCACAAACAAATTTCTCCCATTTATCCAATACTGGAAATACTCACCGGTCTACTTTTTTTGGACAATTTAAATATTTTGCTCAGCACACGCAGCAGCCTCTCCTGGAACAATATTTGGACAGACCCGAGTTTTTGGTTACTGCTGATTTATTTTCACCTACTTTCAATCAATCTGCTGGCTATTTGTTTTAGCGACATACAAAAAAAAGCCATACCCAACCTTTTTTTATACAGCTGGCTGGCCCTCAGTCTACCAGGATTTTTGGTCAGTAGCGGCCCCGGGATGGCACTACAGCCCCTCAGCCATCTACTCGGACTACTAGCTGGACTCAGTTTCTTTGGGGGGCAATACCTGATTTCCCGGGGCCGCTGGATCGGCTCGGGCGATATTTATTTCGCAGCTGGCATGGGGCTTTTACTGGGCCTCAATAAATTTATACTAGCCACAGTTTTGAGCTATATCATCGGCAGCATCATCGTCATCATCCTACTTCTAGCCGGAAAAACCAAAGCCAAACAAACCATCGCCTTCACACCGTTTTTAATCATTGGCACTTTAATCGCTTTTTACAGCGGCCAAGAAATCATTCAGTGGTATTTAAACCTGGCTATTTGATGATTACGTCTCATCCCGGGAATTACGGCAAGTCCATCAAGTGAATTTCAGATGACAAATCCAGGCTTTGTCACTATACTCTGCAGCGCATTCATACGTGCATCTAATTAATTAATTTCCCGTCCATGCATCACAATAATCTTCTGCGATCCGGCATTATTCTGCTCGCAGCCTTGGGCTTAAGTTTTTTCAATCTTCCAGACAGCAATCAAAAACAGCTTTTCCCTTTTTTACCAGAAGCTTTTTACGAACAAAAAGTAAATCTAGGGTTGGACTTACAAGGTGGATCCCAGTTGGATTATAAAATTGATCTGCGCAACGTCCCAGAAAAAGACCGCAATAAAATTATCGAAGGCGTAATCAGCGTCATCCAAAAAAGAGTCAATGGATTGGGTGTATCAGAGCCTAATATATATTCCTCACGCGTTGGCGAAGAAAATCACATCATAGTGGAGCTTGCCGGCATCAAAGACTTAGATAAAGCAAAAGAAACAGTAGGTAAAACTATTCAATTAGAATTCAAAGAAGAAAAATCAGGTAATGACCCCGAATATGAGAAAAAAGTAAAAGCCGAAGCTGAAAAAACACTAACTGAAGTCAAAAAAGGTGATTTCAAACTACTGGCCGAAGAAGCAGCACAAGCAAATCCAGGCAAGGTCCTTTACACCGAAAGTAATGAATTTTTATTCAAAGACCAAGTTCCAGCTGGCATAGCAGATCAAACTTTCAGCATGCAGGCAGGAGAAATTAGTCCAAAATTAATAGAAAGCAGTAATGAGGGAAGTTTTGGCGCTGACGGAACATTCACTATTCTCAACGGTTACAACATAGTAAAAGTATTGGAAAAACAGGTCGGTGATAAAAAAATTGATGAACCTAGAAAGGTACACACCGCTCATATTTTAATAGCCTATAAAGGCGCCCCAGGTTTCGCAGACAATACCGATCCAGAAGTTCTGGCTATTACACGCAACAAAGATGAAGCCCGCGCACGCGCCACCGAAGCCCTAGCCAAATTGAAAGGCCAGAACGGACAACCGGCCGCTAATTTTGAAGAATTAGTCAAAGAATACTCCGACGACTCATCCAACAAAGAGACTGGTGGCGTTCTAAAAGGCCCAGTCACTCCAGATGGCCAAGATTACGTGCAAGAATACAGCAAAGCCGCCCTGGCACTACAAAAAGCCGGCGACTTGAGCGAAGTGGTAGAATCACCTTTTGGTTTTCATATAATCAAAGCTACAGAAATCAATGAGGCCATCAACACCACCGTTAAAGAGCCCCAAGTTAAATTTGCTCGACTCTTTTTCAACAAAGATGATGATAAATGGGCGGCAACT
The DNA here is from genome assembly GCA_964528305.1 of uncultured Candidatus Peribacteria bacterium. Lineage (GTDB taxonomy): Bacteria > Patescibacteriota > Gracilibacteria > UBA1369 > UBA1369 > CAZGSD01. Next base: position 5,477 of record CAZGSD010000010.1, on the reverse strand, counting down.
GATTTAAATGGCAAATATTTCCAACGCGCCGATGTACAGTTCGACCAATTATATCAACCATATGTCGCCATTTCATTCAATGCTGAAGGAGCCAAGATGTTCGAACAATTGACTGAAAAAAATATCGACAAACCAATAGCTATTTTCGTCGGCGGCAACCTGATTTCCGCTCCAAGAGTCAATGAGAAAATCAGCGGAGGAAAAGCTGTGATCAATGGACAATTCACCCCACAGGAAGCAGACCAATTAGCACGAGATTTAAACACAGGTGCTATTCCCGCCCCTATCATATTAGTCGGCCAATATAATATCGGTGCCTCTCTCGGCCAAGACGCCCTGCATAAAAGCATGCAAGCAGGCTTAATCGGTTTACTACTCATCGGCGCCTTTATGTGTCTGTATTATCGCCGCGCCGGTATGATCGCCACTATAGCTTTGCTATTCTATACCACCACTCTGGTCTTCCTGATCAAATCAGCTCTACCACTATGGGCCTCACTACTCATTTCCATCGGGGTATTCGGCTATCTCATTTACCGCATTCTGGGCAGCAAGGAATCAGGCCCTGAAAAATTGATAGCAATGATACTGAGCTGTTTTATATTATTCTTCCTCTCCTTTATCCTCTCTACACCTATTGTCATGACACTAGCCGGTATCGCCGGTGTCATCCTCTCCATCGGTATGGCCGTAGACGCTAATATTTTGATTTTCGAAAGAGTCAAAGAAGAATTGCGTGATGGTCGCCCGTTGGATTCCGCTATCAAAGTCGGTTTTGACCGTGCTTGGAGCTCTATCAAAGATTCTAATTTTTCTTCCCTTATCACCTGCGCCATCCTGTTTTATTTTGGTAGCTCCATTATCCAAGGCTTCGCCTTCAATCTAGCTGCCGGTATCCTGGTTTCCATGTTCACCGCTATTTCCATCACACGCGTGCTATTAAACGCTACCCTGGGCACACGCTGGAGCCAATCCCCCAACTTCTTTGGACGTGTCAAACCAACCAAACCACGCCTACTACCAATTATTCCAAAACGCAAAGTTTTATACAGCATTTCTGCGGCCACTATCGTGCTATCACTAATCTCTCTCTTTAGCATTGGATTGAAACCAAGTCTGGATTTCACCGGTGGATCTCTCATGGAATTACACTTCGAAAACACCATTTCTCCAGAAGAATTAACAGCATCTTTGCGTGAAATTGAAAATAAAATCAATCAAACACGGGAATCAACCGCACCATCAAAGAGCGATAGTTCTGCCAACTCACTAAACGCAGCAGAATCAAGCAAATTGAATCTAGGCAATATTCATATAGTTACGTCCAATGACAATTTAACCGTCAAATCACGTGACATTTCCGCCGCTGATCACGATTTAATATTAAAAGACCTACAAGCCAAATATGGCAAAATAGAGGAAAAACGCTTCCAATCAGTTGGTCCAACTATTGGTGAAAGTCTACGTAATCGCGCAGTAATGGCTGTCTTACTAGCATCTTTGGCCATCATTCTCTACATTGCTTTCGCCTTCCGCAAAGTTCCACATTCCGTCGGCAAATGGAAATTTGGTGTTTCAGCTATTATTGCTCTCCTACATGACATTATTGTTTTAATTGGTATTTACGTAGTACTAGGCATCACATTAGGCTTGGAAATAGATGCTCTCTTTATCACAGCCATCCTCACCGTCATGGGCTTCTCTATTCATGACACTATCGTAGTGCTGGATAGACTACGCGAAAAACTCAAAGCCCCTTCCCGCGACAAAACTTTTGAGGAATTGACCAATGAAGCAGTTAATGAAACTCTAGCTCGCTCTATCAACACCTCTTTCACCGCCTGTTTGGCTCTACTAGCTTTAGTAATCTTTGGCGCCGAAAACATCCGCGGCTTCAATCTGGCCCTATTGATCGGTATCGCCGTAGGTACCTATTCCTCCATCTTCATCGCTTCCCCCATCCTGGTCGACTGGTACATCGCCGCCCATCGCAAAAACAGCAAATAAACACATGACAAAACCGGGGTGATCAGCTAATATCACCCTGGTTTTTTACGCGTCGTTAGCTCAGCTGGATAGAGCATCGGTCTTCGGAACCGAGGGTCGGGGGTTCGAATCCCTCACGACGCACCAAAATTATCTTTTCATCACAACATAAGTCCCGGCCAGCCTATCATGCAGAGCCTGTTTTTTCCTATTCAACAAAATAGGCACAAATCCCAGCCCAACTAATAAAGTCGATAAATAATATCCCAAAGCCCGTAACAGAGACTTTTTCCAGCCAATTCTTCCTCCATCAACATTACTAAAACGAATCTTCATCAACATCATCCCGACAGTTCTAGAAAACAACCACCCCATCAGAAACATATAATCAAAAGGCGCAAAAATCAGTGAAAGCCCCTCGAAACTTCGTCCAAAAGTCATAATTTCCGGCCAATTTCCCCGACCCAATACGGCAAAAACCTCAAAAGCTCCAGGGAAAAGCACGAACACTAAAACATTAACAATCAACATATCCACCAATACCGCCCCAAAACGCCTATACCATGCCGCATAACGAAAATTATGTGTACTCACCCTGACATCACTTTGCATACCACTAGTAAGTTATATAATCCAAACACATTTCAAAATAACAAAATTTCCAACAATTGTCATCGGGACTTATCTGCGCTATCATTCCTGATGTTCCCATCAATATCACCAACATGGCTGGAGAATATCTACAAGCCGAAAACATCAAATCTTATTGGAAAGCTCTCAAAGCTTTTTATCTGGCCAGCAGCCCTTTTTTCGAAGAAATCAACAAAAAACAATACGAAAGCATATCACGCAGCGAACGGGAAGATAGTGATAATCATTTAAATTTTGAAAGATTGGGTGAAGACACCAGCGCTGTGGACACATCTTTTTATAAATATCTGCCAGACGGAAAAATCGCTTATCGTTGCCATATAGTCGACACAGATGGTAAACAGGAAAATCATTATTTCATCACTAATAGTTTCAGTTAATATCGGCATCCGCCTCAACCGATTTTTTAGTCACCAACCAAAGATATTCCTGATTGCCCTCTTTCCCAAGAATTGGTGATTTAATCCTATTTTTTAAAACCATACCTGTTTTCAATAATTCTGTTTGAATATTTTTCAATATTCCCATAATCACCTTTTCATCACGCAAAACTCCGGCATGAGGCCGGCCTAATTCAAATTGAGGTTTAATCAATAACACAGCAACTCCTCCACATTGCAAAAGATCAGCTATAGCAGGGAAAAATCGCTCAATAGAGACAAAGGCAATATCCACCACAATTAAATCTATAGGCTCAGGAAAATCACTCCTAGTCACCTTGGCAGCATCCGTATGATTACGAAAAACAAAACCCGGGTGATGCAAGACTTTACTGGCAATTTGCCCCTCGCCAATATCCAATCCATATACTCTAAGAGCACCATGCTGTAGCAGATAATCACTAAAACCTCCCGTCGCCACCCCCATATCAACACAAACTTTTCCTTCTATGTCCAATTGAAAAACTTCAACCGCCGCCCGCAGTTTCAAAGCCCCCCGCCCCACAAAACCATAATCCGGCTGCAAAACCCGCACATCATCACCACCAGAAACACTGCGGGCGGCTCTACGCACCACCAAACCATTTAACATCACTTGTCCATTTTTCACGGCTTCTTTGGCACGATCACGGCTTTGGAAAAACCCTTCTCGAACTAACCAAAGATCCAATCTAATATTTTCCATAAGAGTTTAAAACCCACTCACACACACTGAAACTAGATCGGCCACCTGTCAAGCAATTAACAATATTAAAGCTCCCCAAGCACATTGCTCAAACCACAAAAATGCTAAAATACCGGCATGACAAAAAAACATCATCATCCACATCAAATCACAGATGGTAACCCCAATGGCAGACCACACCCTCTCAGCCATTTCTTTGGCTGCTGCCTGGGTAATGATCCAACTCCTATTTCCCCAAACATACAAGAATTACGCCTTCGGCTGGGCGAAGGACATCTAGAAAACGTCACAATCACGCCTGGAGAAGCATTTTCCATAACACCAGACATGATTGTCGCAGATCTAATTTTCAACTTTCCTGACATAGGCAAATATCTGGAAAACCTCCACCCCCTGGGCATGATGTCCCCACAACTAGAACAAATCAGTTTAGAAATATTTTTAGCGGACTTACCAGTAGAGATAGAACAAATCTGTCAGGATCTGAATAAACTGATTAACTCTCCCCACCAATGACAGCACTTTATGCCGAAATACTTTTCCCGCGCAAAATCATGGGCCCCCGTGAGACACTTACCTATGCCATACCAATTGAAAGTGCAGCAGAATTTAAACGAGGCTGTTTAGTTGAAGTCCCACTAAAAAACAAATCACTACGCGGAATTATTTGGGAAATTCACTCTAATCCACCCAATTTCGCCACCAAAAATATCCACAGAAAAGTAGATGATTTCTTTCACCTCACCACTATTCAACTGGAGCTATTGAATTACATCAGTAGTCAGCATTTTTGCCCATTATACAAATGCCTTAAGCTTTTTCTGCCGGGCAACATTTTTAACAGGAAAAAACCTCAAGCAATCAGCCAAGCAATCAAACATGAAGATATCATTCCTTCACGTTTCACCCTGACCGAAGGACAAAAAAAAGCTTTTAGCCAAATACAAAATAGCCAGCAGAAAGTGTTTTTACTGCATGGCGTCACAGGCTCTGGCAAAACAGAAATTTACCGCCGCCTGGCTGAACAATATTTACAACGCGGACAACAGGTGCTGATCATGGTGCCAGAAATCTCCCTCACGCCACAAACCATACATAATTTCGAAGAGCAGTTCGGCAAAAACCTGGCCGTCATTCACTCACGTCTAACTCCCAAATCCAAACTGAATTATCTCTGCAAAATAGCCAATGGCGAACACCGTATCATTATCGGGTCACGATCAGCTATTTTCAGCCCATTTCAAAATCTCGGACTGATTATAATCGATGAAGAACACGAAGATTCCTATAAACAAGATCAAGCCCCACGTTACCACGCCCGCGATATCGCCATAAAAATAGCTGAAATTTCAGCGCCCAATAATCACGTCAAAATAATTCTTGGCTCCGCCACCCCCTCGCTGGAATCTTATTTCGCCGCCCAAAAAAACCAATATGAATTGGTGGAAATGCCACTACGTCTACCACAAGCTAATCAGGAAAAATTACTGCCTCAAATTCATCTAATCGATTTACGCGATGAAATACGCAAAAAAAACTACACTATTTTCAGTGATTTACTCAAAGACAAACTAATAGAAACGCTAGCACGCGGAGAACAGTCTATCTTATTTCTAAATCGACGCGGCGCCGCCTCAGCCGTCATCTGCCGAGATTGTGGCCATACGGAACAATGCCCGGAATGCTCTGTATCACTCACTTATCACACGCGCCGC
>CAZGSD010000009.1:8582-37109 GCA_964528305.1 uncultured Candidatus Peribacteria bacterium | reverse complement strand
CCACGCCTGATGGAGCTTCATCAATTCCTGCTCAATGAAAGTTTTGCCGAAGCCCACAATGCCGAAAAAGACGTCTCCGCACTCTCCAACTGCGTCAAAGTACTATTGCAACAAGGCCTCTATCAACCAGTCCTAAACACCCCACGAACAGTCTACATCCCCACTACCATGGAACAAGCAACTTTATTCTAACCCCACTGACACGCCAGTTACTAATGCGCGGGAAGGCAGCAGGAGAACATACTTGCCTCCGAAGGGCCCCTACCCCAAAGTCGGCAAGTATATTCTCCTGCTGCCTTCCCGGGGTATTGTAAAAAATGTAATACTTCCTCTCCTAAGGGGTTACACTATATGCAAGAATAAATTTTCTTTAATCAATTTCATATGTCTCTAAAAAATAGACCTCTGGTCGCACTCACAATTTCGATCTGTTTATATTCCTCATTGGTCGGTAGCGCTCTAGCTCAGTCCGCCAATAATATTTTTAATGATGTAAATTCTAGTACCACCACATACGCGCCTGCTATTCAGTATCTTAAAGAAAAGCAAATTGTTCAGGGACATCCCGATGGAAGTTTTGCTCCAGAATCCACCATCAATCGTGCCGAGTTTACCAAAATTCTCATCGGCGCAACTTCTACAACAAGTCCCACAGGCAGTAATTGTTTCCCTGATGTGAAACAAGAGTGGTTTGCACCATATGTTTGTACAGCAAAAAAATTAAATATACTTGGTGGATATCCGGATGGAACTTTCAAGCCAGCTGAAGCTATTAATTTTGCTGAAGCCGCCAAAGTTATAGCCAATGCTTTTAAATTAAATAAAAGCAATCAAGATCCGGCAGTATGGTTTAAATCTTATATTGAGGCCTTGCAAAGGGAAAAAGCTATCCCTCTATCTGTCGAATATTTTGACGAAAAAATCACTCGCGATGAAATGGCAGAAATCGTCTGGCGCATCAAAGCGGATATCAATGATAAATCCAGCCGCAGCTATCAAGAGTTAAATGGAGATGAATTAACTCAGGCCAAATCTTGCGCAGATTTGGAAGAGCGTTTTCAGTATGTTGATTTAAGTGGCCCAATTGTTATGCCATTGATGGAAGGCGCTCCAACCCGCGCTACTGATGCCGGCAATGAAAAAGCAGGAGCTGGTGGTGAGACTTCAGATCATTCCACAACCAATATCCAAGTCGCAGGTGTGGACGAGGCCGACATAGTTAAAAATGACGGACAGTATATTTATATCATCACTGGCCAAACTATACGTATCGTGCGTGCAACACCACCAAACTCCATGGCCGAAGTGGTTAATTTTGATCTCGGTCCCACTGATCAGAATTTTTATCCATCTGAAATGTATATCAATGGCAATCAGTTGGTCGTAATTGGCTCTGCTGAAGTTGCTTATCCAATGCCAGTAATCAGTACACCGACTTCCGCCCCGGTCGAATCAAAAATGATAGCACCAGGTTATGGCGGTTGGGGAATGAGCAAAACTAAAATCTATATCGTAGATATTAGCGACCGTGCCCATCCACAAATACAGCGCTCTATCGATTTTGACGGCAGTTATTCCACATCCCGTCGCATTGGAGATCATCTCTATCTGGTACTCAACCAATATCATTATTTTCCTTACTACACACGCGGCCAGACCATACCATCTTTCAGTGAATACTTGCCTAAATTCTCAGACTCCAAAAATGGCGGCGCGGCAGAATTGATCGCTCCCTGTGATCAAATCCGTCTGATGCCACAACCACACTCTTTCAATTACCTCATCACCGCCGCCATACCACTCAAAGATTTATCCAAAGATATTTCTCGCAATGTCGTAGTGGGGCAGTCTCAACACGTCTACGCTTCACCCAGCAATCTCTATATTGCTTCCAGCGAATGGAAAGGGCCATATTTTTATAATCAGGGCAGCTACACCAGATTATACAAATATCAACTAGCCAACGGAAATATCACTTATACCGCTCAGGGACTTGTGCCGGGGCTAGGGCTCAATCAATTCTCCATGGATGAGCACAACGGCAATTTACGCATAGCTACGACACAAACGGAATGGGTGATGGGTCAAAATAAAACCAGTAATTATCTACACATACTGGATGGACAGTTAAAAACAATAGGGCAAATTACTAATATTGCACCAGGCGAGAGAATTTATTCCACCCGCTTCATCGGTGATCGTGGCTATATGGTGACCTTCCGTAATATTGATCCACTTTTTGTCTTTGATTTATCTAACCCCGCCAAGCCTGTCACTTTGGGAGAATTAAAAATTCCTGGATTCAGCGACTATCTGCATCCTTATGACGCCACTCACTTGATCGGCTTTGGTCATGATACCGATACAGTGGAATCTACAGACCTTACTCGTGTTCCCGCTACTACTGTCAAAGGTATGAAAATAGCCCTCTTTGATGTTACCAATCCCGCCAAGCCCGTAGAAATGTTCAAAGAAATTATTGGTGATCGTGGCACTTATTCAGACTTATTCTACAATCACAAAGCTCTGCTCTTTGATCGGGCTAAAAACATTTTAGCATTCCCAGTTTCAGTCACTATACCATGTGCTGAACTCAACAACTGTGAGGTATTATCTACCGGTGGTCAGAATGACACCACTTTTGTCGGAGCCTATGTTTATGGACTGGATCTGCAAAAAGGTTTTCAGTTAAAAAATAAAATCACCCATCTCAGTCCATCAGAGGAGGTTGCTTTACGCAACGGAACACACCATGGTTTTTGGGAAAAAACTATTCAGAGAATTCTTTATATCGGAGATAGTCTCTACACTGTGTCACCCAGCATGGTCAAAGCAAATAACCTCTGGGGAGCTATGGAGGAATTAAAAACAATTGACCTGGGAGCTAGCGTCACCCATATTATAAAAAAATAATTCTTACAAGTGCTCAAAGCTATTCTGGTTGACTGTCTCCCACTTGAAATGACCAAAGACCAGGCCCACTTCCGTTTAAGCGAGGCGGAAAGCCTGGTCAAAACTTATGGTGGCGTAGTGCTGCTCAAAACCTATCAAAAAAAAATCGCCCCAGTTTACAAAACCTACATCGGTAGCGGTAAATTGGAAGAGTTAAAAGAAGAAGGAGTGCGGCTCGGGGCCAATATCCTCATTATCAACAACGAGCTAAAACCAATGCAAACCTACAATCTCAGTGAGGAGATGAGAAAGGTCAATATACAGGTTTGGGATCGCATCGATTTGATACTGAAAATATTTCAGAAACATGCCGAAACTCGCGAGGCACAATTAGAAATAGAGCTGGCTAGTTTGCGGCATATGGGGCCGCGTATTTACGGTATGGGTATGATTTTATCCAGGCAGGGCGGAGGGATTGGTGGCCGTGGTATCGGTGAAACCAATACTGAAATCATGAAACGTCATATCGACGAACATGTTCGCAAAATTGAAAAAGATTTAAGCCGCGCCCGCGCCAATCGTCAGTTACATCGTTCAGGGCGACGACGTAAAAACATGTTGACCGTCGGCATAGTTGGCTATACCAATGCCGGCAAGTCCAGTTTGCTCAACGCTCTCACCGGTAAGGGGGCTTATGCCGCCGATGAACTTTTCGCCACACTTGATACCCGCGTAGCCAAACTGTACATACCAGACAGTCAGCAGCAAATACTGCTAACCGACACCATCGGTTTTATTCAGGATTTACCACACACATTAATCAAATCTTTCCAATCCACCCTGGACGAAACTATCGAAGCCGATCTACTACTCCATGTAATCGATCTCAGCGATGAAAGATGGGAATACAAAATCTCCGTGGTCAATGAAGTGCTAGGAAATCTTGGTGCTACTCACAAGCCAATCATTTATGTGTTCAACAAAATTGATCTACTCCCACCAGATTTCAATTTCTCAAAAGTCGCCAAAAAATTCGCCCGCTTCCATCCATGCTTTACCTCAACCTATCAGATGAAAGGATTTGAGGAGTTGAAGGTGAATATTCAGAAGAGTTTACAGGGCCATAGCTTTAATAAGCTGCCTCTTCACTAAAAATAATTTCCAGATTGGGATGTTGCAGTAAAAATTTAGCTGGGAAATTTTCTTTGCTCAAATTTTCATCCATTAATTTATCCAAAATAGGGGACTTATCCTGGCCGGCCAATAAAACCAATAATTTTTGCGCTTTGAATAAATATTTTGGACTGATAGAAAGTCTTTCCATTACCTCATTTTCAGTAGTCTCAGTCACCACAGTGACTTCGTCGCTCTCCCAATCGGCAAACCCTGGAAATATTGAGGCGAAATGACCATCTTTGCCAATTCCCAAAATCGCCAAATCAAAACCATTTGGCGCTAACTCATTCAGTTCTTTGGCATAAACTACTGCCGCTTCTGAGCGCGACAATTGAGTCGGAAAATCATGCAAACAAGCCATGAGTGACTGATTGTTGTTCAATAAATTATTTCTCACCAGTAAATTATTCGATCTCGAATCCTCCCATGGCACATATCTCTCATCACCAATAAAAAATTCTATAGGAAATTCCAGTGGGGTTGATAAAAGTTTTTGATGCAACAAGCGATAGAGTTTCACAGGCGTTCTGCCACCTGAAAGTTCCAATAAAAAAGATCGTCGAGCTGAAACCGCTTGTTGATATTCATCAACAATGATTTTCATCGCAGTATTAGTCATCTCATCAAAAGTCGCTACTTTCCTAATCAAGTTTTGGACCTTCACTTCCTCCTTCATAAATAATTGGTTTTATTTTTTCTTTGGAAATAGTTTGTTCAACCAAATCAATTACCTTCCAGGCCGCCACAATTTCCGGATAACTCAAAAAGTAAGTATGCTCACCTCGAAGCACATCATTCAAAAGTGAAGCATAATCTCCCAGGCAAAAATCCACCTTACATCCCAACCCATGCTCTAATTCCACCGATTCATATTGAACTGGCCCTTCAGGATGTTTCAAAGTAGCTCTTTGTATCAATTTTAAACTCAACCTTTCTCCTGGCTTCATCTCAAATACTAATTGATTAGGCGCTGTCAAAGAATCTTGAAACGGCATCTTTTTAAATTCAATTACCGCTCTTGTAATATCCTGAGCTAATTTTTTACCCGTCTTAATCACAATCGGTACATTAAACCACTCACGCCTATCAATATGCAGGCGCATTTCCACAAAAGTCTCAGTCTGGCTTGTTTCTGGAACACCATCAGCCAGCAAATATCCTGCATACTGTCCAATCACAACATCATCTTTTTTTCGTGAAAAACGAATGGCCGAAAGAATATTTTGCTTCTCCCTCTGCAAACTTTCCAGGGCGATATCCGCCGGGATTTCCATAGTAATCAAAGCCAATATTTGCAGTAAATGAGACTGAATCATATCTTTGAGCGCCCCTACCTGGTCATAATAACCAACTCTTTTTCCAGCATCATTTTTCTCGCTGGCTTCTATGTTGATTTGCGCTATCTCACTCCCACGAATCAACATGTTGATAGCATTGTTTTCCAGACGCAATTTCAAAATACTTTGTATGGGGCGTTTACCCAAAAAATGGTCCAGTAAAAAAACATTTTTTTCTTCAAAATGAGAGGAAATTAATTTAAATAAATGCTCAGCAGTTTTTTCATTGACGCCAAAAGGCTTTTCCACAACTATTTTTAAACTTTTTTTTGATTCTTGCAGTGTCACGGCTAGATTTTTCACCAGATCTTCAAATACTGATGGTGGTACTGAAAAATAAGCAATTTGATCTGCCTTTGAAGCCAGACTCTGACAAAAATTATTCAGTTTTTCAAAGTCTTCTACTTGATCGTATTGTCCTTTGAAATAATAAACTCGCTCCAAAAGTTTATTCAACTCTTTAACGGAACTGCCAAATTTTTTAACCACACTTTCTTTGAAGATTTCTCTGAAATCAGACTGAGATACTGTAGACCTACCATATCCAATAATTTGAAAATCATCTGGTAACTGCTGATGTTTGAATAATTCATAAATCGCCGGGAACAGCTTCAAACTGGCCAAATCACCAGTAGCACCAAAGATAATTATCTGTAATTTATTTTGCTTCATAATTTAATTAGTCCAATTCTCATGAAATATACCAGGTCGGTCCACTCGTTCAAAAGTGTGCGCGCCAAAAAAGTCTCTCAAACCTTGTATCAGATTGGCTGGGGTTTTGTTGTCAGTGATAGTCAGAAAATAGTTATAAGCCGAGGCGGAAGCGGGTATGGCTATATTGGACTCTGTTGCCGCCAAAATAAATTCACGCCAATCAGGCCAATTATCTTGAATTAATTTAGTTAAATTTGTGCTCTCCAATGGGTGTTCTATTTCTCTATTTTTTAAATATGCTTCTCGCAAATCGATCAATAATTTTGACCGAATAATACAGCCGCCCTGCCATATCCTGCAAACCTCAGCCAAATCGATTTGCCAATTATACTGGCGCGCGGCCAAGTTTATCAGAAAAAATCCCTGCACATAGGCTATCAACATCCCAGTGTACAAAACATTATCCCAATTAATATCCGTCAGGACTTGATCTGATTGATTTACAGAACGAGTAGCGGACAGTATTTCCCTTAAAGATTTCAGCGAAGAAAGACTTCTGGCTGCCACAGCTTCTCCTATCATCTCTGCGCCCGCTCCGAGCCTTAGACTTTCGATAGAAGTCCAGCCACCTGTTCCTTTCTGTGCGGCCTTATCCAGAATGATATCCACCACAGACTGGCCAGTGATGGCATCATTATGAGCCAACACTTTTGAAGTGATTTCTACCAAGAAAGAAGCAGATTTACCCATATTAGCCTTTGCAAAAATTTGGCTAATTTCCGCGGCAGAGAGACCGAGAGCTTTTCTATTAAAATCATAAATCTCAGCTATCAATTGCATCATGGCATACTCGATACCATTATGTACCATTTTGACATAATGCCCCGCCCCACCACCATCCAATGGGGCACAGCAAGCCTGCCCCGCAAAATCTTTAGCCGCCACGGCAGTCAGTAGAGGTTCAAACTCCGGCCACTGCTCTTTGGTGAGTCCAGGCATCAAACTGGGGCCGTATAGAGCTCCTTCCTCACCACCGGAAATTCCCATACCCACAAAATTCACACCACTTTCAGCCGCTCGTGCTTGACGTCTCTCAGTATCAGTAAAAAAAGAATTTCCACCATCAATCACATAGTCTCCCTTTTCCAGTAGTGGTAACAATTGCTCGAGCATCTCGTCCACGGGGGCGCCGGCCTGCACCATCAAAATAATTTTTCTTGGAGTCTGTAAGGCAGCCACCAGATCAGACAAATTTTCATATCCACTAAGCGGCGCCCCCCCATACTGCTTCAGATAATCCTCAGTCCTTTGCCAGGTGCGATTGTATACCGCGGTCATCACGCCCCGCCCGGCAAAATTTCTGGCCAGATTTCCACCCATCACTCCAAGTCCAATAATAGCAATTTGCGCTTGAGCCATAATTTAAAAAATTTAAAATTCTTCTACTCTTCCCCAACCATTGCTGCGAAAGTTTTTTGGGCTGTACGCTCCCAATCAAATTTCTGCAATTGTTTTTCCCCGGCCATAATCAGTCGTGAGACATATACGCCATCAGCCACCAGCCTTTTCAGGCCAACACTAATTTCGGCTATATTATCTGGATTTACCAACAAAGCGGCATCTCCAGCTATTTCCGGCATAGAGCTGACGCGTGAAGTCAAAACAGGACGTCTGTAGGCAAAAGCCTCCAGTATAGGCAGTCCAAATCCCTCATAACGTGAAGGAAAAGCAAATACACGGCATTTATCTAGCAGCAGTTGTTTTTCTTTTTCCTCTATATAACCAGTCAAATGAACATTTTTTTCTAATCCCAAATCCCGAATGCAGGCTTCCACTTCCTCTGCCCCTGGACCTTTTTTACCTGCCAGTACCAGTTTCCAGTCAGGATACTCTTTTAAAAATCTTCCGAAACCTTCCACCAATTTTGCGACATTTTTTTTAAACTCAATGCGTCCAACAAAAAGTATTATCAAATCTTTTTCGCTCAAGCCGAGTTTTTCCAATAGGAGTTTTTTTTCTTCTGGTTGCCATTTACGCAACAGGGGATTATTGACACCGGTAACATCAGGACCGCCTAGAAGTGTAACTAAAATTTTCGCTGGATCACAGTTATAATATTTGATCAAATCCTGTTTGCTAGCCTCGCTTGGAACCAAAATCTTATAAGCTTTTTTAACGGCCCGCCAAGTACTCCATCGCAACAGCAGTTTGTGTTTAAACGTATAAGCTTTTTCAAAGCCAGGAATACGGAAGGCAATATCATGTACAGTAATAACTGTTTTGCGAGGTAGCCATAATGGCATAACATGCACCGGCACAAACAATAGATCTACTGGATTCAATAGCATTTCCAGAGACAAACGTATCAAAGTCCAAAATTTCGGTGGCTTAATGACTTTTTCTTTAACATTAAAAGGCAAAGTTTCTGGCCAGGCAGTTTTGTGCTGAGTGTACAAAGTCACATCCAGATGATGGTCACGACCAAGCATGGGAATAAGATGATTGAGCAGATGGTGACAGTACCACTCTACTCCGGTAGGCGTGTCAATTTTGTAGCGTGAGGCATCTATGCCAATTTTCATAAAGATACGAATAAAAAACTGCTGATCTATCAGTGGCCACAGTATAAACCAAATGTGGCAATTGAAGGAAGCCCTTGAAAATTGCCAGGTCACAAAGCCTTTGTCACAATTCAAAGAACAGAAAGTGAAGACACCTCGCTTCTTGAGGGCCCCTACCCCAAAGTCGGGGAGGTGTCTTCCCTTTCTATCCTGGCTTTTTCTCTGGCTAATACCAGGCCATACACTCGAATGGCTCCTGCTTTTTTACAAACTCTAGCAGCCTCCTGCAATGTGGACAAAGTGGTGGCTATATCATCAACTATCACTATGGATTTACCAGTTATCAGGGGGCCCAGACCTGGCAGTAGCTGAAAAGCGCCATTCAAATTGGAAAGCCTTTCCTCCCTTCCCAAAGTCATTTGAGCCCGACTTTCGCGGGTTTTATAGAGCAGTGGTCGAGCGCCAGGCCAATTCAGCGCTCGACACAAAGCTTCACTTTGATTGAAGCCACGCTCCCGCTTTCGGCCAACACTTAAAGGTATCCAAGTAAGCACCCCGGCTCGACCTGATAGCCACTTGGAATGGTGGGTAACACCCTGTATAAAAAATCTGCACAGCAAATGCTCATAATCAGGCATTTGACTGTATTTGTACCAATGCAAAGCTTTTGGCAGCCAGCCATTTTTATCATAGTCAGACAAAACCAGCAGACCATCAAGCAGGGGATCAGTATCCCCAGCCGTTATCGGCCAGCACGCCGGCCGACAACTGTCCCCATCCCGACTCTTTCGATGACAATAAGGACATTCCTGAATCTCCCGCCACACTTGCTTAGTCCAACAACTATCACAACAAACAGTATCCTCCACCCCACATCCAGCACAAGTAAGCGGAAACAACCAATCAAATATTTTATAGAGAATATTCATCTCTTCTTAAATTAAATTTGCCTTTAGCAGCATAAAGCAGCAAAATGAAATCAAAGTTAAAAAAGAAACACAATTTATCATGTCCAAATCCTCCTCATCCTCCAGTCGCCTAAAAGTACGCACCGCTGTCAGCTTAAGTAAAACCAGGCCACTACGTGAGAAAAAAATTCAAAAATTACAAAAATCACTTAAATCCAAGGCGGAAGCCTCTACTACCACTACTCGCTCTGGGGCGGTGACTGACAAAACTGTCCAAAGAGTCAAACCAGCCTCACAATTGGCCGCTCAGGAACGCTATCAACGTTGGCTGCTGCCATCACGCATCGCTTTTTTCCTCAATGGGCTTTATTTCATTGCCTTCGCCACTTTATGCTTTGTGGGACTATTTAGTAATTATCAAATCATTCGCCCTTTTTTTATCCTACCTTTTGAAACGGAATTTTCATCTTTTTTCCTGGTTGAAGCCTCAGCCATGTTTGCTTTAATCGCCGGCCTGCTTTTCCTATGTGCTTCACGACATCCACAACAATATCGTTGGTTTTATTTCCTACATATATTGCTGTTGCTGCCCTATCATTTCTGCTCTAATTTACTAAAAATGCAGATAGAGCTAACTCCGGACTTCCAAAATTATCTTTATTTTGATACCATCACCACGGCGATACTATGGTTTGTCTACATAATAAGTATCTCCGCTTACCTGAAACCATCTAAAATTTCATCTTAACCATCACTTCCATGGCAGATCAAAATCCTCCACAACCAGCGGATCAAAACCCTTTTGGAGACATGTCCGGGGCTTTCGGTGGCCCTGCACCAACCGACCAATCCAATCAAGGACAACAGCCACCTCAACCCGCACCAGAGGACAACACGCCTGCGAACTTCCAATTAGGAACTTTGCTTCCCAAACAGCTATCCATCACCATTCCTCCACATTCTCTGCATTTTGATGAACAGAAATTTTTGCATTTACTAGCCGGGTCCATTTCTCTCAGCCGTGATGAGAAGAAAAACATCATTGCCACCATTCCCAAACTCAAGCAGAGTCAGATCGATGAATTGATACGTATTTTTGAAGAAGAACGGGAGAAATTTGCTCAGCTTAACGCCAAGCACGTGCCCCAACTGGAAAAATTAGCTAAACAGCATTATCAAGACTGGATGGACTTAGAAGCCTCTGTCAAAGCGGACGCCAAAGCTGCCAATGATCAGTCGCAGGCTGATGAGATTCGCAAGTCCCTGGGGCTTTAGCTGAAACAAGAATCAATTACATAAAAACCCTCCTCATCTACATATTACATAGATTGAGGAGGGTTTTAAAATATTTACCAAGTTATTTACCCAATAAACTTTCCAGTCTCAGCAGTCTGTTTTCCAAAGCCTGGATTTTAGATTCCAACAAATCTTTTAATTGATTTACCGCGCCACTTTTATCCGACAACATCAGAACAGTACCGGTTTTGGCAGAGTTGAAATCTTGCATAGCTATACCCACTACCTGATCTCCAACATTAGCTTTCATACCAACACCTGGAGTAGAGGAAGCGGTAATATAATCACCGGCTTTGATAGGACCATTTTCCAAATTAACTTTCACTGGCGCTTTACCTGTGAGCACCATCAAGGTCTGACTATCAGTAATATATTCATCATTATTACCATCACTCATCACTGGGCCTTTCTCAGACAAAATCACACCGGCAGAAGTAGACACCACACCAGTTAACTGACCATCTCTAGTAGCCAATTTCATCTGACCAGGATTCTCATTGTCTAACATCAACAGATCTCCAGCAGCAGTTTTTTCACTGGCTGGGTAAACTTCTGCCACGTCCTGACAGTTAATACTGGTAGTTCCAACAAATATCCCCGGAGAGAAATTACATCTTCCCATAACTTTACTTCCCTGTATGGTTCCGACTGCTGCAATATGTCGTCCACCAATAATGTCACCTTGAGTTTCAATTTTTCCTTGGGCTAAAATATTTCCTCCTACTCTATTGCCACTACCATTATCTAGAGATCTGGCTTCCAGATTATTGGCCGAAATAACAGAATTAAGTACTTGAGCGTTTAAACTGCCATTCAGTATTACACCATTGTTTATTGTTAAAGCTCCATCTACGGTTGTATGACCCAATCGGTCAATACTAAGTGGCCATCTATTAGCTTTAGTATGATAAAAACCAATAGCATCAGCGCCCTTGGCTCCCACAAACATACTATAATTATTAACCCACATACCACCTTGGCTGTCATTTAAATTACCACTGCTGATACGACCATCAACAGCTAAACCAATCTTCTCCCAATTTGGTTTGCTGCCATTATTTTCTAAACTTTTCACAACCATAGTATTTTGTACTTCCACGTCATCATTTACCATAACTTTGCCTCCAGCTTGGTCGTTTTTCAGCGCACCCGTTAAATTCAAATCATCATTGATTCCTACATCTCCATTTGGATTGGAAATCTGGCCAAAAGCGTTAACAATCAGTCTCCAGCCATTATTAATCCAAAAACCGGTAGCAGAAGAAAGAGGTGAAGCAACAGAAGCATCACCTATAAATTGATCTCCTTTATCATCAAGCCACAAACCACCTCCAATATGCTGGCCAGTGACATCATCTAAACCTCTAGACATTAAGCGCCCACGTACAGTTAAGCTTTCACCAGTACTAATAGACTGTTTAGCATAAATAGTTCTTTGACTGACCAAATTACCAAGTAAATCCAGGCTGCCACCCATTTTGATCACACCAGCCACGCCAGTTAGATCAACAGGGCCCTGTCCCATAATTTTAGCAGTAGTAACATTGTTTGTAGTTACGTCATCAGCCGTGACATCGATTGCCTCTACCGTTCCGGATTTAACAGATTCAGATGTTACACTGTTAAATACCGCCTTGGTAGCGTTATTGGCATTGGGCGCGCCCAGTGAGCCCTGCGCCAGGGCGGATTGTCCCAGCACCAGGCCGGCTACCCCCATTAAAGCGACTAAACCAAGTAATTTCTGCTTTTTCATATTTATTTTTTTATGTGAATCTTTACATTTTACCAAAAAACTAGCCGGATAGCAATTCAGTCTTTAAGCGAAAACAGTAGGTAATTAGGAAGATCTACCCAAATTGACATAGTTTTCCTGCCAGGGGACATCAATTTGGACAAAACTCTCATCCACCAGCCCCTGCTCATCCATCACCTGCAAACGAACAGTTTTGCCACCACCAAGCCTATAATCCCCGGTAAAGCGCGTGGAATTACTCCAACTTGAATCAAAAATTATATCATCTGGGCCATTATAGTCGAAATCCCAGCGGAATTTCAGGCGACGCAATTCCGTAAAATCATCACTGGATTGCCCGGCATCGAATTGATATCTGAAATTATCCACTCGTGAAACGAGCAGCCTGGCTTGCGGAGCATTGTCATCAACTATGCTTATATCTAGGGCTGCACGGGCGGCTAAACCCTCCGGATCCATCACTTCCATCACTACTTTATAATATCCCGGCTCGCTAAACAGGTGATTCCAGTTGGTTTTAGACTGAAAAGAGGTGTCAAAACGGCCATCGCCATTCCAGTCGAAGCGATAATTTAACTGATTTTTATGGTACTGATTATCAGCAGAATAAGACGTGTCAAAAGCAATCACAGAGTTTTTCGGGGCATTATTTTTGCTGGCCAGAAAATAAGCTTTTGGGGCATCATTGAGAGCCACATTCACTTTTATAAATCCACGGGTGATCTGCCCATTACCATCCAATACCTCCAATCTGACCGTATACGCGCCCGGACGACTATATATATGGGAAACACTGCGGATAGTGGAAAAGTAAGTGTCCAGAAGGCCATCATTTTCAAAATCCCAGCGATATTCTAATCTACCGCGGGAAGCAGGATCTAAGCCGGAAACGTCGGCATTAAAGCTAAAAACCGTGGCAGTAGTACCTGCTGTCTGATCATAGGCTCCTGAAATATTATTTCTCACCTGTATGGTTACATTGTCCACGCTATAAATAGTGTTTTGTGGCAGGGGAATAGCAGTTTTTGAGCTTCCAGTCGCAAAAGAATTATAGCGTGGCGTGGTATAAACCCCACCTCCTGGCAGAGCCACAGTAGCCCCATTCGCGCCCGTTCTGGGGGTATTCGAAACAGGCAGTCTAGTCTCATAGCCAGCTCCAGTTTGCGGTTGGCGAAGGGCCGCTCCATTACTGGTCAAACCAACTACAGGCACCATAAACATATCAGGTATGGAAACTGCCCTAGCAGCTACAGTAAAAAGCAGTCCTATCAGCACGCTGATAGCCATTACAGCCGTCCCACGCAGCAAAAACTGACAAATATTCTCAATTTGCAGCACATTTTTTACTCTATTATCGAATTGTGGCTTGTCATAGCCTTTGAATTCGTTGATAGGCATATAATAATTACTTGGTAAATTATTAAGCCTAATTCATAACATAAAAACTAAACACTGTCAAGTCGCTAACTTGGGGGATTTTGGGAATTAAGGAGGGGCAACAACAGAAAAGAAGCAGCTATCGCTTGATTTCCACTTTAATATTATCCGGCACCGACGGCAGAGTAGGCGCCCAGGCCGGCCAAGTCTGTATTTCCACTTTTTCTATTTCTGGCAGATTTTGTATGAAATCACGAGCATCGCCAATATCTTTGCCGACTATGCTCTCTTTAATTTTTTTGATCAACCTTTCGCCATTTTCTTTTTTAGGACTAACTTCAAATTCTTCTATACCCTGAATAGTGGCCGTGATAGTAACTTTTTGATTGTTCTGATCATAATCGATTAATTTATAAGTCAGAGAGTCCTCATCTACACTGGCCAGCGTTTTCTCAGGATTTTTTTTCAGTCGCACCTCACGTTTCAAAATACCCAGCAACTCATCTTTGTCATAAGCCACCCCACTGACTACCATCGAGCCTTTTACATCAAATGAATCAAGTTTTTGACCATCAATATTCGGCGGTATAACTATATCGGCAGTACCAAATTCAATCAGATTTTTCCCAGTTAGCAGAGCCAGTCTGGTGTTTTGATTCTCATTACGTTTGGTCACTAGAGCCTGCAGTTCTGCCTCTGCAGCGGCGCGCAAATCGCTTTCCATTTTGGCGCGGGCCGCATCAACATCTTCTTTACTGATATATTTCACTATATTAGTCACGCCACCGCTGAATGGCCCCACGCTAACGGCATAAATTTTCTTTTGATTTTCCGCAGATAGGGCTGGCAAAAAGAATTTCACTTCACTTTGCAAGTTGCCTCTCTCACCAATAGGTTGACCAAAAGCATCTAGTGGATCAGCAACCACGTTCATTTCCAAAACGCCAGGCTTATCAACACTGCCACCTGGCACAACTACCTGCCTATCAATACGATATACCAATCCATCGGCAGTTTGGAAGCGCGTGCGCGGCACCAGAGGCCATTCATTGGCACTGGTATTTTCTATGCGGACCTTCCCGGCAGAGTTTTTGCCACCTTCCGCATTTTTACCAGTGGACTGATAGGTAAATACCTTGTCTATCTGTGTAGAAATTCTATAACTTGGTATCATATTGGGTGGCCTAGCATCCAGCTCGGCTCTATTTCTATCCACATCGGCCAAAATAATATTTTTGGGTACTTCAATAACATTGGATTTTGGGGTCAGGACCAATGTCGCTCCAGGTAGAGCAATATAAGATATACCTGTCAGCAAAACCAAGCTCACTGCCACCAAAGAAAACAGGGCACGTTTATTTGGCGCACTCAACACCAACGTCTTTTTGCCATTATTGGAGGCACCCTTTTTACCTTTTTCTTTGCTGCTAATAGTAATATTTTTTGGGAAAATGTTTAACGCTCCCTTACTGCCTCGCTTAACCAGCTCGGAAATCGACAACTTTTTCTCAGCACTACGACTGGGAGAATCATCAGTCAAACTATTTACCGAAGCTTTCAAAGGCGTAATTTCCTGTTCACCACTTTGCTTAAGTTTTCCCGCCACCAAAGCCGGATGGCCCTGTCCTTCCAATTTATCAAACACTTCCAGTCCAACACGTTTAGCCAAATTGTATCCACTGGCATCATTGGTCACTATAAAGATTTTTTTTCCCAAATCTTCAGCTTTTCTTTTGAGAATTTTTAAATTAATCGCACTCTGAAAAAGGACCGCTCTCTGTGGCACAACCAGATAAATATTTTTGAATTTCATCCTGGCCAGCTTGTCATATAGCATCGTCACTTCATCGTCTATTTCCAGATAAAGTATTTTTTTATTGGCCCGTGCCGGCTTTTTAGCAGATTCTTTCACTTCAGCATCTTTGATTTTTCTTTTTTGTATGGCCATAATTAAATTTGCATTAAACGCACAACTTTTTTGAGCAGCTTGGATAAAATTTGTTCTTCACCCACATATTCCAGCCCAATATTAGCCAATGCCAATGTCGGCACATCAATAGGTGTTCTCAATTGGCGAGTATCATCAATCATATTGGTAACCATTTTAGGTTCCAAAAAAGAAACGCTAGGTTTTTTGGGGAAGGGGAGTTTTTGAATCCATTCTCTATCCTCCAAAACCTCTTTGATTTCAGGTAATAAACTGCCACCTCCACACAAATAAATTTTAGCCGGCAACATATCTATTTTTTCCAATTCCGCCAAAGTCAGTGCTACGCCGGATATCCATACTTCACAATCACTTTTCATGGCATCGCGCACTATTCGTTGAGATTGCTTTTCCAATTTTTCACCGGAATAGGCTAATTTTATTTTCTCCGCATCTTCAAATCCAATCGATAAAGCCTGTGCCAGTCTTTTGGTAAATGTTCGTCCACCGAGTGTAAACATTTTTGTCCCCTCTACGCTACCATTATTCACCACAGCCAGATCGGTAGTCCCGCCCCCTATATCTACAAAAATCGCGCTTAAATTCCCACCATCTTCATGACTTAGACATCTGGCCATAGCATAGGGCCCGGCCGTGATAGCCAGTAAATCCAGGTCCAGCTCGGCCGCTATAGTTTGCAGTGATCCATAATGCACCAATGGGGCAAAAGCATTAAAAATACTAATAGTCACTTCCTTCCCCTGGAATCCTAATGGATTGGAAACTTTGTACCCATCAATTCTCACATCCACGATGGCAGCATTGACCAGCTTGATATCGATTTCATTGTACCCAGTTTCATAAGCCATCTCTGAGCGAACTTCATCAAAGGCTTTCCACTGCACTTTGTGCACTATATTCTTAAGTTCCGCCAAATCAATTTTGGTATCCGGCTCGCGACGCGTATAGGAAATGGTCGTAGTAGAACCTTTCACCAATTCTCCTGCTATGCCCATTACCAGCTGATCAGTAGAAACACCGGCCATTTTTTCGGCCTTGCGTATGGCTTCATTGCAATTATTAATCACAGCCCCAATATCCGTGACCGCTCCACTGGACATATCACCAAGTCGCTGGCGCTGTTTCCCCACGCCCAAAACCCTCCCACGATCGCCCTCCGCTGAGCAAATTAACGCCTTTACCACTTCCGTCCCGATGTCCAGAGCTATAAATAATTTACCGCCCGCCACCTTTTTACTTTTTTTGAAAATTGCCATTATTTGTTTTTTTATTAACCCCTCGCCCTGTTGCAGAATTTTTATGATTCAGGCACGCTCGATATCGCTTCCAATAGGGCAGAATTTGATCGGCATCATATTAGTCTGATAGCAAGACAGGGTCAAGGGAGACTCCACAAATTATCCCCCTAAGCCGCGCAATTAAAATTAATATCCTCTCCTCACTCGCCTCACAGTTTCCACAACAAAATTGATCCAATATTTAGGCGTCAGCGGCAAATCCTGACAATGCAAAAGAGGACGTCCCTGTCCGCCAAAACCCTGTTTGAAAAAACTCAAACCAGCCCAGGGATGGCGAGGAGCATTTTCCACCACACCCCAAAAATTATATCTGGCCAGTCCACGACGCTTCGCTTCCCTGATTGCTTCCCATTGTATCAAATAGGATCCCGGAATTTTATTATACTCCGAAAGTGAGGCTCCGTGATGATAAACCGCTTCATTACCATGATAAAGTATTACCGCCGCTGAAATATATTTCTCTTCATGTTTAGCCAGAAAAATTTTAAATTCTCCAGGTGGCGCAAACTCATTCCGCTCGGCTTGTAAATAACTCCAGGGATATGGAGTGAAGTGTTGGCGCTTAGAAGTTTCCAGATGTATTTCATAAAACTTATTCAGCATTTCTTCTGTGTCACCAGATTCTATCTGTACCGACATTTTTTCTGCCTGTTTGATAGCATAACGCGTATTCTTGCGCATGCCAGAGAGTAGAGCAGACTCATCGGCTGAT
Source organism: uncultured Candidatus Peribacteria bacterium (assembly GCA_964528305.1). GTDB lineage: Bacteria > Patescibacteriota > Gracilibacteria > UBA1369 > UBA1369 > CAZGSD01. Next base: position 19,197 of record CAZGSD010000009.1, on the reverse strand, counting down.
AGGTCCAGCAGCCATAATAGTTCAGGATGCATCATATGCACTGGAGCGTCACGAAACCCCAGTTTAGTAAAATCCTGTCGATCTGATTCGCTATTATCAACAAGCGGACTGATGCGCAAAAAATCTACCCGATTTTCTTTGGCCACCTGCTTGAGAAAATTTATCAGCTGTGGGAGCAGGTTGGCAGGCAAAGTTAAGTAAGGCAGAAAAATATACCTGCCTCTTTTTGCCTTGAATAATATTGCCAAACAGGAGTGAATAACTCGTTCGCTATCATCAGTCATCACTATATATAACGGCTCATGCCCGAGTCTAGCCTGCATTTGTCCATAAGCATAGGATTGCAGAAAAGAAACATTCTGTGGAGGTAAAGTTTCCTGGCCGGACGCATAGTCAGCAGGGGATTTGGTTAATTTAATCTGCAGCATTTTGATTTACTATTTGAACAATTTTATAAAAATCTTTGGACTTGAGCCCCTGATGTGTAGGGAGATTTATCATTTGGAGATTAGCAATTTCCGTCCGTGGACATGAACCCGATTGATAGCCAGTTTTACTTGTGTCTATGTCTGGCGGGGCGATCGGCGTACTGTACCAATCACCCAATATTATACCAGCTTTTTTAGCGGCAGATATTACAGCGGAGGGATTTTTCACTCTCAGTGGATAGCGTAAAAAAATAGCACCTGGATATTTTTCAGTATTAATTTTTTGTCCAACCTTTAAATGTTTTTCATAAAAATTTGCAGCAGATCTCCTATGGTGATTAAATTTTTTAAGCTGCTTCAATTGTGTCAAAGCCATCAAGGCCATGGCATTAGATAATTTTTCTGGGAAGCTTCCTGGGCGTATGGATCTTTTCTCTGCGGCAGTAACTTCCAGATTAATTAGCTGAAGCTTTTGGGCTAATAACAAAATAAATTTCCCCAATTGCATCCTATATAAAAATTTAGCCAGGCTACAAATCAGTGGATGCAATAAATTTTGCAGAATTTTACGGGCGGACGTGATAGGCATCGAGCGCATCTCAGTTTCTAAATTTCTCTTAAGGTTTTTATTATTGGTAATAATCACTCCACCATTCACACAGGAAATCACTTTTGATCGTCCCAGACTATAAAAAGCGGCATCTCCCCAGCTACCCACAGGTTTGTCATACTCTGTTGCTCCCAGTGCGTGCGCGCAGTCTTCTATCAGTAGCAGATTTTTTTGCCGACAAACTTTTTGTATATCTTCCATCTGCGCGGGTATACCAAAAGTATGCTGGACTATTACTGCCTTGGTTTTGGCAGTACATTTTTTGGATAATTCTTCCGACGTGAAATTATAACTTTCATCTATATCCAAATATACGGGTCTCAGCCCATTCCAAACAATAGCATTGATCACCACCATGCAGGTGAAACTCTGTACCAGTATTTCATCACCGGGACTCAAATCCAGATTTTTCAAAATCAAATACAGGGCCTCGCGCCCACTCCCCACCGCTCGCGCCCAGTCACTACCGGTTATATGCCTAAATTCTTTTTCCAATTTCTCCACCGCTCGGCCCCGCCGCCAGGCCCAAGGTGTTAGCAGCAGGCGGGCGGCCACGAGATTATCCCGCCAGGTGTTATTTGGAGATAGGCTTGTATGTATGATCATAGTTTTGAAATCAAATCCTGGGCTCCACGACTACTGAATAATATCACGGTTTTTTCCGTAGCGGCGTCAGATTTCAGATCAGCTAATAGTCTAGCCTGATTCTCAACTATAAACCGATATTTTCCAAAATCATTTTTCTTCAATTCTGTAGTCAAAGGTTTTTCAAAATCCCTGGAAGTAAAATAAGCAAAATCACAAATTGCGGCAATTTTTCTCGCCACTCTGTGATGTTCAACCTCACTTTTTTCACCCAATTCCAGCATTCCAGGAAAAACCAAAACTTTCTTCCAATCGCTATATAATTTCAAATACTCCAGTCCCGCAATCACGCCATCTGGATTGGCATTATAAGTATCATCCAACACTATCAGATTTTCATTGATTTTAATTGGCGTCAAAGTATGCTCGCGCAATTTAACTGTCTTTACTCGCTCGGCAATTTCAGTAAGAGGCATGCCTATTTCCAAAGCCGCCGCAATAGCCGCCAGTAAATTGGAAACATTATGCCGTCCTGGAACAGGCGCGAAAAATTCCACACCTTGGACTTTAAAATTAACTCCCTCCAAACTCTCACTTATTTCTTCCGCAGCCAAATTTACCAACTCCCCATCAGGCGAATTGATTGTTTCAGCCTTTTCTCCATAACGGACAATTTTGCCTAAATTTAATCCTCTCGCTCTCCCGGCCAAATCCCTGGCCCCCTCATCATCATTATTTAAAATCGCCGTCCCGGATTTCGGCAAACTTTCAATCAATTCAAATTTTGCTTTTTTAATATTTTCCAACGAGCCAAAAAGTGCCAAATGACTGTCCCGTACGGCTGTGATAAAAGCGATTTGAGGCGTGGCCATCTGTCCGATTTTTTTAATCTCGCCAATTTTATAAGCACCAGCCTCTAATATAAAAACTTCATGCTCAGCCTTTAAATTTTTCAAAATAACCTTCGCTACGCCAATTTCCGTATTGGTATTCCCCGGCGTTTTCAAAACACTATATTTATCATTTAAAATATGTGCCAAAAATTCCTTCACCGAACTTTTTCCATAGCTGCCAGTGATGCCAATTATTTTTAAATCCCGCATCTGAGAAATTTTTCTAGCGGCTTTCCCTAAAATCATCTTCTTGCCAAACCAGGTAAAGGGCGTCAGAGCAGCTATCCAGAAGCTGGTGATCAATGGTGGAAAAGCCACTATGTATATCAAAGCGATTATCCAGTTCAAGTTATGGATAATATAAGCAGGGATAGACACTCCCACAGTTACAAATCCACTTAAAAGCATAATTAAAATCGCTTTTGGCGTTATATCTGGTCGATAAAACCTATTATGCAATACCCTGTTAATCAAATCAATAAATTCAAAAAGCCAGGAGCCAGCAGCTAGCAGATACCACAATGTTAACACACCCAACATCGCATATTGATCTATGTCGGTATTTTCAACGACAAAATTCATCACAAATGGTGCGAGCAGGAGTATTAATTTTATTAAAACAAAAGCCGGGAAAATTTTCTTCCTCCCCGACTTGGTCGACAAAAAATCCTTCATCCTATCCCAGCGATACTCCTTCAACTGCCAAAAATACGTATAATAAAGAATTTCATTGGCCATCAATATTAACGCCAAAATAAAAATAAATTCTTTCATCAAAGATAATTATGTAAAAAATCTACTATTCCAGCAGCAATCATTCTAGCATGCGTCTTATGTATACCATGGCGGCCTTTATCTATGGCTATCAGTTTGCTTCCCAGAATTTTTTTATGCATCAGCAGGGCATCGGAAAAGGGGACATAGGAATCTCGCTTGCCCCAAACTATCAGAGTTGGATTTTTGACATGGCCGAGGCAGTCCAGCAAGTCTTCATCTATTACTTTGAGAAAAGTCTCGCGCATCACGCCACTACTTTTTTCATAATCATGGGTTCGCAGCACTTTATACAGCAGTTTTTGTGCCAATGGGGCCGCCCAGCGCAGGCCCGGGAGCTGCATAAAATTTTTACCCAATCTGGCAGCAGTCGCCGCTATGCGTAAACGTAAAGTCCGCTTCGGTTTGATGCCAGCCGCTGCCACCAAGACCAGTTTATCCACTCGTGCCACGCTTTGATGTTCAAAATCATTAGTCAGCATTTTGAAAGCCACCCGTCCACCAAAAGAATGCACCATTAAATCAAAATCCCCAGTTAAATTAAGTTTCTTATATAGCTCCCGCACAGCCAAATCCACCAACCTAGCATATTCCCGCGCCCCCCAAGCTTCCGCAGGCTCCTCACTCTCGCCAAATCCAGGAAAATCCAGGGCTATACCCAGATGCTCACGCCAAAAATCCAGTCGGCCCAGCTCATTGATAAGCGGCTCCCATGATTGCCGATTCCCACCCCATCCATGCAGCATCAGTATCGGCTTACCCGCTCCCACCACGGTGACAGCCACCCGCCGCCCCTCAAGATCTAAAAATAGATGTTTTTGCATTTTAAAGGTAACTTTGCCCGCCCATTGTAATTGAAATTGTCTAACATGACAAAAATTGCTAAAATCACGGCATCACATCAATATTCTCCACTATATATGTATAGACAACATCCTTTTACCTCCTCCAGCACTGTCAGCGCTCTTAGTAGCGGCGGTTTTAGATCCAAAGTCCTGGCTTTTTTCGGCTTGGCCGTTGGTGTTTCAGCCTTGGGGGCATATCTGGGTCTAAATTATTTAGGGCGTTATTTCGCCACCATGCCAGCACTGACCTATGGTTTGATCATAGTAGAGTTAGGGCTGGTGCTCACTTCTACTCTCTGGAGCAAAAAAGAGCCTCTGAACTATCTGTTATTCAGCCTATTCGCCTTGGTCACCGGCTTCACATTGGTCCCCGTCCTAGGCTATCTCACTATGTCTACTGGTGGAGTAAATCTTTTGATCAAAGCCTTGCTGGCCACCACCTTGATGTTTGGAGCTTGTGCGCTTTATGGTGCAACCACTCATCGCAATCTAGCGGGCCTGCGCGGATTTTTGACTATGTCCCTGATCGGTATGATAGTAGTTTCCTTAGTCGGCCTCTTTCTACCTTGGGGTAATACTTTTGAAATGATTTTTAGCGGCTTTGGAGTTCTGGTCTTTAGTGGCTATGTTATGTATGACATGCAGAATTTGCAGCATTATCCAGAAGACATGTATATACAGGCCGCCATGCAGCTCTATTTAGACATTTTTAATCTTTTCCTGTACATCTTGCGCCTAATGGGAGCATTTGGCAGAGACTAATATTTATATGATCAAAGATATTTCCACAGTACCAATTGGCCAGCTTTGGAATGGCGGCGGTGGCGCCAGTATAACTGAAGTGGTCTCCACTCAGCCTCTTTTTAGCGCAGAATTACAATTACAGTCGCCAATCAGCTGTGATCTAAAGCTAATTCGCCTCAAAGAGGGAGTTTCTGCGGTAATAAATAATTTCCACACCTCAGCCTCTTTTCAATGTTCTCGCTGTCTTGGGGCCTTTTCTTTGCCTATTGCAGTAGAGGAGTTCGACCGTTTGTTCTTGAGTAGTAGTGCCGTACGCGACTTTGATCCCCTGGAAATGTTCCTGATCAATCTAAAAGATCTAACCATTGACCTTACTGAAGCCTTTAGGCAGGAAATTATCTTGCATTTTCCGTTGATTCCAGTATGCTCTGATCGCTGTCAGGGCCTGTGCCAATCCTGCAAGGTAAATCTAAATAATCAGCAGCATCTGCCAAATTGCAATTACCAGGAGCAGTTAGCCGCTACGGAAGATATGCAGACACACAAGCCATTGGCTCAATTAAAAGATCTATTCAAGCAATAAAAGTTAATATCACATAAGTTATGGCTAAGCATCCGGTACCCAAGTATAAAATGACTAAGAGCCGTTCCAAGTCACGGCACAGCGCTTTTATGTCACACACCCGCAAAAAATTGATGGGAGTTGTCACCAAAATGAAAAACCTGGAATTGAAAGGTAATTTAGATTTGCGTGTCAAAGCTGTCAAAAAGGTTGCACCTAAAAAGGTGAAAGCCTAATTTTGACTGTCCAAAAAGCAGGTCTTTTGCTATAATCTACAGATATTTAAAAACTTATTCTTTTATGGCCAGCTACAGGCATTTAGCCAGAATAGCAGTGGTGCAGACACTCTTCGCATATGAATTCCGCAACGGGACTGTCGCTCCCGATCTAGAATCAAATTGCCGTGAATTTGGAGATAAGCTGACCGACCTTACTTTTGCCAGAGAGCTTTTGAATGGGATTTTATCTCATCAAAAAGAAATTCGTAAAATAATTGCCAAGGAAGCCCCCGAATGGCCCTATGAACGTATTGCCCTGGCCGATCGAGTTATTATGTCCATGGGTATTTATGAAGTGATTTATTCGCAGGATGTCCCCCAGGTAGTGGCCATCAACGAAGCTATCGAAATAGCCAAGGTTTTTGGTGATCTCAATAGCAGTAAATTCGTCAACGGTGTGCTCAGCACCATTATGAACAAATATCCACGCGACAATAAAAAATAAATATGCCTCCATCAATACTAGCCGAAAGATATCGAGCTCTGTTGGACAAGCTGGAATTATCATTCCAGGATTTAACATTACTCGACCTGGCTTTTGTTCATAAGTCTTACCTCAATGAGCATCGTAAAAACAAATCCACTCACAATGAGCGGTTGGAGTTTTTAGGAGATGCCGTTTTGGAAATGATTGTTACAGAACATTTGTATCGTACCTACCCACAGGCTGAAGAGGGAGAAATGACTAATTGGCGGTCTGCTCTGGTCAAGGGGGGGCATTTGGCCGCTGTTGCTCAGGAATTGAATTTAGGTATTTACCTTTATCTTAGTCGTGGTGAGGAACGTTCTGGCGGGCGGGAAAAGCTTTATCTACTAGCCAATACTCTAGAAGCTCTCCTCGGCGCCATCTATCTAGATCAGGGCTATGATGCCGCTCACCAGTTTGCCGCCCGTCATATACTGGGTCGCCTGGATAATATACTTGAGGCCGGCCAGCATATAGACGCCAAATCCCGTTTTCAGGAAATTGCCCAGGAATTATTAACCATCACCCCAGAATACCGGTTTTTATCAGAAACAGGGCCAGATCATGACAAAGTTTTTACCATGGGCCTCTACATAGGTGACGAATTAATAGCCAAAGGCAGCGGATCAAGCAAACAAAAAGCTGAACAGGAGGCCGCCCAAGCCGGTCTAATTGCCAAAAAATGGTGATTTTCATCAGTGTTTACAATAGCCCCCTAAACTAAATCAATCATATTTTTTAAAGTTTCCTGTAAATCCAGGGGGTAGTCATCCATTCTCAAATCCACCCCTGCCAGCCTTTTATCCAAATCGATTTTCCCTATACATTTTGCTCCGGTGAGCTGGCCGACTTTCAGCGGGTCAGAGTAGCCAAAAACTTCCCCACACATGTTTTCTATGACGCCGGCGACCGGTACTTTCAACTGCCGACACATATTGATAGCCTTGGAGGCATCATCCAAAGCGGTTGGCTGGGGAGTTGTAATGATAAACACACCGTCCGGCTTGGTGATATTATAAAAAGTCAGGGGAATATCGCTAGTTCCAGGAGGAAAGTCCACTATCAGGTAGTCCAGATCATCCCATTCACTATCGTAAAAAAGCTGTTCCATAGCCCGGGTCAGTACGGGCCCCCGCCACATTATTGCCTGGCCCGGGTTTTCTTGTATAGCCCCCATGGATACCACCTGTATACCCTCATAATTCAGTGGGGTAATTTTTTTGTTCGCACTTGTGATATGTCGGCTGTTTAAAGCCAAAATCCGTGGTATATTGGGGCAGTCTAAGTCCAAATCCAACAGGCCACATTTTTTACCCATATACTGCATCTGTCTAGCCAGAGCTATGGCCAAAAAAGTCTTACCCACCCCACCCTTACCACTATGTACGGCCACCACTTTACCAATCCCTGGGGGGCGGCCCTGGCGTAATCCGGTAGATTTACCAAAATCATTGCGATAACCATCACCCAGCCCTGTCACTTCCGGCCACTGCACGGACATATTCAATTTTTTAGACAGATTATTTAGCAGTATTTGTAGTGGCACCCCATACTGTTTAGCGATTTCCATCAAACTACTCTGTGAGTTCAACATTTTTACTTCACCCATCAAATCTTTCAGCACCTGTTCTGACTGGCTGCTAGCAATTTCAGCCCATTTCATGTCTCCTCGTAGCTTTTTCATAAATAAAATAGTGACTATTTTCTTAGAACATTCTTAAACATTACTATCACGGTATATCAACAATATATGCTTGGCAAATTCCACCCAAAATCTATTATATTCCCAATCAGATTATTCATTCAGCATGAAAGACCAAACATTCCCCCAAAGTCAGCTCGAAGAGTTCTCCGCCGGCGTAATAGTATATCGTGAACAAGGACCTCAACGCGTTTATCTGTTACTACATTACCCTAGTGGACATTGGGATTTCCCCAAGGGACATTTAGAAAACGAGGAAACCGAGAGGCAGGCGGCAGTTCGTGAATTAGCTGAGGAAACAGGTATCACCGATTCACAAATCCATCCTGACTTTCAAGACTCCATGATTTATTTTTTCAAAAGACAGGGAGGGCTGGTCAAAAAAACAGTTACATTTTTTCTAGGGCAGACTACAAATCCAACAGTCAAAATTTCACATGAACACAAAGGCTATTTGTGGCTGGATTATCAATCCTGTTTACATAAAATAACTTTTGAAAATTCCCGCGCAATGTTGCGCCGGGCCGAAGAGTGTCTACAAAAATAATTCTATATCCCATGAAATTAACTTTCAAAAAAAATCTCACTGAAAAAGACTCTTTAACATTAATTCCATTCACACCTGGAGGTGGGAATATTCCAGAAATATATCAGCCGTGGCTAAAACTCAGACAGGATTCTGGAGATCTGAAAAACAAGTTGGGAGAACAATTAATTCATTTTCCAGACGCTCCCATGGAACCAAGTAAAATTATGTTTTACTGCCTGGGCGACTCAAGCGATTTAAATGGCAAAAAAATTCGTAGCCATTTGGCGCTAGCTATCAAAAAATTGCGTGAACAAGCCCTGACGGAATTATCAATCTTACTGGATAAAAATCTACTAAAATTCAGCCAGGAAATTGGCGAGGCTCTAGCTTTGGCCAATTACACCAGTGCTATTTGCAAAACAGGGAAGGAGAAAAAAGAAGTCGAGGAAAAGGTTATACAGAAAGTCAATGTGGTCAGTAGCGATATTAGTCGTGTACAGAAATACGATTTGGAAGAAGGATTTAAAATAGGCCTAGCCGTCAATCAGGTGCGTGATCTGATCAATTCACCACACAATTTAATGGACGCAGAGGTGCTGGCCGCAAAAGCCACAGAGATTTGCTCCAAAAACAAACTCAAGATCAAGGTTTTTGATCGTCCACAATTAGAAAAAATGAAAATGGGAGCCCTACTCGGGGTTAATAATGGATCCAAAATAGGTGCCAAGCTGGTGGTCATGGAGTATTTACCATTGGGGCAAAGACAGGAGCCCATAGTATTAGTTGGCAAAGGCGTTACTTTTGATACCGGTGGCGTAAATATCAAACCCAGTCAGGGCATCACTGAAATGCATATGGACATGTCCGGGGCGGCCGCTGTTCTTGGGGTATTTATGCTGCTAAAAGATCTGGAGATCAAACAAAACGTTATTGGAGTGCTGCCACTCACTGACAATGCCGTAGACGCTCACGCCCAGAAACCCAGCGATATAATCACTTCTTATTCCGGCAAAACCATAGAAATTGGCAATACCGACGCCGAAGGGCGTTTGATACTTTGCGATGCTATTTCTTATGCCATTAAAACTTACAAGCCATCTGCTGTGATAGATATAGCCACACTCACGGGAGCCTGCATGGTCGCCCTGGGTGATCAGATGGCTGGACTTTTCGGTAATAATGACAAAATGAAAGAGCGTATGAAAAATGCCGCACTAGAAACAGATGAAGAGGTGTGGGAATTACCCATACATGAAAATCATCGCAAAGGCATGAAAGGAAAATTCGCCGATCTCAATAATGTCGATGGGTCCGGTCTCGGTGGGGCCTGCACGGCTGCGGCTTTCTTAGAGTATTTTGTAGAAAATACAGATTGGATACATCTAGATATAGCTGGTCCCGCTATGCCCAAAAAGCCCAAAGACATCGATTTTTCTGGAGGTACAGGTTTTGGAGTGCGTTTATTGACCAGATTTTTGCAGAATATTAAGTAGTAAGGGGCAAATCTTATCCCTAAGAGGAATTAACTGACAGTGCAGATCTGTTTCACTAGTGGTTTCGACTTCCATGGCAGGATTTGACATATCTGTAAAAAGCATGATAAAATGATTTGATTTTAACCAAAATAAAAATGAAATCAAAGAAAAAGGCCCTGTATCTAGCCGGAGGACTAGTAGCTCTTATAGCTGCTGGATCCATAGCGCTCTCATTTGCTGGGGGCTCTGATGGAGTTGCCTCCTTATTTAAAGGATCCATTAAAAATTTATTAAATGAACAGAATCCAAGACTGGAGGAAGTCATAAAAAAAGCGAAAGCTAAAGCAGAAGCTGTTCACAAGGCTAGGCGTGAAGCAAGAGCCGCCGCCGCTGCTGCTGAAAAGGCTAGACTAGAAGCTGAAGCCGCCGCTGCTGCAAAAGCCAAACTAGAAGCAGAAGCCGCTGCCGCTGAAAAAGCCAGATTAGATGCTGAAGCTGCCGCCGCTATAGAAAAAGCCAAACTAGAAGCTGAGGCTGCCGCTGCTGCCGCTGAAAAAGCCAGATTAGAGGCAGAAGCTGCCGCTGCTGAACAAGCAAGACTGGAAGCCGAAGCCGCTGCCGCTGAAAAAGCCAGACTAGAGGCCGAAGCCGCTGCCGCTGAAAAAGCCAGACTAGAGGCTGAAGCCGCTGCCGCTGAAAAAGCCAGACTAGAAGCTGAAGCCGC
>CAZGSD010000009.1:5893-8482 GCA_964528305.1 uncultured Candidatus Peribacteria bacterium | reverse complement strand
GACTAGAGGCTGAAGCCGCTGCCGCTGAAAAAGCCAGACTAGAAGCTGAAGCCGCCGCTGCCGCAAAAGCGAAACTGGAAGCCGAAGCTGCTGCCGCTGAGAAAGCCAGACTGGAAGCAGAAGCTGCTGCTGCTGCAAAAGCCAAACTAGAGGCCGAAGCCGCTGCCGCCGCCGCTGCTGAAAAAGCTAGATTGGAAGCCGAAGCCGCCGCTGCCGCCGCTCTACCAAAACCATTGGCTCTAAAAGTAGTAGGCAACAGCCTGGTTAATGAAAAAGGAAGTGCTGTCAGATTGCTTGGTGCAAACCGCTCTGGTGGTGAATACGCCTGTGCTCAGGGTTGGGGAATTTTTGAAGGAGACACTTCTCTGGCCGGTGCCAAAGCTATTAAATCATGGCATGCCAATACCGTCAGACTTCCACTAAATGAAGACTGCTGGTTGGGTATCAATGGTGTAAAAGCAGCTTATAGTGGAGCTAATTATCAGAATGCTGTCAAAGCTTATGTGAAAACTCTGCATGAAGCTGGTCTCTATGTAATTCTTGATTTACATTGGACCGCCCCTGGAAATATCAAAGCTCTAAGTCAACAACCAATGGCTGATGCCGATCATTCTATTGATTTCTGGAAGTCAGTTGCTGCAACCTTTAAAGATGATCAGGGTGTGGTATTCGAACTCTTCAACGAACCAGTATTATGGTATTGGACACAGGATCCAACCACTAAACAATGGAAAAAATTGAATTACTTCAAAAACGCTAATCAGGATCCATGGGATTGTTGGTTAAACGGTTGTACTTTCTCTAAATACTATACTGATAATAGTGCTGCTACTGGCAATATGGAATGGAATAGTGCTGGTATTCAAACTTTGGTCAACGCTGTTCGTTCAACAGGAGCAACTAATGTTATCATGGCCAACGGTCTGGATTGGGCTAATGATTTGACTGGATGGCTTTCACACAAACCAGCTGATCCATTGAACAATATAGCTGCCGGTTGGCATTCTTATTCAGGAACAGTTTGTAACAATGCTACATGTTGGGATTCTCAAGTTGCTCCAGTAGCCGCACAAGTGCCAGTTGTAACTAGTGAGTTTGGCGACAAGGTTTGTAGCGCGGTCACTTATCTGCCAAAACTTTTGCCATGGGCCAACAGCAAGAAAATCTCTTACCTTGGCTGGACTTGGAATGTATGGAGTAGCGAATGCGTCAATGTCTTAGTCAAAGACTATGCCGGAACACCAAGCGATAATATGGGAGTATATGTGAAGAGCATGTTTGAGTCACAAAACCCATAAGGAGAGAATCAATTTTGATTCCATAGTTAAAGAAGGGAAATTCCTAAAAAAGAATTTCCCTTCTTTTCTTATCTATAAATAAAAACCACTACCCCAGCACCACTTCATTTTTATTTAAATACTCATAAGCCCAAAAACTGGCCGTCACTGCTTCTGCCGCACCGGTAATTGCTTGTTTGAAATAAGTATCACAAACATCACCGGCACCGAACACACCAGGAATATTAGTTTCACTTTTTCTATTTATTTCAATTTCACGTTTGTCATTTAATTTCACTCCGAGCTTTTCAGCTTCCTCAGAGTGGGGGATTAAACCAATAGCTATAAACACTCCATCCATTTCCATTTCTCGACCATCTTTTAATCGTATTTTCTCTACTTTGTCCTGCCCAATTATTTCAGCGACTTCAGCCTGACTTAACAATTCGATTTTGGCATTGGCTTTTACTCTGTCTAAATTCACTGGCTCTGGATGCAAACTAGTCCGTGAAATTACATAAACTTTTTTGGCAAATTCTGAAAGCAGCATGGCTTCTTTTGCCGCGCTATCTCCACTGCCCACCACGCAAACAATTTTATCTTTATAAAAAGCACCATCGCAAAGCGCGCAATATGACACTCCTTTGTTTTCTAATTCTTTTTCTCCAGGACAGCCCAGATGTTTGTGATGACTGCCGGTGGCAAATAACACAGTCTTGGCTAAATATTGATTACTGCCAGTTTTAACCAAAAATCCGGCCTTTTTCCCCGCCGCCTTGTCGGCTTCAGTCAAAACACATTGTTCTACACCTGCCACTTTTTCATTTTTCAATTCCACGCCAAAAGCATTGGCATGATCAATCAGGGAAAATGCCAGATCCGGCCCACTGATTTTTTTGATACCAGGCCAATTCTCTACCAGATGTGTAGTAGTGATCAATCCTCCTGGCTGTTCAGCCACCATAACTGTTTTGAGATTCAATCTGGATCCATACATAGCCCCGCTGGCGCCAGCGCATCCAGCTCCTATTACCAAGAAATCAAATGTTTCCATAAAGAGGTTGTAAATAATGTCATTATCCTTTGCCGAGGGTTTTATTTCCAGGCTTCCAGTTTGCCGGACACAGTTCGCCTGTCTGCAAGCTGGACAAAACTCTCAAAGTTTCATCCGCACTGCGACCCACGGTCAAATCATGCACCAAATGATAGCGCAGCAAGCCCTCTGGATCTATGATAAAAGTTCCACGTAGAGTGTGGCCCTTTTCTTCTATCAATACGCCGAAATCACGGCTCATTTCACGATTCATGTCTG
>CAZGSD010000009.1:0-5793 GCA_964528305.1 uncultured Candidatus Peribacteria bacterium | reverse complement strand
CCCTTTTCTTCTATCAATACGCCGAAATCACGGCTCATTTCACGATTCATGTCTGAGAAGAGGGGGTAATTCAGCTCGCCCAATTCTTTCATCCAGGCGCGATGGGAATAAGTAGAATCCGTGCTGCCCCCCAGTACCACCGCATTAAGTTTTTCAAATTCTGGCATTTTCTGGCTCATTTCCACTATTTCAGTAGGACAAACAAAAGTGAAATCCAGTGGATAAAAAAACAGTACAAGCCATTTACCACGGAAGTCCGCAGATGAGACTTTAGAAACCTTATCTTGGAACACCGTCTCGACAGTAAATTCAGGGGCCGGTCGACCAACTTGTATAAACATATATGTATTAGATTAATATTTTATTGATATTTAAATTTAGCTGGGCAGGACAGATAAATCAATTGCCCACACTTTAAAAAACTCTTCTGATCGGTGGTTCGTCATTACCAAAAGCATTGTTAATCCTGGGTTTTGGCGAAGAGGTTGGTTGGACGGGGCCAGATCCAGCTGAGCCAAAAATGCCAGACACAGGGCCGCCACCGGGTAGTCCAATCACTGGTTTTACGCGCCGGCCACCACTAGCGTTACTGGATCTCCGCGTTTTCCGACCATAAATACCAGGGCTTACTGGGCGCGCGGCATTGGTAGCCAGCCTATTTTGTTGAGAAAGAGTACTGGTGCCATAACTATCATCATGTCCTCCAATTTCGCCTGTCATGCCGCGCGTCGCTCCAGCAGATCCATATACATCTGTATGATTAGTGGCAGGTATATATCCACTTACCCCTCGTGTAGCTGGAGACAAAACTCTGCGAGTGGGAGCACTTCTGCGTCTTTTGTTGCCAATCAAATAATCAGCATTTTGATCGCCCAAATCAGTAAAATGATCTACCTCTTCCAAAATTTTTGCATTGGTAGTTTTTTCAAAAGCCATAATTTCCACGCGCACACCGCGTGATTGGCAATAGCGCACTACTTCCAAAAAATCTCCATCTCCGGAGGCCAGCACTACTGTATCAACTTTCTCTGTCAGTCGAATCATATCCACAGCTATACCCACGTCCCAGTCAGCTTTCTTCGCACCAGTATGAAATATTTGCAAATCTTTGACTCTAGTCTCTATGCCAATATCTTCCAGAGCTTCAAAAAATTTCCCCTCAGTATTTTCTTCTGAACGAATCACATAGGCAAAGGCTCGTACCAGTTTTCGCCCATTCACGGCCACACGTATTAATTCTTCATAATTCACATTAGCCCGAAAATTGGACTTAGCCGAATGATAGAGATTTTGTGTATCGATAAAAATTGCTACCCGCTGATCAGTATGAGCCGCCTGATTTATTCCCATTTTTATTTTTAATTATCCAAGTAATTCATCGCGTCCAGATTTTACATCTTCCGAGGAGATTTGACTAGATTACCGCCCAAAAAGCATAACTCTTACCTCCGGATTCATCATATCTAAATTCCATGGGGGGTCCCACACCACATCAATTTTTACATCATGAACATGTTTTTGCAGACGCAGCATAGAATCAATTTCAGTAGTAATTTGTCCGCCAGCCGGGCAGCCCATGGAAGTCAAAGTCATGGTCACGTTTACCAAACCATCTTTTTCCTCAATATCATAAATTAAACCCATATCAACAATGCCAACAAAAGTTTCAGGGTCCAGGACCTGATTGAGCAAATCGAGATACTGTTTTTTATTCCATGTTTTCTGCGCAGTCTCAGCACTATCGACACAGCATCCCCCTCCACAACATGGGGAACCGTCTGCTTGACGCACCCCAGGGATTTTTGTTTTAGCCGGATTGGCTTTTTTCATTCCTTGGGGAGCACAACTTTGAGAATTGTTTTCTGCACCAGCCAAATACACTCCCATCAGGGCTTTTTCTATTGGATGCATTTTACTCTGGGCGGGTTTCTTCCTGGGCATATTATTTTTGTGAAGATCGATAAACTGTAACGGATTTTTTTAAGCAGCTATATCCGAGTAAAGCACATTTGATTCGCCCGGCTGAGATTGGAATCCCTAAATCTTCTAGCACTGTTTCACTATCCAAAGACTCAATCTCCCGTAAATTTTTACCAAGCAATTGTTCGCCCAAGATAGAAGTAGAGGCTATACTGATAGCGCAGCCTTCTCCTCGAAAACCAAAGTCAGTAATAATTCCAGAGGCATCCACTTTGAGTGTCAGATTAACTTTATCCCCACAGAGTGGGTTGAGATCTTCGCCAGAAATATCAGCATTCTCAATTAATCCAGAATTCCTGGGATTTTTAAAATGATCCAAAATAATTTCTCCATACATATCCATCCCAATACAGATTTATTTGAATAATTTTATTGCTCGGGCCACCACACTGGACAAGTTATCCAGATCAGTAGGCTGATTATAAATAGAAAAACTGATTCTAGCCAGAGAGTTCACGCCCAGCCGGGCCAGCAAGGGTTTGGCACAGTGATGTCCCGCGCGTATGCAAATATTTTCCTCCGCCAATACAGTCGCCAAATCATGCGAATGAACGCCACGCACATCAAAGGCCACGATGCTGCTCCAATCATTTTCTGCAGTTGGGCCAAACAATTTTACTTCCGGAAACTCACAGAGTATCTGTCGACATTTTTTAACCAGCGCCCTTTCCTGATTTTCAATTTCTCGCCAATTCATATCCATCAGCATTTGCAAGGCCGCGGTCAAACCAGCCAAGCCGGCCACATTGGGAGTCCCAGCTTCAAATTTGGCTGGTGATTCTAGCCACAGATCAGGTAAATCTTTGATCATACCACCACCCGTCAAAAGCGGCGGTATGGCAGCAGCCAAAGCAGGGGATATATACATAAACCCGGTTCCCATTGGAGCGAATAATTTATGTCCTGTAAAAAAAGCGGCATCACAGCCCATATCGGAAATCTTTACCGGACGGTGCGCGGCCAGTTGGGCGCAGTCCATCACGAATTTTGCCCCCACCTGTTTGGCTAAATCATGAAATCTGGATAAGTCCGGCCGCGCACCGAGCACGTTGGACATGCCGGTTATCGCTATCACTTTAGTTTTTGAGTCAATCAATTGTTCAATATCCTCCTCCCGCAATTGCACCTGCTCATTCTCGACCCGAATCACTCGCAGTTCAGCCCCGCGCCGTTTGGCCATTTCCTGCCAGGGCAAGTAATTAGCATGATGCTCCAGCTCCGTCACTACTACATTATCTCCAGATTTCACCATAGCCTCACCAATTCCAAAAGCCAGCAAGTTTGCAGCCTCCGTGGCATTTTTCACAAAAACTATTTGCTCAGCTCTAGCCTCCACAAATCGCGCCGCAGTCTCCCTCGCCTGCAGATAAATACGATCAGCCTGTTCAGCCAGTCCATATACACCACGATGTATATTGGCGTTGGTATGGAGATAAAAATCTTCCATGGCCTGTAGCACCGTAGCCGGTTTTTGCGTAGTGGAGGCATTGTCCAGGAAAATCAGCTCCGGATGTTTCTGGAAAATTGGGAAATTAGCCTTGGTATTATTAATCATCGATATCATCATTGTACGGGGTCGGTAGTTTGTTAGTTGTCATCGCTCTGATCTCTATTATGCCATGCCGACAGCATATAGCAAAATATCCACCTCCCTCAAAAACCCAGTCAGGGCAGGCTAATAGCTGCCCAGGCAAAAATTCAGACATGGCAGCGCTATTCACAATATGGGGAAAAGCCTCTCTAAATCGTGCTATGGTGAGTGTAGATGATCTCAGCAAGTAATTTAAAAAAATACTACGATCTTCCGTAGTCCGTTCTGACCAGTTTGCCTCCGCGTCCTTGTTTAATTCCACTGCTCCATTGTCGCATTTCATGGCCAGGTATAGCATAGAACTTACCGGATTGGAGAACCTCATCTGCTCTTTAACCAAATCACCCGTTAACTTGGTTTTATCCAGTGGTGACACAAAATTGAGCACAGGCTGAGCCTGGGGCATTTGTGGTGGAAATCTCCTGCGGTCTTTTTGATGCAATTCATAGGCCGTCTTCATCAATAAATCTGCCGGCATCTCTGGGCCAAAATATCTGCCAAGCAAAGAGTTAACATCAATATGCATCACTTTCTCGAGCTTCAAATAATCTATGGGTAGACCATAATTCCGAGCAAGCATCTGACTCAATTCCCATAAATCCAAATAGCCCGGATCAATAATACCTTCAATAGAGCGCCCTTGTTCCAACCAGCACTTTACTTTTGCTAATTCCCTTCTACTAATCTGCATATGTTGCAGTAAATATGCTTCGTAAGCTTGAGGGCTTTCCAGAACAGATTTATTTTGTAAGGCTTCTGGTAATCCCATCCTTCGATGTGCCTCAACACTGGCTCGCACAATTCCAGCCAAATCAATCTGGCCCCGCAGCAACTCAGTCGCCTCAGCCAAAGTGAAGCTGTCTTTCTCCAACACCTCCGCTACAGCCAAGTGGGTATTTTGTATCAAATCTGCGCCCGCAGTTTCGCCCAAGCGCACTCTTCCAGGTGGACAGTGGTTATCAACACTTCCTGATACAACTAACCTACTGTTACAAAAAAAAACAGCCCCTTCAGGCTGTGCAACGATATCAGAATGATTATTTCTAGGATTGGCTCCATCACCTCTAAGCGCATCTTTCCCAGCCAAACCTTCCAATGTTGGATTCATTGTCATATATTTGTACAAATTTATTTTCCAAAACTTTAATAACTTTACACCTTTCAGTCAAAGTTTCACGCTAGCCAAGTCTAGGCAAATCTCATGATAATAACACTACTATTTCATTCTGAATAATTTCCACTGGAAAAGTTTTTAAGGGACGTGCCGCCGGTAGGGCTTTTACTTCACCAGTGCGTATATCAAATTGCGCACCATGCCAGGGACATTCTATACGAAAATTTTCCAGCTCACCTGCGCTGAGTGAAGCTTTATTATGCGTACAATTATCTTGTACGGCAAAATACTGTCCCTCCACCAGCGCCAGCATGATAGCCTGTTCGCCGGCCATCACCCGTTTTTTTTGTCCCTCCTGCAAATCACCAATTTTAGCTACGGTCCATTTTGTTTTTTTCATTTCAGTAAAGGTAAAGAAGAAAGTATTTCCTTCATCATATTCTCTCTGTCCGACAGGGCCAAATCAGTAAACACTTTTTGCCCATCATACAAAAAAGCTTCCACCATCATTCGATAAGCGGAGCTTTCATCCAGCCCGCGACATTGTAAATAAAACAAAATCTCTTCATCCGGTCGGCCCACGGTGGCGGCATGCCCAGCTTTCACTTCATTGGCTACAATTTCCAGTGAAGGTATGGTTTTGGCATGGGCCAATGTAGAAAGTAACAGCGTGTCGCAGCGGAAATAAGTGTCAGTATCCTGAGCCTGCGCCGGTACCTGTAAATTACCAAAAAAATCCAGGCTGCTCTGATCCAGCAGTACCGCTTTCACCCAAACCTGAGCAGCTGTTTGTCTGGCCAGATGTTTAATCTGCAGCTGCATATTCAAATACTCTTCACCCCGCCCCACCCAAATCAGCAACATTTCCAGTCGGGCTTGCGGCGACAGTAAAGCCACCTCCCATCGCCGTGGCTGGCTGGCCGGCTGCCCATCCCCAGCCACCATCACCTGCGCAACCCTGACAGTACCAGGATCACTCAATTCCAACTTATCGCGACCCGCCGGCCAGCCAGTCACAGCGACCACACTCAAATTGTTATTCTTCCTCCTCATAAATCATCAACCTATCTGTTAGCCCATTTTTAGCATATTATTTGCCAAAGGCCCA
>CAZGSD010000008.1:0-41027 GCA_964528305.1 uncultured Candidatus Peribacteria bacterium | reverse complement strand
GCCTCGGCATCACTGAGAGCACTAATAATCAAATAACTAAGGGCTTCACCATGTAAACCCAAAATATTCCGACTGACTGGCTGATTCCATTGATAAATCTTTTGGCCACTGGAGTCAGAGATAGCCAAAATACTACTGAATGATTTTTGTCGACCATAATTGGCCAAGGTAAAATAAGCATTAGCTAAATCGAGCAGGCGAATCTCCCCTCCCCCCAATGTGAGGGCCAGGCCATAATAATCAGCCGGCTGATCGAGAGTGTTTAGACCCAGTTGCCGCAGGAAATTGAGAAAATCAGCCGTGCCGAGTTTTTCCTGAGTGCGGACTGCCGGGATATTAAAGGAATTAGCCAACGCTTCGCGCAGACGTACCGGCCCGTGAAAATCCAAATCATAATTGAGGGGCGCATAAACTCCACCGGGTGTGGAGACCTGCAAAGGTAAATCCTCCAAAAGTGTCGCCAAAGTACTCCCCTGCTTTAGGGCTAATAAATAAAGAAATGGCTTGAGGGCGGAGCCAGGCTGGCGAAGTGAAGTGATCAAATCAACCTGGCCGGAAATATTGTTATCAAAATAATCACGGCTGCCCAGCCAGGCCAGGATCTGCCCAGTGGCGGCATCAACAGAAAGCAGGGCCGCGTTGGTAACGTTTTTGTCCTGCAGGCGCTTCAACTGATAATCCACAATACGCTCGGCCTGTTGCTCCAAGTTCAAATCCAAAGTCGTTTGGACAGTAACTCCGCTATAAAGAAGTTTTTCACCATAATTACGCTCCACCTCGGCCATCACCTGATGAACGAAGTGCGGCGCCATGATAGCAGTTTTGCCACTAGTAAAATTTAATTTTTCCTGCGCCGCTTGATCAGCCTCCGTGGTCGAGACAAGCCCCGCCGCCACCATTCTGTTTAGTATGTAGCGCTGGCGTTTTTTGGCGGCGGGGAGATTAACCAGGGGATTGTAAGAACTGGGAGCCTGGGGCAGGCCCGCTAGTAGTGAGAGTTCCGCCAGATCGAGATTGAATAGATTTTTGTTAAAAAAATTACGAGAGGCTTGACCGGCACCATAAGACAGATGTCCGAAATACACTGTGTTCAAATACTGCTCAAGTATCTGTTCACGACTATAAGCATGGCTGATGCGTATAGCGTAGGCCGCCTCGATGACTTTAGCCGCGAGCGTGCGCTCGCGGCTGGTACCGAGCAGGTTTCTAACCAACTGCTGGGTAATGGTACTAGCTCCACTAGTGATGTCCTGCTGACGGGCATTGTAAAAAAGCGCCCGACTGACGGCCCCAAAGTCCACTCCGCGATGTTGATAAAAATTTTTGTCTTCAGCCGCCAGAACTGCCTGCACAAAAAGTGGTGGCATCTCGTTCAGTTTGAGCCAGGTCTTGCGACCGGCTTCTGGATTGACTATTTCATAGAGCAATTGCCCATGCCGATCAGTAATTTTACTGGAAATACCGGTTGGCTGGAGCTGGAGAATGTCTGGCAGCGGCAGCAACCAGGCCAAATAGAGGTAGCCGAACAGCAGTACAAGAAAAAGACCGGTGGAAAGCATTAGTAGAACTTTCAGCAGCGGCCTTTTTGCTATAAATGATATGAAGTGACGCAGAGGAATTTTTGGATATTAATAATCAGGACTTTTTCCAAAATTGATACCATTTTTTCTTTTTACCTGGTTCCTCCAAAAGCTTAACCTGACTCTCTAGTGAAGTGAATCTCTCCTGGAACACTTTGACGAATCTCATAAAAGTATCCTTGTCCTTGCGATTTTCATCCACTAACTTATCCAAAACCTTTTTCTGTTCCTGCAACTCTTCACGGGAGGCATATTCGGTCACCAGCGAAGTCTGCTCGGCGGCGGCCAGAGCCGGAGCGGACACCTTACCGTGAGTTCTGTCTATATTATAGAGAGCAAAAAGAGCGTCCTCACCAATCAGGTAATTAAATCCTTGGGGCGTTTTTTGCTTCTTACCAGTTAACTTTTTGGCCTTGAGCGCCCTACGAATGGTTTGCACTGATTTGTTGGCTATTTCAGCTGCTTCCTGGATGCTATACAAGGTCTCGGCCATAGTTTTGACTAGTTAAAATGTCTAGGTGTTTTCCCTGATGGGGAAGTGCTTTTGTATATTAAATGATCGCTTTGGATAATCAAGCGGGAAGAAATAATAACTATTGCTAGATTTGGAAAAAGCGGTCAAAAGGAAATAAGCAGATGTACCTGCCAGGCACGCTCAGCCGCCCCAGCGGCGGCTTCGCTATTGCTACGGTGGGCTGCCGCTAAAGCGGACCAGGCCAGCCCACCTTCGCAGATGCCTGGCAGGTACATCTGCTTATTTCCTTTAGCGCATTGCAAAGTAGCACAGAATTTAGGGAAGGGTGGGGGGAGAGTATTGATAGGCTTCGCTGATTTTCCAGACGCCTTTTTCGCGGAAGGCGGGGATGCTTTGGCGTTTGGCGGCGTTGAGCACAGCTGGGGCTGACAAAGCATGCCTCTTAACATAATTGGAGAGTTTGATAATATTTTCTCCCTGCAAATAGGCTATGCGTTTATGCAGTGATTCGATCAGAGTGAGATTGATGATTTTGGCCATGCCGGAAAAATTCTGTTTGGCGGCGTAAGTGCCAAAGGATTTATAATAATCTTTTTTCTCCTTGTCGCGAATGATGATTACGGGGAAGCCCAGTCGCTGAAGCTGATAGTTGATGATGGCCCGCCCCATGCGCCCATTACCATCATTAAAGGGGTGCAAGATCTCGAAATCCAAATGGAATTTGGCGATTTTATCAGTGAAATAATCAGTATAATTACTATTGTATTCAGCGAAAATTTCTTTGATACGCTGCTCAATTTGCTCGGGGGCAGGAGCTATATGCGTACCCACTTTGACATACTCCCCCGCCTGACGAAAACGCCCAGCGATAGGGTCATCAATGCCGCCAATCAGCATTTGATGAATGAGTAGCACTAGATCGCGGGTCAAATCGAATTGTAGGGATTTGGAGCGAATATAATCATAAACTCTAGCCAGATTTCTAGCTTCAAAAAGCTCCCGTGTACTGATGCCTTTGGACACTTCCATCTCCATCAGGATTTTTTCCGTTTCGCGCAGGGAAAGAGTAGAATTCTCAATGGCATTGGAATTATAAACACTTTCGGGTATTTCTGCTTCGTCAATAAGCGTAAGCAGAGATTGCTTACCCAGACGTAAAGTCTCGAATTGGCGGCGCAGGGCCTCCAGTCTATTTTTGAGCTGTTTTGATGTTTTCATGCTTTTATTGTATATTCTTCACGCGTATTTGTCAATAAATAGTGAATTTATAATGGTATGGCTGTAAATTCACGTGTCTATCCTCTTTAAACGTGAAAGTTCTTACAAGCTTTCCCATAAAACAAAAACTGTCAACACGTTCTGACTCACAATGTTGCGGCTAATTTGTGGTTTCATCCGCTGTGTAATACCATACTTGGGTAGATATTTTCATACATTGTAAAAATTATGCGCAAGTTTTTGAATTATACTGTTGTGACGGCATTGGTTGCGTCTGTGTTTGGCGTTTTCCTACCCCTACAAGCTGTTATGGCCCAGGATGGACTGACTATTAGTGTGTCGCCACCTATACTGGAAATACGCCTCAATCCCGGGGAAAGCGTGACGGAAAAAATACAAGTTACCAGCACCGCTGGTGGTGGTAACTTGTTGTTAAGCACTGATGTCAAGGATTTTTATTATGATGATAGTGATCAATTGAAATTTATGACGGCTGATGAATTAAGCGACCCCGATTTACAGAAATTTTCACTTAAAAATTGGATCAAGGTTGACCAAAACGTCACGGTCCCAGCCAAGCAAAGTAAAGAAGTGCAGTTCACTGTTACAGCTCCAAAAGACGCCGCACGGGGCGGACATTATGGGATGATATTCTTTGGGAAATCCACTGCCGCAGTATCAGGTGGTGCTGGAGTAGGTATAGGGGGGCAAATTGGTGTGATGGTTTTGGTGTCCATATCTGGTGAATCATCCCGAGAAGGTGCTGTTTCCAGTCCATTGAAAGCCGGTGTGTTTGATACAAAAACTAAAACTTTCACGCCTAAATTGTGGTTTGCAGATGGGTCTTTATTTAAAAATGGGCCCGTGGACTTCAGTTTTAAATTTCAAAATAATTCGGACACCCACTATGTACCTGAGGGGAATATCACGGTGAAAAACATCTTCGGTAGTACGGTGGAGCAATTCTCCATAGAGAAAAAACGTGTCTTCCCTGGATCTGAACGTGCAGTTTATGGCCAGCTCAAAAAAGATTTTTTGCTGGGCTTTTATACTGCTGAATTGGACGTCATTGATCAAACTGGCATACATCATTTCTCCAAAGCTTATTTTGTGGGTCTACCATTACAGCTAATAATACTATTGCTAACCGCTGGAGGTTTAACTGCCCTCTTCTTTAAATTCTACAATAAATGGCTGACCAAACAGATTTTAAAACAATATAATGCCAAGAAATCTGCTGGCAAAAACCACTAAAACCCGTCTTAGTCTCCTTGTGCTGGGCTCATTATCCTTCACCACTTTTGCTTGGCCCGTGCTGGCCCAAGATGAGTCTGCGGCAGCCCCCATAGTAACAGTCGCTGAACCTACACCATTTGTGGATACGCCTGCTGTTATTACTACCCAGGAAGCTTCTCCGCCGATTTCTGCTGGGACCCCTCCCCCGACGCCCGTAGTGGAAACACCTCCTACCCCTACCATCACAGTACTTCCGCCGCCCCCTGATGTGATTTTTACAGAGGCTGGCCTGAATGATCTTAGTGGGGATACCATCACTATTCCCCCTACACCACCCAGGCCAGATTCTGGTATTGTCAGCGAGCCCCAGGTGGATGCTTCGGCACAAGAGCAAGAGTTGGAGCTTCTGGATATCACCTTTACCGAGGCTATCATTCCATCAGCCCCAAACGGTCAGTCCACAAGTGACGTGCCCGTGACAGAGGAAATTGTTGAAAATACTGTTTTGGAGCAGGAGCCCCCCTCATCTGATACAACACTACCGTCCAGTAATGAAGTCCTCCCGGAAGTGAAACTGTTGCCAGAAGCAGCAAAAATGGATGATGCTTTGGAGCAGGTTTCGCTACCAGAACCTATTATTAATACTACTACGCCAGAAAATCTAGCTATTGATCCGTGGATTGTTTCGAAAGATGATGCTAGTGAAATCACTCGTACTATCAAAAATGTCGACAGCCAAGAGGTGAAATGGTTTATGAGTGGTGATGTACCCGTGACCGTGGATGAGAGCGTGAAAAATGAACGACTCCCTATCAGCGATATATATAACCTCAGCCTGAATTTGCTGAATAGCCATCTGGATAAAATCGGCCTCAAGCGGGCTGTATCACTCTCGGATCTGCAACAAAGTAAAACTTTATTTAACAATCACAAATGGTATGTAGATTTTACTCAGTCCTATCAGGGTATACCTGTTCATGATAGCAAGGTCAGTCTAGTGATTAGTGATACTGGTAAATTACTAGCCATTCATTCTTCGCTGAAAAAGATCTCTAGTATTGGGCGCCCTCAAGTGGATATGACTACTGATCAGGTCTGGACGGCTTTGTATAAAATCCCAGACCTAGTAGCCAAAAATCCAGATCTTATATCTGTGGACCCTGTAATTTTCCCTGTGATTAAAACAGGGAAAAAAAACCCATTTGATTTTTATGACTTTCCACTAGTCTATAAGGTAAAAGTTAAAATTACGGCCCCACAAAGTGTGTGGACCATTCTAATGGATGCCAATTCTGGAGAAATTTTACTAATCTATAATGAGCTATTCTTCCAGGATACACCGCCGCAGGACGCCCCGGTAGAACCGGTAGTCGAAGACACAATTATTCATGTAACGGGTAAAGTGTTCAATATCACTGCCGGCATTTTGGAGACTGTGGATTTTCCTTATCTGAATGCTATATATCAAAATATAGATTATTTTACTGATGTGGCTGGTATAACTGTTTTACCGCCAGCGGCTGCCGTTAATATGCAGGATTTACGCCTAAACATGGATAATATTTATTTCCGAATACTGGATGATGATGTGGCAGCCGCTCCTCCCCAGACGCAAAAATGGGAGGTGGTGAAGACTGTTGACAATCCCATCACGCTCGATGTGGGTAGCGAAATCGGTCAGTCAGCCAGGACAGTCTATTATTTATTGGCTGTGATTAGCAGTTATTTCCGTACTAATATGGATTTTGATGGGCCAAAACTCACCGCGCATGTTAATTCCAGGGATGTGGACAATATATTGGCCGGCTGTACCTCTTACTACAACCCCACAGAACAAGCCCTGAAGCTGGGGCGTGGCGAAGGATGTGGAATGCCTAATCACGCCTTTTCCAAAGATATTGTGTTTCATGAATACGTGCATTACTTAATTAGCCAGCTACACCCCCTGCCCAATATAGAAAACTCCCAATCTGCAGCCATGAGTGAGGGCCTGGCTGATTATTTCGCTGCCTCACTGAGTGATGATCCTATATTTGGCGAAAATTTCCTGCCTAATCCGCGTGAGTTGAGAAATAATTTATTGATAACTGATTGGCAAAATAAAACCCATGAGGATTCTCAGATATTTTCTGGAAGTCTATGGGATTTAAGAAAAAAAATTGGTCAACAGGCAGCGGATAAACTTGTCTATAATGCCCTGTATGCCGGGCGCACGACCTTTGAAAACTTCATGTATCAATTAATCATTGAAGATGATGACGACGAAAATTTACTAAATGGGACTCCACATCTGAAAAATATTCTGGCGGCTTTTGAACAGCATGGCGTTGGACCAGGTGTTGCCGGCTTCACCATAATTCCGATTATGAATCCTGAGGAAATACCAATTGAGTTAGATCCTTTATTTGTAACGGAAAATCCGACTATTACCTTTTCCGTCGCCAATGGTACCATCAATTTTGGTACATTATCTACAACTGCTGTGACCAGTCCTACTATAACCACCATAACTATAGATACCAATGCTGCTGAGGGGTTTGAAGGCTACATCAAAAGTACCGGTGATGGAAATAATCCAGGACTGTATAATGTTGCCAGTAGCGGTTTGATCCCAACTGCCGCCTCGTCAGCCGTGGTGGATGCTTCTAATGCGTCATATGGGGTTTATGTAGAAAACCCCTCGGCTGGTATTACAATCACCGATGCCTTTAACAATGATTCAGCCAATGATTTGGCTATTTCCTCAGACTATCAGAAAGCCTTCAGTATGACCACAACTCCCGCAGCTCCAGAAACGGTTGATTTGCGCTACAAGGCCGTGATTGATGCAACTACTCTACCAGGCAGTTATGTGGACACTGTAGAAGTAATCGTGTTCGGCGTTTTTTAATTTTTACCCATATACCCCCATATATCATGGCTATCAGATCCAAGAAAAAACGATTTAAAAAAGCCCCTCTGGTCTTGCTCGCTGCCATAATGCTGATTTCACCATTACTTTTTATGTTTACTATAAACAATCAGGATTTGATGACGGCTACTGTTAGTATTGGGGCAACTGTAGTAACGTCCACCCCAAATCCCACACCTACCCCAGCTACCAATAATACCATACAAAATAATTCTGTCGATGATAGTGCTGGCATATTTACTAATTCTTCTTCTAACTCTCAGACTATCACAAAAAAGCCTTTTAAACCTATAGAAGAGCCTTTCATGTCCACATCGCAGGCCGAGAAAGTGCTGATTCGGCCAAGGCAATCCCCCCCTCCATCTGCAGCAGAACATCCTACAGAACTGACATCAACTAAATTACCGCCCGCAAAAGCGATACTGGCTACTAACTCACTTCCACGACCGAATGCCCCCCCCCCTCGAGCTAAAGCCGCTTTCAGTCCGCGTGATTTACCGGTGCTGAAAGATGCTATTAATATGGGTACAAAACTGGCTAAATCGATTGGTAACATGGAGAATAGTACGCCAGCCATATATTATGGGGTGTCTACGGCTGTTACCACTTCGGCAGCGGCCGTGGCGCCAGTGGGACTGTTTCGGGTGATCAAAAAAATCCTGCAATTATTGATCTGGAAATAATAGTGGCAGGAGATTTATACATGATGATGTGATGAAGTTTTTGTTGGTACTTTTGTACTGACAAATGCCTAGTTTAAAGCCGCTCTCTGGCGTTTTTTGTGTATTCAAAAATGATAGTGAGGGGGATATGTTGACTGTTTAACAAGTTTTATGTATAATTAAGAGATAGCAAAAATGATTAATCAAATTCATGATTGTTAATCATATTTAATTCTTAATTAACTTATTTATGTAATTGACCAAGATTCCTATTATTTATTACTACTTTTATATATTTAAATAAAATATAAAACACAAAAACAATGTATAATAACCTAAGTTCTATCAAAAAACTCTCCTCTTTTATTGCTGTAATTGCAGTGTCTCTTAATCTGCTTTTACCAGGTCTGGCAGTTGCTGCGGCCATTACCAGCGCTAATGATGTTTTATCTACAAATAAAATAGGTGTGGTAGCAAATCATACTATTACCTTTACTACCCCTACTGGCGTTGCTGCAGGTGAAACCATTACGGTTACCTTTCCAGCGGGTTGGACTATGGGTTCAGTTGATTATGCTGATATGGATGTGTCTGATGATGGCTCAGATTTAACTTTGGCAGCTACCGCCAGTGGCTCAACCTGGGGTGCGGCTGTCTCTGGACAAGTGATCACCTTTACCAGTGGGACTGGTACTATTGGCGCAAGTTCTGTGATTGAAATACAAATTGGTACAAATGCTGCATCTGGCGTGAACCAGATTACTAACTCCTCTTCTACAGGCTCACATACCATAGCTATCGGTGGTACTCAGGCTGATAGTGGTTCACTGGCTGTGGCCTTGGTGACTGATCCACAGGTTGATGTTACTGCCAATGTAGATGAAAGTCTAACTTTAGCTTTAAGTGCAACGTCTATTAATTTTGGCACACTAACTTCCTCTGCTACTGGATCAGGAACCATGACACTGACCGTCAATACTAATGCTTCTAGCGGATATAATATTACCTATCAGGCAACGGCTTTAACACATACTAATGCTACTGACACTATTGCCGCTTACTCAAGTGCTGCTTCTTCTGCAGGGACAGAAGGTTGGGGAATTAATCTAAAAAATAACGCAACACCTAATGTTGGTGCTGAGCCAGCCTCTACTGCTGGTTCTGGTACTCCAACTCCAGCCGCTAACTATAATACTGCTGATACTTTTCATATAGTAACTAGTGGAACTACCACTGGTCTGGCTTCTGCTGCTGGTACTGCCCAGGATGATGTTTATACAGTGAGTTATGTAGCCAATGTATCAGCTGTAACTGAATCTGGTGATTATTCGGGAACAATTGATTATCAGATTTATGCTACATTTTAGAGTGAAGAAATTTTACTTATGAACTTGAAAGGCCCTCTAATGATGGGGGCTTTTTTGATACTATTTAATTTTGGTGGGTCAGCCCGGGATCGAACCGGGGACCGTCGCCTTAAAAGGGCGCCGCTCTACCAGCTGAGCTACTAACCCACGTTATACTTCAACGCGGCCAATTTTACTGATGATGTTTGGACAAATCAAGAAGATTTGTTTTTTTGAATAATACTAATAGCAACAAACATCAATCCAGGTAGTGCGAACCAGATATCATGCCAATCCAACAGGCCACGGACAAAGCGAGAATCCTGATAGACTACCCGAAAAGTCTCTGACACTACTGGAGGCCCGCTAATCAAACTGCCGCCATTGGCAAAAACCATGACAGTGCTGAGTATCAGCCCCCCGCTAAGCAATGACATGATCGCCAACGTTCCAAAACGGGTCATTGAATTTTGCTCAGGGGCCTCGACGACTTCATAATCCCCAAAAATCGTGAGCAGAACTATGATAGCTATGAAGAAAAGTATTTTAAAAATACTGGCCAACTGGTCAGTGCCGCCACTGAGACCAAGTATTCCTACCAGCTTACTAAAAAAAGTAGTATCGCCAACGAAGCGATCAAAAACATTACCGAGTCCGTCGGCTGAGATGGTCGCCACGTAGGTGGCTATGATGATTTTGAGAGTGTCTTTGCGGCCAATGATAAAGCTATAGGCAGTGACTATGGCGAAGAAGACGATGATGAATAGATCCCAGGATAATTTCAAATCCATGCCTTTTTGCTGTTTATTTCTAAAGCTTGTCCATTATAGGTTTGCTTGACGAAAAGAGCAAATTTTCAGAGAGAACCTTTCCACAATTGAGTGTTGTTGAACACCCCGGAAAGTACAGGATGCCTATCCCCCAGCCCCTTTCCACCTGAATACATGGTGACCCCGCAATTAACTGGTGGATGCTGTCGATGTTCAATCATGAAATCATCCTCACCCCAGCCTTCCAGATTAGCCCGCATGGCCAAGATAGCTATACCATGGGACACCACCATAATGTCTTCTGGTTTAGTATCTGGCTTAATTTCCAACGCGCGTAAGGCACTCCACAAACCTCCCCGGGAATAGTCATCTACAGCTTCACAGACGTAATCACGCAAAGTTCTAGGCTGTCCAGCGTGTATAGCCAGGACTTCGGCAATAAAATTTCGTACTCTATCACGTACCTCCAGCAGACTCTCACCACCGGTATAATTGAATTTATAATAGCCGGCACTTTTGAAACGCAGAGCATCTTCGGGATGAAAGACATTGGATAGCCGCCAATTGCCGTGATAAAGTTCACAAACGCCGTTTTTCTTTTCGCGGAGGAGTCCATCTTCAATGCGTGAAACCCCACCCAGCTCGGGCCAGCCTTCTATAATTCCAGCAAGAGTCTCACGTACCCTGCGGTATGGAGATAAATAAATCTGTTTAGGTAAAGCTACTCTGCGGCGTAACTGCTGACCTGTTTCTCTGGATTGTTGCCACCCCAAATCTGTTAGGGGAATATCGAAATCACTTATCGGGTCCGGCATTTTTTCTACTACTCGACGGGCTAATTCTGATAATCGTACACTGGGAAATAGGCCCTTGGTATAGCGCTCAACGCTGGCCTGAGCATATTCCAGATCATATCTATCTCTAAACTCCGCATATTCTGGAATTCTCTGTGCCACATCTAGATTGACCTCGCTTTCCCCATGACGAATCATAACAATGCTATTGGGGTAGTGTTGCATATAATCAAGGTGAAGAATTACCCCCAAAATATAGCCTATTTTTCACCTCGTCAAGAAGGACGCTACCCTAGAGCTTCCCTAGTTGGTTGAGGCGATAGAGGACGGCTGCCACCTCAGCGCGAGTAGTGTAGCTCTGTGGGTGTAAATTGCTGCCGGTAAAGAGCCCGTTATCCCGTGAAAATTTAGCGTAGGCGGCAAACCAGTCAGCAGTGGAAACGTCGACGTAAGAGGATCCAGCTGGCATGGTTTCGCTGAGATTGCGGAGGATGAGAGCCAAGAATTCCGCACGATTGACGGAGCGAGCGGGGCGGAAATAGCCGTAATCGGGGCCGGACAAATAACCAGTAACTACGCCCAGGGCTTTGGCACGGCAGATGTATTGGAAAGCCCAGTCAGCCGCCGCCACGTCGCGGAAGGGCTTCAGACCACCGCAATAATTGGCGGCGGGATCGAATTTTTTGAAAGTAACCAGGGCAATTTTAGCGATTTGATCGCGTTGCAAAAAGCCGTTTGGATCAAAAGTGCCATCGGGATTGCCGGTCATGGCATTGATGCTTTTGGCATATTTGATGGCGGCGCAGCTGGCGTGGTCTGCAGCGACGTCTTTGAAATCAGCGCAGAGCGGGGTGCCGGCTGGGACAGTTGGGGAAGGTGCTGGAGTGGGAGTGGGGGATGGCGTCGGAGTGGGGGATGGCGTCGGAGTGGGAGTTGGTGTTGGTGTTGGAGCTGGAGCCTCGGAAACGGTGAATGGGGCTATTTGTACATTATTACTGAAATAGCCCTGCACTGAAACTACTGATATTTCACAGGAGGCGATATTACCAACTGGCAAATTAAAAGGAAAAGTAATTTCGTTGATACCTTTGACTACGTTGACGGTTGTAACCGGCGCAACTAGATTACGGCAGGCTTGAGACCCAGTGAAACTGAGAGTACCTGGCTGAGTCACTTCTATCTCGAAAGATGGTCGCAAAGTAGCGGTAGGAGAGCTGATGACGCGAGATAAGGTTAGGATTGGTTTCGCCTGGACAACAGAAACAACTTTAAAAGCGGGAACATCCTCTGTATTGCTAATAATTAACGCTGTTCCTGCGTCGCGTAAAGAAATAGTACAGTCATAATCACTGCTTTCGAAAAAACTACCATTATTTAGCTTGATGGTGGTGGTATTGTATCCAGCCGCAACACTGGTAGCGCTTTGTGGGCAACCAGTGCCTCCCAATGTAACTACTCCAGCTCTATTGGTAGTAAATTTAATCTCGCCTTTTTCCAAAGTAGTTTCGGCTGGAGGGGAAGAGAGAAGAGTAACCCTGGGCAGTATGCTTACTGGAGCTATGGGAGCTGTGTTACTAAACTCTCCATTGGCTATTACTAGTACCACGCAGTTATTATAATCCCCAGCATATTTGGAAAGCCCTTGCATAACTATATTGGTGCTAACTCCAGCTGTGATGGTGTTGGGAGATGGAAGAGCTTTGGAATAACAGTCGCCGCCCAAGACAATGGTACCATTGGTGTCAGAGGTGATAGTGAAAACAGGATCTTCGTAGGTGGCGGTTGGCGTCTGCACCACCACTTCTACATGCGGAGCGGCTGCTAAAACTATTGATTGCATCAACATGGATAGGCCAAAAGAGACCAGGGCTAGCGTCCAATAACGAATGATGCTGGATTTGACCATAGGGATGTCGTTAAATTGTATGTTTTATATTTTTAGAGTGAGAGAGAGCTTAGCCAGCCTTGGCCACTTCTTCCGCTACCAATTGAGCTTCATCTTCGGAAATGCCTTCGATGCCGGCTAGATCTGCTACCGACAAGCCTTTGAGCTGTTCCACCATGGTCATATTGGCAGCCTCCAGCTTAGCGGCTAATTCTTCTGAGACATTTGGTAAATCCTTGATGGCTACGACTTTATCGGCCTTGGCTCCGGCTGCGCCTACCATGTCACCGATATCCAGAATATCCAGTTCATAACCGGTGAGGCGTGAGGCTAGGCGAACATTTTGTCCACTTTTACCGATGGCCAATGGACGCTGATCTGGATTAACATAGATTTTGGCGCGCTTTTCTTCTTTGTTCAATTCAATAGCGGCAACTTTGGCTGGGGAAAGAGCAGTGCGGATATATTGCTCGATATCGTTGGACCATTGAATTATATCAATTCTTTCACCATTCAATTCATCCATAACATTTTGAACGCGCACACCTTTTTGCCCTACGCAGGAGCCGATTGGATCGATTTTTGGATCCGTAGAATTAACAGCTATTTTGGAGCGCACGCCGGCTTCGCGGGCGATGGCTTTCACTTCCACCAAACCGCTTTTGATTTCGGGTATTTCCAATTCCATCAATTTCATCACCAGATTGGGATGATTGCGGGAAATGATTAACTGAGGACCGCGGCTGGTTTTGATAACTTTATCGAGATAGAGTTTGACGCGCTGCCCGGCGTAATATCTCTCGCGGGGGATTTGCTGATCCATGGGCAAAATAGTGGTCAGTTTATTGTCGAGATTGACGTGAACAGTGCCGTATTCAACACGCTGAACCATGGCATTGAGCAATTCGTTTTCCCTATCTTTGAAAGTAGAGTACATGATATCGCGCTCAGCCTCCTGGATTTTCTGAATAATCACTTGTTTGGCGGATTGGGCGGCGATGCGGCCGTACTCCATGGGGGTGACGTCAATGCGTATTTCGCCCCCGACTTTGGCGGATTTATTGTAGCGCTCCGCCTCTTTCAGCAAAATCTGGGTTTCGGGATTTTCCACTTTTTTAACTATTTCCTTGACCATGTAGATGGTGATGAGCTCTTTGCCTTCGTCGAGCTCGACATCGATATTCTGGTCTTTGGTGCCGTAGTCCTTGCGATAGGCGGCGCGGACGGCGGCCTTGATGGTTTCTAAGACCTGGTCTTTGGGAATGTTTTTCTCATCGCAAAGCTGATTGATGGCGGCGAGGAATTGTGATTGCATGGTAGATGCGCGTTAAATAGGCCGAATTAGTTTTTACTAATTCGATTTTCACTATGAATTTACTATAGAAGGGCTAGAAAGTAAAGATAAGTTAGGAAACAAAATGTACATTCAAGAGAAGCGTTTGCCTACTTGAGATAGCTTGTCTTATATTACGGGCAGTTTTTCTTTCACATTAAAATGAAAAATATAAAAATACTTTTGATAGGGATTTGCATGATGACTGTGCTAAGACCAGTATCATTGGCTCAGGAAAAGACTGTGGAGACCGGATCTGGTTTAACTCAATTAAAAGCCACTGACCTACTACGTGATGTAGAAAGCAGGCCTATAAAAAAAGAGATCATTAATAGGCTGACTGATACCGCCGAGACTGCCTCAAAGCATACTACGGGTGGGTGGGCGGCACGCATGGAAAAAATGTTCAGTGAATACTGGGTGCAATTTCTGGCACTCGTTGTATCTCTAATTGGTTTGATTTTTGGTGTTACCGGATTTTCATTGGCAAATAAAAAGAAGCGGAAATATTTGAAGAAATATATGCATGAAATTGATGACGCTTATTCTTCTTATAAATTAAAAACCAAGCGCTGCGAGGCTGAGCTGTACAGGCTACAGGATCAGATTGAAGATCAGTTGAAAGATGGGAGAATCGACGAAAACACTTATCATCTACTGGAAAAGCGTATTGAAAAATATCTCGATGAAATCAAGCGGGCTGATCAGATGAGTTCACATGTTTAAG
This sequence comes from uncultured Candidatus Peribacteria bacterium, assembly GCA_964528305.1. Classification (GTDB taxonomy): domain Bacteria; phylum Patescibacteriota; class Gracilibacteria; order UBA1369; family UBA1369; genus CAZGSD01. Next base: position 26,090 of record CAZGSD010000008.1, on the reverse strand, counting down.
CGCGGATTTAACTTGTGAAAGCGTGAAACCATTGCTGGCCAGGAAGCGCATTAATCGCGCGCGCACTTTTGGGTCGCGCAAATCACTAGATTGATAGTGACGGATTTTTTTTTGTAATAACTTTTGGGCAAGTACTGATTCGTCTAGCTCGGCCAGATTGAGCGCTTGGGTGATGACTTGTTCATCTAAGCCTCGCTGGCGCAATTGCTGGCGTATCTTTAGCCGTCCAACCGGTTTGCGCCTGATCTGCGCATCTATGTAAAAATTAGCATAATCATTGTCATTCAAGAGATTGGCCTTGGCCAGTGATTCCAGTATTTGGTGGAGATCCTGATCGGAACAGATTTCTGTCATTTTGGCATTACGTGCCTCCAGTTTTTTGACCATTTCCCTTATGCTGTAGCGGCGCCTAGCCAGCAGATCATAACAGTAATGTATTAATTTTTGTTGATTTTTATTCATAGGAAATTGTTTTTGGAAAAGTTGATCCAGAAACATTAGACGGGGCCAGAGAGAGGGAACAGACCTTGCCTCCGAAGGGCCCCTGCCCCAATGTCAGCGAGGTCTGTTCCCTCTCTGGCTCTCCATCATACTAGATTTAAGAAAGCCTTGAACTTTGACTTGCATAGCTCTTCCTTAAAATCTTTTTATTTCTTTTCTGCTAAAGTCTTCATGGTCTTCACGGGTGCCTCCTGTAAGGAGCTGGCGGTATCAGTAGCTTCAACAGTGGACGGCGTGCCCTGTTGACTGACCACCTCCGCTTTGGCGGTTTTGATTACGTCTTTCTCTAGAGACTGCAGTAGTTTTTTATTTTCCGGTAAGCTGAGGAAAGCCTTGGCATTGTCGCGTCCCTGGCCGATTTTATTCTCACCATAACTGTAGAAAGCTCCAGCTTTTTTAACTATTTCCATTCGTACAGCCAGATCCAGCATGTCACCTACGCGGCTAATTCCACGGTTGTACATAATATCGAATTCAGCAACTTTGAAAGGTGGCGCGACTTTATTTTTCACCACTTTAACTTTAACCCGATTACCTATATAGGTTTTTTCTTCACCACTGCCTTCTTCCAATTTACCAACCGGACGTATCTCCATACGCACGGAGGAATAAAATTTAAGTGCATTTCCGCCAGTAGTGGTTTCTGGATTACCAAACATCACACCAATTTTCATACGCAGCTGATTGATGAATACCACAGTTGTTTTGGATTTGCTGATGGCGGCAGTTAACTTGCGTAAAGCCTGGCTCATCAAGCGGGCCTGCAGACCCATATGTGAATCTCCCATCTCTCCTTCGATCTCAGCCTTTGGTGTGAGAGCTGCGACAGAATCCACGATGATTAAGTCAATGGCATTGGAGCGCACCAAGGTTTCTGCTATTTCCAAAGCCTGTTCACCACTATCTGGTTGCGACAAAAGTAATGCGTCCAAATCAACGCCTATGCGTCTAGCATATTCTGGGTCAAGCGCGTGCTCAGCATCTATGAAAGCCGCCATACCGCCAGACTTCTGAATCTCAGCTATCATGTGCAGAGTGAGAGTGGTTTTACCGGAACTTTCCGGACCATATACTTCTATGATTCTACCTTTGGGAACCCCACCCCCCAAAGCCAGGTCCAGAGATAAAGCGCCGGTGGAAAAAGTTTCAATTGCCATGGCGTGCTGATCCCCCATCTTCATGATAGACCCCTTACCAAAAGCGCGCTCAATCTGAGACAACGCTAATTCCACTGCCTTCTGTTTTTCTGATGTCATAGCCATAAATTTAAATTTAATTAAATAATTATTGATTCGCTCTGAATCATAGGTGAGCAAATACTCACCGTCAATATTTTACCCTGTACAGGTGGAGAAAATATATTTCACTTATAACAGGGTGTTCTGAAGCCAGCTTGAAATGCAGCTGAAACATGATTGCTGTTTTGGTGTAATTAGGTTTGTAGTATAATCCCCCCCGATATCAATAAAATTTCCCATGCGCATACTGGTAATTGGAGATGTGTTTGGCCAGCCGGGCCGTAAAACTTTGGCTAAAATTCTCCCAGAACTGAAGAAGAAGAAAAAAATCGACCTGGTCGTGGCTAACGCGGAGAATACTCATCATGGCAAAGGCGTTTCGGATTCCAAAATACGGGAATTGATGGAATATGGTGTGGATTTTTTTACCAGTGGTAATCACATCTGGAAAGTCCCGGAAATATATGAACATCTGGCGGATAATGATTATCCGCTCCTGCGCCCAGGTAATTATCCGGAGCGAGCGCCGGGCCGGGGGTATGGTATAGTCGCAGCGGGGAAATATAATGTACTGGTGATGAATTTGATGGGGCGCGTCTACATGCCGGCCCATCTGGATGACCCTTTTCAAAAAGTGGAGGCCATGCTGGAGGAAGCGGCAGCGGATGGTTGGGTGCTGGGCAAAAATTTAGCAGCGAGTATTTTGGATTTTCACGCGGAGGCCGGTAGTGAAAAGATGGCCATGGGACATTTTTTGGATGGCCGGGTTAGTTTGGTCTATGGTACTCATACTCATATACCGACCGCGGATGAGCAGATTTTATCTGGTGGTACAGCCTATATTACTGATGTGGGAATGACTGGAGTGATAGATTCCGTCATCGGGGCTAAAAAAGAGGAAATTGTGGAAAATTTTCTAACTCAGATGCCAGTGAGACATCGTGTAGCTGAGGGGCCAACTGTATTTAATGCCCTACTGATTGAAACAGATCCAAAAACTGGCCTGGCCAGAAAAGTGGAAAGAATACAAATACGCCCGATTAATGTATAATCGGGGGGCCCTAAAGGGCAGCCGGTTTAAATAAGTAAATTTTTTAATATAAAGATGAAAAAAAGTACACGCATAGCCAGTTATATAGCTATTTTTGGGCTTGTATTTGCGGGAGGTATGCTGACCGGCAATTCCTTGCCTACACAAAGCCTGACTCCAGTCACCAATAGTAATAGCGTCCTAGGCGTACAAAATGTAAAAACTTCAGAAGTGATGAATGGCCTGGACCTCAATACGCTATCGCTGGTTCGCAATATACTGCAAAAAAAATACATACATGTAGAGGATTTGGATCCCAAAGCTATGAGTTATGGCCTGGTTAAGGGCCTAGTCTCTGCTCTAGACGATCCATATAGTGAATTTATGACACCCGAAGAGACGACCCAATTTAAAGATACTTTGAATAGTGAATTAGAAGGCATAGGAGCGGAACTAACCGTGAGAGATCAACTGCTACTGGTAATTTCCACCATCAAAGATTCTCCTGCTCAAAAAGCTGGTTTGATGCCTGATGATGCAATTATCAAAATCAATGATGAGATAGTGGCGGATATGACGCTTTATGAAGCGGTGAAAAAAATCAAAGGGAAGAAAGGCACGGAAGTGAAACTCACATTACTGCGCAAAGATGAAAAAGAACCATTGGAGTTGCGCATTATCCGTGATGCCATCACTGTAGAGAGTGTGCGCAGCAAAGAATTGGAAAAAGGAATTTGGCAGGTGGAACTCAATCAATTCAGTGATGATACTCAGATGGAATTCAATAAAATCGTCAATGATATTAAGGCTAAGAACCCACGCGGTATAATTTTGGATTTACGTTATAACGGGGGCGGCTATCTGGAGGGGGCAGTGGATATATTGTCGGCTTTTATACGGGGGCAAAAAGAAGTGGTATCGATTGAATATCGCGATGCTGCTAAAAATGAAAAACTGCGAACTTCTGGAAATGCTCAGCTGCCTGATGTCCCATTGGTAGTACTGATTAATCGTGGATCGGCCTCGGCGTCGGAGATAGTGGCGGGAGCCATCCGGGATTTGAAACGGGGCATATTGCTCGGGGAAACCAGTTATGGGAAGGGGACAGTGCAGGAGGTGGATCCCCTGCCGGATGGCTCCAGCCTGCGTTTCACCATAGCCAAATGGTTGACGCCAAATGGCAGCAGTGTGAGCAAGGTTGGTATTAAGCCGGATCGGGAGGTGGTACCAGAAAAAGATGATTTTGAGAAAAAAATCGACAGGCAGTTGGATGAGGCGGTGAAGTATTTGAAGGGGTTGTAAAAACTCCATGGTGATGATTTCCACAAAGAAATAGAGAAACATTGCTGGCAGGCACGCTTGGCCGCCCCAGCGGCGGCCGCGCTATTGCTACAGTGTTTTGCCGCTTCGCGGACCAGGCCAAAACACTTCCGCAAATGCCTGCCAGCAATGTTTCTCTATTTCTTTGCTTTACCCCCACACTTATTTATTACCATCCGCCACCAGGCGATAGCCGACGCCGCGAATGGTGTCTATGCGTACTTGGGCTGATAATTCGCGTAATTTGTGGCGTAGACGGCTTAAATGTACTTCCAAAGTATTGCCACTATTCAGCCCATCATGACGCCAAATCAAATCGATCAAAGCATATTTATTGATGACGCTATTGAGATTATGTGCCAAGAAACGCAATAGCTGCAATTCTTTGCGCCGCAGCCGCCTGCACTGACCGCTGTGGCTTTTGAGCAGTTGATAATCGGCCTGTATCTCCAGATCCCCCAGTGGCATAATATGCATAATGATATGAAGGTGAAAAAATAAGAGCCGATATTTTTTGTTACAACCCCAGCCTATAAGGCCCAGATGAAATCAATCTGAACAAATGCTAAATTTTTCTTGATGTTGCCTGCGAATTTGGTTAATATGCCAGCGCTTTTGGCCTAAGCATACGTGGAGAGATGGCAGAGTGGTCGAACGCGGCGGTCTTGAAAACCGTTAGGGGCGCAAGCTCCTCGGGGGTTCGAATCCCTCTCTCTCCGCCAGTTATAAAATATATTTGTCTATGTGCTGCGTGAATAGCGAAACTCAGATTGAGTTTGCTTATATTTTGTTATTGGTGGTGAAACGTGGCGGCTGACCTGGTCCCACGGTGACCTGAATTGTGCCGTCCAGGTCGGTGCGGTAGATGGCCGCGCCAGTGGATTGGAGGCGGGAGAGCGTGGCGGGGAAGGGATGATGGAAGCGATTGTTAACGCCGCAAGAAATGATGACCTGGCGCGGTTGGATGCGGGCCAGGAAAATTTCTGTATTACTGGTTTTGGAGCCGTGATGGCCGGCTTTGAGCAGGTCGGCACGTAAATGCAGACTCGGGTCTGCGGCCAGCTCTGCTTCTTTTTCCATCTCTAAATCACCGCTGAAAAATGCCCGAAAGTTTCCCTGGATCAAACGCATTACTATGGAGCCATTATTGGCATTGGATAATTTTCGCCCCTGTAAACTGCTGCCCGGATAAATAATATCCAGGCCGAGTTTTCCGAGTCGCCAATCCCGGTTCCGTCCACCGATCAAATGATATTGACTACCCTGGCTGGTAGCCAGGGATAGCAAATGAAGATAGGCCTCACTGTCATAGCTTTGGCCACTATCAAACAAATGCCGTACCTGATAGCGTTGAAAAACTTCCCTTAGCCCCTGCAGATGATCGGCATGTGGGTGGCTAAGCACCACCAAATCGATGGTTTTTTCATAAAATGGCATATGTAGGGATAGCTGCTGCATTAGTACAGCCGGATCAGGACCACCGTCCACCAAAATCCACTCGCCGGCGGGTAGACGAGCCAGTATAGCATCCCCTTGCCCGACATCCAGAAACCAGAGATGCAGCTGCCCATCTGGCAGGCTAGAAGTCCCCCAAGCTCCCAGGCCGAGCAGAGCCAGCAGAATACCAAAGATATATGGCCGAATTTTTGACATTATAAAAGGGCTAATTCTTGTAGATTATTAAACTCTATAAGAATTAACCCTGTCTGAAAAATAGCTTACATTTTAGCGCTTCTTCTTTTTGGTGAAGACATAACCACCACCTGCTGAGGTGAGCAGGAGCAAAGCCAGCTCGGGGCCGGTTTTGGGCAGGGTCAGATAGGTCACCAGACCTTCACTTTCCTGGCCGGCGGCGTTTCTGGAGGTTAATTTGAAATAATAAACCATGTCTTCGGCCAAATTGTTGAAGTCATAAGTGACGGCATCTTTGCCTAGGACCACGCCATCGCCGTAGGTAGCACCGCGGTCAGTGGACATGTATAGTACGAAATTAGCCACACCGGCCATTTGATCGGCTTTGGTCTGCCAGGACAGATTAACCATCATGCTGGCTACAGCCCGGGCGACCAGATCGCTGGCGGCTTCTGGAACTAGAGAGCCCTCCACCGGTGATGGAGTGGCTGTGGAGGCGCTGCCCTCAAAAGTGGTAGCGCTGCTTTCGACGGCCATCAGATTACCAGCCAGATCTTTTACTTTGATGGCAATTAAATTGTATTTTTTGTTTTCTAGATTAGCAGTAGTAAGTGTTGCTTTTGCTCCATTTTCAATAAGCACTACTTTGGTGACATTGGTAATTTTGGTATTATCAGCCACTTCAGTAATAATGAAATTCTCTGCGGCATTGGCCAAAAGCATAACTGGTTCGGAGAATGTTACTTCTACAGTATTGGCATCGAGGGCTTTGACAGCGCTGAAAGCTGGCGCCACCGTGTCGGCGGCGGGGGTATCAGCCGCAGGTTTGACACCTTCCAGGGCATCTGTGCCGCTGAAAATAGCTGTATCACTAGTACCGCTGACAATTGGATTACCAGCCAGGTCACGAATCTGTATGCCGGCAGTCAAAATATATTTGGCATCTTTTTTCTGATCAGCTGTGTTTAATACGACGCTGCGTCCACTTTGATCAGCGCTATCGATGGCGGCTTTACTAACAGCTAGGGCTGTACCAAGAACATCATCTTTAATGCTAAAAGCTGCTTCCGCACCAGCTACTGGTAATTGTACCGCTTCTGAGAAAGTGACACGTACTTGATTTTTGAAAGGTGCTAAAGCGTTGACTACTTTTGGAGCGGCTTTGTCATCGGCGGCGGCGGCTGCTACCAGGCCGAGTTTAGGCGTGGCACTGACTTCTTCGCTATAAAATTCACTTTCATTGCCAGCCGCATCATAGGCGGTGATAGCAAAATAGTAAGTTGTGTCATTTTTTAGTCCCTTAACAGTGTGAGTCAGGACATTGCCGGCATCTACTGGGCCTAAAGTATAACTGGCCTGATCAGTAGATACTGACACTGTGCCATAAAAAATCTTATAGCCTTTGACTCCGACATTGTCGGTGGCTGGCATCCAGCTGAGTGTGACCGACTGATCGCCGGCGGCAGCCTGGACTTTTTCCACGTCAGATGGATAAGCCGTATCTTTGGCAGCTGCAACAGTAGCACTCTCCGGTACCACCTGGCTGCCGCCCTGTGCCAAAGCCAGTCCGGCCCAGGCAAAAGTTTGTACGATCAGCATGGAGCCAATCAGTATTTTTTTATTGAATAACTTTACCATAATGAGTATTTTTTAAGTTTTGTATTGGTTAAATCTTTACATTGTAGCACAAAATCACCATAATTGCTACTGCTACCAGTCCCCCAAATTAAGGCAATTACTTAGCTCACCCCATGAAGATCAAAATCAGCTCCCATCTGCTGAAGTATTTCCCCGGTATTCAGTACACAGTTATTCTGCTGCGCAATGTCAACAATAGCCGCAAAGCGTCCAGCATTTCCCAATTGCTGCGTGGAGCAGCAGCCGTGGCGAAAAATGAGCTAAAAAAGGCCGACAAAAAATCCTTATTCGCCCAAGTGGCCGAGCTGGAAACGGAAGATGGACAGACTTTTTTGGAAAGCTATTTGCTAGCCGGCAGATTTAAAAAAATACATGGAGGTAAAGACCTGGAGGGTAAAAATAATCTTTTGAATTTTACGGCTTTTATTTCTTTGAAATTTTTCCTGCCGCTGCATGGGTTGGACTTGGACACTTTGGATAGTGATGCTGCTTTGGATTTGTATAAGCCACGCAAAGGCAAAAAATCGCCGGAATTAGAATTCACCAGTGAGACGCGCAATCTGGTCTTGTTTTTCCCAAATCTGGCCAAATGGGATGAGGAAAAAATGGATTATTTTATAGATGAAATAGATGCCAATTTGAAAAAATATCTGCAAACCTCAGCAGTTGACATATATTATCTGGATGCGGAAAAGCCGGAGGTGGATTTGGGGTATGAATCTGAGGCGGAAAGATTGAAAAAGGAAGCGCTAGCCCAAGAAAATCCCTTGGTGCCGTTGGTAAGAGCTGAGGATTCAACGGAGCTGGTCATGGAGACTGCTATTGAACAGAATGAAGAAAGCAATGAGGCATCTGAGCCAGTTCTGGAGACGCCAGAGATTGTGAGTGAGGAGGTTGAAGTTGGATTGGAACAGCAGGAGGTGAAACCCACTGTGGCTCGCCAAATAGAAACAGTGCCCCCATCACAAAGAATCGCCCAATTGATAGCAGCTGTGCTGGGGAATGATTTCCCAGAATTGGCTAGCCTGGATGATCAAAAGGATTTTTTATCAATGGTGGAAGTAGAGGTGCCACGTGATAGTTCACATGGGGATTTTTCCACTAATATAGCCATGAAATTGGCTCGTGATCTGGGGCGATCTCCACGGGACGTGGCTGATCAAATAGTGACTAGTCTGCGGGCCAAGGAAGCCGATTGGCTTGACCTGCTCACTAATATTGAGGTGCTGGGACCGGGCTTTATTAATTTCCGTCTGGCGCCGGCCTGGTTGGAAAAAAATCTTTTACATATACTGACTACCGCGGATTATGGGCAGCAGGCCATCGGACAAAAGCAGAAAATTATGGTGGAATTTGGCTCGCTCAACATAGCCAAACCTTTTGGGGCCCATCATTTCCTGACCACAGTGATAGGCCAGACCTTGGTGAATCTCTATCGGGCTTTGGATTATGATGTGTTGGCGGCTGATCATCCTGGTGACTGGGGTACGCAATTTGGTAAATCGCTTTATGCTTATAAACATTGGGGGGATCAGGATACTGTGGAAAAGGATCCCATGAATGAGCTGCTCAAACTCTATGTGCGTTTTCATCAGGAAGCGGAACAGAATCCAGCTTTGGAAGACGCGGCTAGGGAAGAATTCCGTAAATTAGAAAATGGCGACAGTGAAAATCGCGATATCTGGGAATGGATGGTGAAAATATCTATGGCTGATTTGGAGCAAATTTATCAAACCATGGGCGTTAAACATGATAGGCGTTATGGTGAGGCCAAATACAATCAGGCCTGTCAGGATTTGCTGGAGCGGGGCAAGAAGCTGGGTGTGTTCACCGAGGGAGAAAAAGGGGCTTATATAGCTGATTTAGAGGCGGCCGGCTTGCCACCAGCCCTGGTGCAAAAAGGTGATGGGACCAGCCTGTATATTACACGGGATTTGGCTAGTATAGAGGACAGGCTGCATAATGAAAAAGACCTGCGGGAAATTATTTATATAGTGGACGCCGCTCAAACGCTGCATTTCAAGCAATTATTTGCCGTAGCCGGACGTCTGCATGAAGCTGATTCCAGCTATCCTGTCTGCCAATTTCGACATGTGCCCTATGGTCGAATGAATTTTGCTGATGGCGGCATGAGTACACGCCAGGGTAATGTGATATTGGGCGTGGATTTGATACGTGAAGCCACCAAACGGGCCACTCAAATCATGGAGGAAAAATTGGCCACTTCGGAAGAGAAATTTTCGGCTCTGGAAAAACAACAGCTCAGCCGAGGCCTGGCGCTCGGAGCTATTAAATACGCCATGCTTAGTCAGGCCCCTGAATCGGATTTTACTTTTGATTGGGACAAGGTGTTGTCTTTTGAAGGGAATAGTGCCCCCTATCTGCAATACACATTGGCCCGCGCCCAAAGCATATTACGCAAGCAGCAGGCCGCCCATCATGGTCCCGGGCGGGCTGCTAAAAAGCCGGTAGCCATAGATCAAACTTCATTGTTCTCTCTGGAAGAAGAACAGCAAAATGACCAGGAATTGGCAGAAATCGCGGCGGCCGAGGCTGAGGCGAGTATTTTTGGTTTGCCTGCGGAGCAGGTTTTATTGCATATGCTGCCCCAATTCCCTGAGAGGGTCGCGACGGCCGCCCTGAAATTCAAACCCAATATGCTAACTACTTATTTGCATGAATTGGCCCAGGCTTTTAACTCTTTTTATGGAGCTGTGCCGGTGTTGAAAACGCAGAGGCCTGACTTGCTAGAGTCACGTTTAAACTTGGTCAAGGCTACAGTTAGGGTGCTTAAAAATGGTCTTAAACTGCTGGATATCGCCAATTTTGAGCGAATGTAGTCTTTACAAAAATTTGCTGATAGATATAATCCGCCAGTTCCCCTAATTGAAGTTTTAAATTCAATGTCTATTTCGTCAGTCCCCCCAGCTAGAGGTGATTATGAGGTGGTGCCGCCAATACCACCCACTACGCGACTTCCTAGAGTAAACTCACATGAATTTAGTGGAATGTGCCACTATAAGCCTTTAGATAAATTGTGGGAGGGATATTCAAACAATGACTGGGCCAGACGAGAGAAATTAAGTGTATTGCAAAAGCAATATGACAGACTTTTGGGAATATATGATCGAATTGTCGCTGACTTGCCAATATGGCTTATAAGGCAGCAGGGACTGGTGATGGTGGCCCCTAGTAATACTATTGAAGAAGCTCATCTATTGTCGCTACAAGAGGGAGTACGGCGGAGGGCTGGGGAAATCCTTAATGCTGATTGGGAAGGTTTGAAGACCCATGCTTTGAACTCACTTTCGCTTGGGGATTCATCAAAAGTAGAGGCTGGTGTGGTGTGGCAACGAGTAGCGGCGACTTTGATGGAGGTTATAAAAACTGATTTGTCACCCGAAGAAGTGCGTCTACTACAAGCGGAAGTGAGGCGAAGGATAGAAACTGCTGGTAGTCCATATTTGGAGTTAATTGGCATGTTGGAGATGAGTTGTAAAGCCCCTGAAGGATATCCTAATTGGCAATATCAGGTGAATTTACAAGATAATAATGATCTGAGGGTTTTGCGGGCTGATATAATAGCTCGGGTAACCGGTATGGGATATAATCATAGGCAAAGATATTTCCGAGAAGTACAGCAGACTTTGCCAGCCCTATCTACTAAATTAAGATTGATGCAGAGATATGAAGATATTTTTCCTCACCCGGATACGTTTGGGAACTTGAGAGACACAATGTGGATAGCTTTAAAGTCAGCATTGCAAGATAAAGAGAATGTCTCTACTAATACTGGAAGCGCCCAAGACCAGGGGAGATTGGCAAGGTGGAGGAAGTATACTAATATGTTTGATATGGATGCACAGAAGAAAATGGGACTAAAGACTGAATTATCCCCCAGATCCATCTTGAATCTGATTGATGATGCCCTTTCAAGGGCATTTAGAATTGATCAAGACCATACTCCGAGGAGATTCTCTATATCAGTTAAGTTGTGTGGATTACTATCTGTATTAGAGGATTTTAGAGATAAGAACATGCTTGCAGAAGCATCTATAATCTGTACGGCCCTGGAAGATGTGCTGGAGGCGTACCATCATTTTTATAGTAATGCCGGGGAAAAACACAAATACGACCAACTATTCTATGCCCTGGACAATGTTTTAATGGTGGCCAGGCATAAATTGAGTGGAGCTGGGAATACTTATAGTAACGAGTGAGTGGTAAGGCTTTTTAATGCTGATGCCCGTGACCGGAATGATCGTGATCATGGCCGGCGTGAGAGGCGTGGTGGTGGTCTCCAGTGCGGAAATGTTCTATTTGCAGTTTTAGAGAGTAAACAAAAAGCAAAGCAAAAGTGCCGAATATACCGCTAATTACAGCGCTTCCAAAGGCTGCTCCCATTTGTCCAGCTGATAATAATAGGCTTAACATTAAAGGTGCTCCCAATAACATGGATAGTAACATGCTGATTAGCCCGAGAATGAGATAATTACCGAAAATAGTCATTCTCAAATTTTTGGAGATATCTATGCTTTTCTGTAGAGCGGCGTCCGGGCGTATATGATCATCTGTCCAGAAAATAGTGGCGGCCAGTGAAGAGTCGATAATTTTGGGGAAATAAAAAACGATGTATAGGATAACTGCTACCGGGGTTAGTAATGCTAATAAGCCAGATAAAGCCAGAGATATGGGAAGTAGCAGAGCAGTGGCAGCAAAATAAGCGATGAGTATCCAGCCTCCGGTAAATACAAATACTTTGATGATCAGGCGTATAGCATCCAGGAAGCGATTCTTGACTTGATTGGCCAAAGCGAGCGCATCAACTTTCTTTCCCTCATGTGTCTGGTGGGCAGCCTGCAAGACCAGGCCGGTGGCAAAAAGACCGATTAAAGCAGAAACTACTCCAGCCAGCAGTGGCATTAAGCCAAAAGCCACGCTATTGAGAGAGGCTGGTTGTCCAAATAAATATTGCTGAATTAATTGAGCAATTAACATGGGGACGAAAAACAGCCCCATCAGTACTAGCGGATTTTTCTTCAATAAATTGAAAGCAGCGCTGAAAACGGCGCCGAATTTGACGGCCTGCATTTGGCTGAGTAATTGATCCATATTAGGCTGTGAGGAATTGTTCATGTGAGTGTTTATTTAAGTGCGATATGAAATCTGACTGGATTATAGCAGAAAAAAGAGCCCAAGCAATCTGACTGGATTTTTTATACCGGATTTTAAAAAAAACTGGAGGCGGCACCCGGGATCGAACCGGGGAATGACGGTTTTGCAAACCGCTGCCTTACCGCTTGGCTATGCCGCCTTTTAAATTACACATGGCGGAGAGAGAGGGATTCGAACCCTCGCGGCCGGTTGCCCGACCCTACAGGATTAGCAATCCCGCCCCTTCAGCCTCTTGGGTACCTCTCCATAGATTTGTCTGATTTTACAAAGTGCAATTGCCGCGCCAGATCGCGCCTGCGCCGGAATACTAATATGAATAAAAGGAAAATGCAAAAAAATATTCTTTTCTTGAAAATTTAAAGCGGCTGGCTATACTACACGGGAAAATTTTATATGTATTATAGAGTATGCGTGCATTAGGGCGTGGGGCGGAACGGACTGTGGGGGACGACGGGATGGGTGTGGACAGAGGCCAACCAGCTCCTGATTCTGGAGAACAGCTGCATCAGGTCATGAGACAGACTTTGGAGCGGGTGCGAGGAAAGGTTTATAATGCTATTTCCAATATATACATGGTAGAGGCGGTTGATGATGAAGGGCGGCCACTGGTAGTGGAGCTCGTTAGGAATGTGGCCACTAAGGAGCGTAACCCTCTGCTTGGTCAATTGCGCATGGGTGACAGTGTTTTGCTGGAAAAATATCCTGTAAATCCTGATGATCAATTTAGGCCGGGGAATGATTGGCGGGTAGTGGAGATAACCCCTGGGGCCTGAGATTTTTAATTATTCTATTGGCCGGATCGGACTGGCCCCAGGAATTTGAGGATTTTTTTGCAGGCCCGGCGCAGTAGTCGGGGATTTTGCATGAAACAAATCATGAAATGGCAGCCGTTGGGCAGGCCGTAGTAACTGCCCGGGTGGACGTAAATACCGGTTTGCTTCAATAAACTGAGGCAAAACTGCTGATCGGATTGATGAGCTGCGAGTGGCTGGCCGGCTTCATCCAAGACTTCCACGAATAGGTAAAAGCCACCCTGGGGCTGGTGGAATCGCAGGCGTGGGGATTTACCTAAGAGATGGCAAAGCAGACGTTGATTTTTGGCCAAGCGGCGCTGCAGGCGACGACGCCAAAGGCCGGCGTGTTCGACTAGATCCGGTAAGATGGTTTGGCTGAATTGATTAACGCTGAGAAAGGTGTCAGCTAGGCATTCCAAGTTCTTGGCCAATTTGTCGGCCTGTGGGGCTGGACCGCTAACTTGCATCCAAGCTAGTTTGCCACCGGGTAGGGCATAGGTAGAGGACAACGATTGCAATGAAATCACCAGCTGCTGACGCTTCATAATCACCGGAACGAGAGGCAAAGGATCTGCGGTAAAAATAAAATCTCCCAAAGATTCATCGACTATTAGGGCAATATTTTTGTTCTGCAGTATTTGGGCCAGACGGCGCAGGGTATCGGCTGATTGCACAGCACCACTGGGTAAATGCGGCGACATTAGAACTATAGCGCGGGTGCGATTGGTGATTTTCGATTCCAAATCGGCTAAATTTATTTGCCAACCATCACTGGCTGATAGGTGATAGTTAGTCAATTTGATGCCTAAAAAACTGGCTATTTCCCGATAGGAGGCGCTGCCCGGAGATGGTACCAGTATTTGCCCACCATTGGTGGAAAAGAGTCTGAACAGATAGAGGTAACTCTGATTGATACTGGCTGTGAGAATGAGACTCTCCGGATCAATTTCCTGATCCTGATTTTGATAATACTGAGCGATGGCGCGACGGGAGGCTAATCCTCCACGCGCTTCTAGATAGTAGTAAGGTTTACGAAAAATTTTCCGGAAGCCCTGTTTAACTCCCCGCAGCAAAAGTGGGGATTCAAAAAATGTATAGTCGGCAAAAGAAAGATTGCTGATTTTTAAGCCCAATTCCTGGCGTTTAGCAATGGCGGACTGCATGCTGCTGGAGGTAGAAAATGTCATATTTCCAGGATGTTTTGAAAGTGTTTGATTTTTGACGAGGCAATATTTCTCCCCCGTCTTTCCAAGTTTATCCAGATCAAATCAAGTTGCCAAGTTGTAAATGAATCGCCGTTTTTGCTCAAAAAAGTTAAAGCGGTGCGCCTCAAAATTTGCCGCTGACGAGCTGACAAGAGGCTTTCTTCCTGACTAATCGGGTAATTTGCCGCGATACGGGTTTTGACTTCCACAAAAACCAAATCCCCATATGGTGAGAGCATAACCAGGTCTATCTGTCCACCACGAATGAGATAATTTTCCCTAATCAATTGATAACCATGAGTAAGCAGAAATTGCCGAGCCAGCCTTTCTCCCAGCCTACCCAGGACTTTATGTGAGTGTTTGAAGGGCATAATTATTGTGTATAAGTCAACTTTTAGGGGGCAGTAAAAATGGTTAGAAAGATATAGCTTAAAAGAGATTAAATTTTTCTTAAATTGTGCTGAAATGGAAGATAGACTAAAAGTACCGCCACATTCACTGGAAGCCGAGCGTGCCGTGCTGGGATCGCTTTTGATTGATAAAGACGCCATTATTAAAATAGCTGATTTGTTGGGACAGGAGGACTTTTATCATGAAGTACATGGTTTGATTTATCGCTCCATACTGGATTTGTATGAGAAACGCACGCCCATCGATTTGCTCACTACCAAAACCATTCTAGATGATCGCAAACAGCTGGATTTGATCGGTGGCGCCAGCTATTTGGTCAATCTGACCAATGAGGTGCACACTTCCACGCATATTTATAATTATGGATTAATAGTAAAACAGAAATCTACGCTGCGACGGTTGATACGTTCCGGGGATATGATTACTGGACTTGGATACAATGAAGTTGAGCCGCTGGAAATACTGCTGGAGCAGGCGGAGAAATCTCTATTTGGCGTGTCACAGGCTACTATCAAAGAGAAATTCATACATATACGGGATGTGCTGAATAGTACCTATGATAAAATTACTGAATTACATGATCCGGCTACCCGTGATAAATATCGTGGTGTACCCACTGGGTTTCGTGATCTGGACCATGTGCTGACCGGTTTTCAGCCCAATGATCTGGTGATACTGGCGGCCCGTCCGGCCATGGGTAAAACTGCTTTTGCCCTGAATATAGCTCAAAATGTAGCCAAGACTGGACGGAGTGTCGGTATTATATCGCTGGAAATGAGCAAAGAACAGTTGGTGGAGCGTATGTTCAGCGCTTTGCTGAGCGTGGATTCCTGGAAAATCAAATCCGGTAAGCTGACTGAAGAAGATTTTATGCGCATAGGCACAGTGATGGATGAATTATACGCCATGAAAATATTCATAGATGATTCGGTGGGGAATTCTATTACTGAGCTACGTTCCAAGGCCCGCCGTCTGCAGATGGAGCATGGGCTGGATATGTTGATAGTCGATTATTTACAGCTGATGACGGTCAATGGCATGAGCGGTTCCACCACCAATCGCGTTAATGAAATTTCGGAAATTTCCCGTTCTTTGAAGGCCTTAGCGCGCGAGTTGCGCGTACCGATTATGGCCCTGTCGCAGTTGTCGCGCGCCGTGGAAATGCGGCCGGTCAAAATCCCTCAGCTATCTGATTTGCGTGAATCCGGTGCCATCGAACAGGATGCTGACGTAGTGATGATGATGTATCGTGAGGATTATTATGAAGAAGATACTGATCGCGCCGGTATTACCGATATATTTATACGTAAACATCGCAGTGGGCCGGTGGGACGGGTGGAACTCGGTTATAAAAAAGAGCAGATGAAATTTATGTCACTGGAGAAGGCCAGGTCTTTTCAGGGGGATTTTGGGGAGTAGGGGGGGACTCTGTAAAGTGCTGTCATAGTTACTTCACCCGCTGCACCACCGTGACCTGTCTATCGCTGAGTATATTACCATGAGTATCGCGCAGGTTTTTGAGGCGGACGCTGTATTGTTCGCCGGGCTGGGGGGTTTGGCCGGTGAGGTAGAGATGGACGTCTTTGGCGGTGGTTTTGACTTGGCGCAGGCGGGGCTGGTCAGTGATCTCTGGATGCGTAACATCTAGGTCAGTGACTTGATAACTGAAGGGGTCGGCGGCGAAATTTTGATTGAGATCTTCATTGAAATGCAGGCTGATGTGATTGAGCTCCTGATTGAGCTGCTGCACCAGATGTGGAGGTGACTGGTCGGGGACAACTTTTAAGTTTAGACGCAAATCGGTGGTGAGCGGCCCCTGCCAAAAGCCGATGTTTTCGCGGCTTTCCAGGGTGTCGCTTTCTATACGATAGCCGCGTGGCAATTCGATAATCACAGTATAAATATCGCTGGCTGTACCAGCCTGCTTGATCAGATTGAGTGAGTAAATATCATTGGTGATGATATCGCGAGGTAAGGGGTAAGTTTTCTGAATAGTGTAAGATGCGCCTGGTTCGAGTTTAACTATTTCTTCCAAAGCCCGAGCTGGTGAAGGAGGCTGCTTGAAAAGATCGGTGGTGGTGAGAGGTGGGTCTAGGCTCCAGGCGGCCGCCAGTTGAGCGGGGTCATTAAAAATACGGAAATACCCGCTGTAAGGACCGGATAGTGGGATGTTTTCTATACCGAAATGATTAAGTTCTACTTGGACATTAGCTTGTGGCAAGGCGGTGGAGCGGAAATATTCTTCTGGGAAAGTGACGTGATAAGTGACAGACCGATTTAAATACCGGTCGGCTTTCATACCACCTAGATTGGCTTCGTTGATGCCTAAGAAATCGCCGGTGCGGCTAGTCGGCCACTCCCCTGCCCAACCATTTCTTTTGGCCAATTGCTGTAAATTTTCATCGGCAAAAAAGAGTTGCAAATCTTTTTTGGTCAGGCTGCGGGTGATGGTATCGGATACTTTGCGTAATTTGAAAGGATTTAAAATGATTTTTTTAATTACGGCCATAGCCAATGGTTTCAAGATAGATTTGCGTTTGGCTAACGATTCCAAATTGTGCCTATCCACGTCATTAACTTGATTGGTGATTTCTTCAAATAAATTGTCTTTGGAGAGATATTTATCTTCCACTTTTACCGGCCCCAGTGATTCCAGTAAATCCTCCAGTACGCGGAAATTCACGGCTATCACTCCATCGATTGGCTCATTTGGGCGGGTCAGTCGATAGACGCGCATCAACTCACGGGCGGAATCTGGGAAATTGGGGCTAAAATTAGCGTCGCGGAAGCTGTAGCCACGATACCACTGATCGGCCAGCAGCTTTTCCATGGGCCAGGGGGCCGGTAGCCTCTCATGATCGTCGATGGTGCCATAGCTGTCTTCGATTTGGATGGAGGTGGGTAGGCCCGCGGTGAATTGCAGTTTTCCCAGAGAAGAAATGAAGCCTCCCGCGGGCCGCAATTCGTTATTGTTTTGAAAAAGCAGCAGATAATTTTTTTGGCCAAAGGGCAGGCCGATTAATTCTCCAGCGTAAGGGAAAAAGACCCGTAGGCCACCAGATACTGACACAATAAAAGTGATGAGGAAAAGTAATAAGGCTCCAATAGCAAGTGTAACTTTATGATGTTTTTGAAAAAATTGCTGTAAGCGGGCAAGAGCTTGACGTGGCTTGCTAGAGCTGGAATCGCTGGAGCTAATTTTGAAGCCGATATTTGACATTTTTGTCGTTCAATTGTGTTTTTGAATGCACGTGAATTGGCATGGACAATGTTTTTCTAACTTGGCCAGACTGGGGTTAATGTAGAGGCTTCATAATAGGGAAAAGCACTGTGTCTTTGAGATTGTCCTGTTGAGTAAGCAGGGCGGTGAAACGGTCTATGCCCATGCCCCAACCGCTCATTGGTGGCATACCATGTTCCATGGCGTAGAGATAGTCCTCGTCCATAGGCATGGCTTCCTCATCACCGGCCTCTTTGGCAGCGGCCTGACGCTCCAAACGTTCGCGCTGATCCACTGGATCAACCAGCTCTGAATAAGCATTGATAACTTCCCAGGTATTGACCAGCAACTGAAAAGTATCGGCCAGGCGAGGATCTGAGTCAGAGCGACGCGCCAGCGGTTTAGTATCCACGGGGTGGCTGATGACAAAACAGGGTTGTATCAGGTGAGGGCGGCTGACTTTTTTGTAGAGCGCGTCGCAGAGATTGCCATAGCCCATATTTTCGCCTTTTTCTATTTTAATGCCTTTTGCTTTAGCTGCTTTTAGTAATGATAGAGCGTCCCCATAATGCTCCAATATATCGATGCCACTATCTTTTTTGATCAATTCAGCAAAATTGTGGCGTGGCCATTTACCGCTAAAATCGATCACCTGCAGCTCTCCATTACGGTCGCGAGTCTCCACTTTTAAACCGCCTAATAATTTCTCCAAGACAGTTTTGATCATGGCCTCAGTAAAGTCCATATTGTCCTGGAAATCCCAATAAGAGGCGTAATATTCCAGCATGGTGAATTCCTGCAGATGACTGGGATCTATCCCCTCATTGCGGAAACATTTGGCGAATTCATAAACACGGTCATATCCACCGACTATGCAGCGTTTGAGATAAGTTTCTGGTGCGATGCGTAAATACATCGGTATATCCAAAGCCTGATGATGTGTCTGAAAAGGCATAGCAGCGGCGCCAGAAGCAATACTGGTAAGAATAGGTGTTTCTACTTCGGCAAAGCCATGCTGATCCAGGTATTCACGCATGGCGCGGATGAGGGCGGTGCGGAATTGGAAACGTTTCCAGGTGTTTTCATCTGCCAGTAAATCCAGATAACGATAGCGATATTTGGTTTCGGTGTCGGAGAGACCATGGAATTTTTCTGGCAGTGGACGGAGAGTTTTGCTGAGCAAAGTATATTCTTTGACCAATAGAGTTATCTCACCATGTTTGGTTAGAAATAATTCTCCCTGCACGCCCAAAAAATCGCCAATGTCAATTTTGCGCAGGAGTTTATAGGCTTCCAGCCCGACAAAATCCTGCATAAAACAGATTTGAATTTTGCCGGTGTGATCTTTGAGATGAGCAAAAGTTAATTTGCCGTGCGGGCGCATCAGGGTGAGGCGGCCCGCTAACTTGATGGTGGGGCGGGGATCGGCGGTGATTTGATCCAGTAGACGGGGGGCGGGGTGATTGGCGGTGGTGGAGGCATTACTCTCCGTGGTGAGGTCAGCAGCAGTGTGAGTGCGCTCAAAACGGGCGGCATAGGGATTGATATTCGCAGCACGCAGCTCCTCGAGTTTGCCTTGACGGTCATTAAATTCGCTGCTGGGATTTTTTACTTCTGTTACTGGCGTGGGGGCTGCTTTGGATTGATTGGCTGATTTAGACATGTTACTGAGAAAATAAGATGCTTAAGCGGGGAAAACTATAACTGATGCTTGGTAAAAAATAAATAGCTTACTAGCCTATCAAGATCATAATCATCCCTGCCAGCAGTGGCATGAGTATATTGTCATCCAGGTGGCGGGAGAGTTTTTCTGGATAGATGGATTCCAGGGAGATGGTTAGGAGAGAGGCTAAAAAAGCCTGACTGAAATTGACGAAAAGTAGGGTGCCAAGTGTGGAAAAAATAATAGCCACGATGGTACCTTCGAGCATTTTGTTATTGCTGAAAGGCACTTTGGTGTGTCCGAAATAGCGTCCTACTAAATGTGATATAGAATCCCCCACCGCCAGCACCATGATAGCGCCTTTGGCTATGGTAATTGGGAAAATCAACAAACTTAGATAGGATCCCAACAGTAAATAAATAAATCCACGGCCGGGGAAATTAGCCAAATCCTGTGGACGCTCAAAAAGCTGTAATAAATCGTAGAGCAGCGGAGGCCGATATTTTTTGCAGGTCCAGGAGAGTAGGAATCCAAGTAACAAAAGGGGCAGGAGCAGGCCGGGCGTCAGTAGTTTTAATTCGATCAAAAAGACCACCAAAACGCCTACCAATAGATGCGCGATCTGCCGACGTAACTCCAGCTTACTTTTGACATGCCCCAAAAACCAGCTGGTCAGGCTATATTGTTCTTCGGCCCAGATAATCAAATGGGAAAAGCCATAGCCGATCAGACCGCCGGCGAGTATATCCGAAAAATAATGCACGCCCAGATAGGCCCGGCTATAAGCGATGGTTAGGGCTAGAATAGCGGCGCCGGCGGTCTGCCAGCGTTTGACAAAAATATGTCGTAAAAATGGTAAGGTCCCGAGACAGAAAGCTGCATGTAGACTGGGGAAAGAATATCCAGCAGCCTGAGTCAAAGGAATAGTAGCCAGCTCCATAGTGAAATAGGGCCGTGGTACCTGAAAAATTAATTTCAACAAATAGCTAATTTCAAAACTGAGAGCCAGACTGAGTGTCAACAAAGCCAACCAACGCCACTGACGGTGTATTAACAGACTGACGGCCATAACTATGGCAAAAAAAAGCAGGCCGAAATCGGTGAGATAAAGCATCAGACCGTCTAACCAGGAAAACCGCAAACCAACCCCGTGACGCAATAAACTATTATCAAAAAAAAGCGTTATGGTGACTAGCAAGATGGCGACCAGTGAATACGGTGCGATTTGATAAGGTTTTTGTTCCATACTGTGCTAATATACTACCCGATTAGTCTATAGACAATCACCGGATGAAACTAAAACGTCCACCGCTACGCTATCAATGTTTTTCTTTTGATACCTACCTAGTGACTTTCGATCAAACTAGGGAGGTGTGTGAAATTGAATTGAATTATAGTTTGGATGGTCGCGAACATTTTCAAGAAAAACTGCATATTCCACTATCACGAGCCGACTGGGATAGGGCGGATAAAGAGGCTTTGGATAGAGCTTTGGCAGCCTTGCACATCATGGCGGGGGTTAGTTATTACAAGGCCTGGTTGCCACCGAGAATCAGTGGCCTGGCTTTGACGCCGGATCAGGCTGTTTTTTGGCAAAAAACCTATCAGCTGGGACTAGGAGAGTTTTTTTATACCAACAATATTGATTTTCAGGATTTGATTAATTTCCCGGTGGCTGCTGAGATGGGTGAGGGGGTGCTACGAAAGAGCGAATCTCTCAATCAGCAACATCACCTGCGCGAGCGCTGTCTGCTGCCAATAGGTGGAGGCAAGGATTCTTTAGTATCCGCAGAGATATTAAAAGCAAACAATGAAGAAATCACTTTGTTTTCCCTGCGCGACTCGGAGCCTATACGGGCCACTTCGGCAATGATTGGCCGCCCCCGTTTGATAGTACAGCGACAGATTGCCCCCCGCCTACTAGAAATGAATAAGGAGGGCGCTTACAACGGTCACGTACCTATCACCGGCTATATTTCTTTTTTATTGGTGATTTGCGCCCTACTGACCGACCATCGCTATATAGTGATGTCTTTAGAAAAATCTGCTAACAGCGGCCAGCTATTCTGGCAGGGACTGGATATCAATCATCAATATTCCAAGAGTGAGGAGTTTGAAGCTGACTTCCGTCAGTATGTATGGGAAAATATTTCTACGGAGGTGGAGTACTTCAGCTTGTTGCGCTCTTTTAATGAATTACGTATAGCCGAACTGATGGCCGGCCTGCCAAATTTCGATAGCTATGCTCCGATTTTTACCAGCTGTAACGCTAATTTTCGGTTGGCGGGAAGTGGTATGACTGGACTGTGGTGTGGACATTGTCCTAAATGTGCTTTTGTATTTTTAATACTGGCACCTTTCGTGCCTCGAGAAAAATTGTTGACTATTTTTGGCGTGAATATGCTGAATTTGCCGGAGTTGCGCCAACTGTATGAAGAGATACTTGGTTTGAGAGACTTTAAACCTTTTGAATGCGTTGGCACAGTGGAGGAATCTCGAATAGCCATGTGGATGATAGCGCAAAAACCTGATTGGCTGGAGGATGAACTGGTTAAAATATTTTTGAGAGAATGGCAGCAGCAATTGGGAGAAGTGGACTGGGAGGAATGGCAGCAAGAAATTATGGCTCCACAGGAAGCGGTGATGGTGCCGGAGCGTTTTAGAAAATATCTGGAGAATTTATGAAACTCATGGATTGGCTAGGTAAAAAGGTATTAATTTTGGGACTGGGTAAAGAAGGCCAGAGCGTTTGGAGGTTTTTGCAAAGAGAACTGCCGGATTTATCTCCAGATATTGCGGATAAACGATCCTTAGCCGAGATGACGGAGGAAGAAAAAAACTGGTTAAAAGGAGTAGCTGCTGAAAGATTACATCTGGGGCCTGACTACCTGAGTGATTTGAAGCAGTATGATTTGATTATTAAATCTCCTGGTATTAATCCCCGACTACCTGCTTTGGTGGATGCCGTACAGTCCGGCGTGCAAATGCTAAGTGCTACCAATATATTTTTTGCTCTTAAAAAAGGACGAGTGATAGCTGTGACCGGTTCAAAAGGAAAAAGCACCACTGCCAGCCTGATTCATGCTGTATTGCGGGCTGCGGGCAGAGAAGTGGAATTAGTGGGGAATATAGGCCGCCCCGCCCTGGATTTTCTGGATGAGCAGGATGCCGCTGACCGCCTCTATGTGTTTGAAATGTCCAGTTATCAGTTGGAAGATTTTCAGGGCGGGGCTTCGATAGCTGTACTAGTGAATTTTTTCCCTGAACACCTGGATTATCATGAAAATCTGGGTAATTATTTCAAAGCGAAAACGCGCCTCGTGGAAGCCGATTTATCTACCCGGCAAGAGACTCAAACAGTGATTTATAATGCCCGAACACCGGAATATAAAAATTATTTTGAGCGACACTCAAGTGATGGCCAAACGGCTATAAAATGGCGTCTACAACCTTTTAATAATACCCATAGTTTTATCGAAAATAATAAAGCCCGAGTAGACGGACAGATTATAATTGATGGCGATGAAATTCAGCTGCAGGGTAAACACAATCTGGAAAATATACTGGCCGTCTATGAAGTGGCGCGGCTTTTTCAAGTGCCTTTGGCAGTTTTTCAACAGGCGATGCGAGATTTCCAACCACTAGAGCATCGCTTGGAAAAAGTCGGCGTGTTTCAGGATATTACTTTTTATAATGATGCTATTTCAACTACACCGGAGTCAACTATAGCGGCTATAGAGGCATTACAAGAGCAGCAGATCTCTACATTGATTGCTGGAGGGATGGACAGGGGATATCAATTTGAACAATTGGCGGAAAAAATTTTGGCGGCTGGTATAGAAAATTTGTTATTATTACCCGATACTGGCTGGAAAATCACTGAGGCGGTGAAGTTGGCAGCCGAGCAAAGCAACACCACGCCTCCGGATCTGAGAGATGTGAAAAATATGGAAGAGGCGGTGGAGTTAGCCTATCAAATGACGAAACCCGGCCGAATTTGTTTAATGTCCTGCGCCGCTCCCAGCTATAATTTATTCAAAAATTTTGAGGAAAGAGGGCGCCGCTTCAAAGAAGCTGTGAGAAGTTTCCTTCACAAGTGAAGTAAAGTGCCTTAAAATCTGGGTATGAGCGAGAAAAAACTCCCAGCTTTATCACCGCTAATGATCAGTTTTATACTGGCTGGTTTGATGATAGGCCTGCTGGTAGCGGCGCAATTTCAGAGTTCGGTGACGGCTAATTCTTATTTAATTGATGAATTGAAGGCCCAGGAAGCTTTGATGGCGGATTTTGATGAGGAAAAAAAGATTTTGCAGGACAGGATAGCCCAACTGCGTACGCGCATAGAAGAAAATCGCCAAAAACTGACACGGGCGGCTGATCAGGCCAGTTTATCCATACTTGATCCACTGCGTGAAAAATTGGGACTGACGAAGTTGCGTGGAGCTGGTGTGCGACTGATTTTATCCGAGGGTCAGACGGCCAAGCCAGAATCCAATCTCAATTTGGTGCATGCGGCGGATTTGCGTGATTTGATTAATTTGCTACGTACCGCCAAAGTAGAAGGAATTAGTGTTAATAATCAACGCATTACACCCAGCACAACTATCAATGCCGTGGGAAGCGACATAATGGTTAATAAAGTAAAAGTTTACGCACCTCTGGAAATTAATGTAATTGGTGATAGTGAATTGATTGCCGCTCGACTGGGTGACAAATCAGCTTATCCTGATTTGTACGCTAGAATACTCAAAAAAGAGTTGGGACTGGAAATGCAAAGTTTAAGCCTAATTACCCTGCCGGTATATGACGGCGCTTATTTATTGAAATATGCTCAAAATGACATCAAATGATTGGCAGAGAGCTGGCTATATGCTGGGAACCGGCCTTTTGATGGGCGGCCTTTTTATTTCGCAATCGCGCTCGGTTAGCCAAGCCAACATTTATTACAATCGTGAAAGCCGGGTGAGTGTATTTAGGGAAATTCAAATTGCTAAAAAAAATACACAAGGCCTGACCGAACAGGTAGAGGCGCTCGAAAAGGAGTTGGCCGCCAGCTCGGATCGGGAAACTTTGTTGGAAAATATTAGGAAAGAGATTGAAACTTATAGAATTATGACTGGGGAGCTGGCGGCCAGCGGCGAAGGAGTTCGTATCACCATTAGCGGCGCATTGGAGACATTATGGCTGACCGATTTGGTTAATGAATTATTACTATCTGGAGCGGAAGCTATTAGCATCAATGGTATACGTTATGATGCCGGCAATACCGGGTTTGACGCTCTACCTAATGGCCAAATTTTGTTCAAGGGAGAAATACTGGCAACGCCTTTTGTTTTTGAAGCTATTGGCGATAAAAACAATTTAACTGACTCGATGAAGCTGCGTGGTGCTGTTCTATCTAGAATACAAAGCAGTAAACCAGATTATCTTATCAAGATAGAATCGCTGGATAAATTAAATCTGAAAAGCAATATCAAGCCGGAAATATAATCCACAAAGGCTGCAGCAGAAACAGAATAACAAGAATGATGACAAAAACTTTTTTGTTGAATTTCTCGGTGGCTAATTTTTCGCTGACCTGGTCTATTTCGACCTTTTTTGAATCTAAAGTTTGACTGAGTAATTCATTTTGCTGCTCGAAATTTTTTAAAACATTTTCTAATTCCTGCCTCTTTTGCTCTTCCAAACCGATAGCCTGGCGATACTCTAGAATAGGCACGCTTTCTTTGAGCAAGCCCTCTAGTTGCCCCACCCGATAATTGGCCCCTTCTAAACGCTCCTGCTTAACCTTTAACTCCTCTTGTAATTCCTGATAGAGTTTTTGATAAATATCATTACCGCCACTGACGGTGGATAATGTTGCTGGATAGCTTTTATCGGTATAAGTAGCCTCGATGCTGGAATCCATAGCTGACTCCCCCATCGCCTCCGGCTCTGCGGATTTGATACGGCCGTGACGGGATTGTTGTTTTTTACTCTCTGATGATAGATGGGATAAATACTGATTTTGTATTTTCTTTTGCTCCAGCAGTGGATTCAAATCGTCCAGTGGTATGAAAATACGCCCATTGATTTCCTCTTTGGATAAAGTGCCTTTGTGAATGTATCTATCGATGGTACGAATGGATACATTGAGTAAGTCGGCAGCCTGTTTGCGATCAATAACTTTCAGCATAAGTGGAATTAAATAAATGAGCCCACTGTCGACAGTATAGCAGGCCTGACTATAGATGTCCACCGACGTCTATAGACATCTATCGACA
>CAZGSD010000007.1:0-46148 GCA_964528305.1 uncultured Candidatus Peribacteria bacterium | reverse complement strand
CACCCCCTACCCACAAACCTTCGTCACCAACACCTCCATCTCCCGCACCAACTCACTCTCATCCCCGGTAGTGATACGTATACGACCAGTTTTAAAACCGGAATCAATAGCCAGCAGTTCCGCATAAATTTTCCGCAACAATTCAGGACTAAATTGTTTCACCTGGGCATAAACTTTGCTCACCACAAAAGGATGTTCCTTGATCATTTTAGCTATCTCCGGCGCGCGCATTCCCCTGGCCGCCAAATCCTGCACCTGCGCCATGATACGGAAATGCCGCACCAACATATAAAACATCCCCACTGTTTCTTCGCCACTTTCTATCAAAGTTTCCAAAGTTCGCATCGCTTCACGCAATTTTTTCTCGCCCAAAAAATCAGTTAATTTAAAAATCGAACTGGATGGATTAGGACTAACTACATGCTCTATCATGGAGCTGTCCACCGCCCGCCCAGCAGCAAATAGCAGCAGTTTTTCAATCTCATTACTGACATTCCAGAGATTATTACCCACCAACTCACCCAATAAACGGCATTCCGCCTCCCCTACCCTCACTCCACGTTTCTGAAATCTCTCTTGAATCCAACGGTTCAAACTCACACCAGCCTTCAATTCAAAATTTTCCAGCGTACCAATTTTCACCAATTTTTTATACAAAGCCGTCCGGGCATCCGGTTTATAATGTTCCCAAAACAGCACCACCGCATAATCGGGGACATTATCCAACATCTCCGCTACAGCTTTTTGATCGTCAGCCGACCCATCATGCAAAAAATCACTGATAAAAACCAACTTTTTCTCACTCAAAAAAGGCACCGCCTCCAGAGCCGTCTGAAAATCCCCAGCCGTCAATTCCTCCCCCCGAAAAATCAAACAATTCAAATCCCCATACTTCTCTAAAAATTTCGCCTTCCACAGCTGGGCCTTTTCATAGGCCGAAAAACTATCTTCTCCACAAAACAGATAAACAGTTTTCGCCGCGCTGGAACCTTGTTTTTGATCGGACAGTTCTGACATGAGAATAAAAATTAATTCATAAGGAGTAGAAGGAAGTTCTCAAAATTGCTTTTGTACAAGGCGGCAAGAAAAATCTGAGGAGACAGTGTGTGTTACACGGCAACGAAGATTTTTCGCAGCCAACGCCGTACAAAACAATTTTCAGACCTTCCTATGCCAATCCGTAACCAATTGATACCGATGCCCCACCCGTAACAATTTATCCTCCGACCACTGCGGCCCCATAATCTGCAATCCCACTGGCAAACCGGCAGCTGTGAAACCACAAGGCACACTGAGAGCCGGTATACCCGCCATGGAAGCTGGTATGGTAAAAGCATCTTCCAAATACATAGCTAGTGGATCATCTTTCTTGGCCCCTATTTTAAAAGCCGGCGTAGGAGAAACCGGAGCCATAATGATGTCCACTTCTCGAAAAGCTTTTTCAAAATCCTCTTTGATTAATGTTCGTACCTTCAAAGCTTTGCGATAATAAGCATCAAAATACCCGGCAGAAAGCACATAAGTTCCAGTCAAAATTCGCCTCTTCACTTCAGCCCCAAATCCCTGATCCCTCGTACGATAATATTGATCAACTATATCAGTAATTTCGCCTTCGGGCTTCAAGCCAAAACGTATGCCATCATAGCGCGCCAAATTAGCCGACAATTCCGCCGGCATAATAATATAATAAATAGCTACGGCATAACGCGTAGCCGGTAAACTGATTTCCTTTAGCACCGCACCCATCTTTTCATATTCAGCCATAGCCGCACGCACCAACTGCGCCACTTCGCTATCCAGTCCCTCAGCAAAATATTCGCGCGGCACACCAATTTTCAGTCCCCGCACATCGCCGCCCAACGCCCCCAGATAATCCGGGACCGCCACGTTAGGAGTTGTCGAATCCAGCTTGTCATGCCCGGCTATACTCTGCATCACTATAGCCAAATCCTCCGCCGTGCGAGCCATCGGCCCAACAGTATCCAGCGAAGAAGCCATGGCCGTCACACCACTGCGTGACACCCGACCATAGGTGACCTTGAGCCCAGATACTCCACAAAAAGCAGCCGGCTGACGTATTGATCCACCGGTATCGGTACCGATGGCATAATAGCAGCTACGAGCGGCCACGGAGGCGGCGGCTCCACCGCTGGACCCTCCAGCCACGCTCTCTTTATCCCAAGGGTTTTTGGTCACGCCATAGGCGGAATACTCAGTGGAGCCGCCGCAAGCAAACTCATCCGTATTGGTTTTCCCCATCAATACCAAACCAGCATCAAACAGCTTCTCAGCTACCGTGGCATTGTAAGGAGGAATGAAATTAGCCAACATACGGGAAGCAGATGTGCTCAAAATTCCTTTGGTATTGATGATGTCTTTCAGTGACCCAGGCACTCCATCCAGTAAAGACAAAAATTCCCCACGCTGCTGCCGCTCATCAGCCGCAGCGGCGGCCGCTAAAGCCACCTCCGGCGTCAAAGTAATATAAGCATTCAAATCACTATTAATGCTAGCCGCACGCTGATTCATCTCCGCCGCCAATTCACTGGGCTTAAATTTTCCTTCTCTTAAACCCTCACTAATTTCCTTTAAAGTTAAATTTTCGTACATTAAAAATAAATTATTCTTCTTTAATCACAGCTCTCACAGCAATTTGCCCATTGATTTTCGGTAAGGGCGAAACCGCGAGCAATTCCTCCGCCGCCACCTGTGGCCGCACTTCATCGGTGCGCATAGCATTTTGCAAACCATTAACCTGTAAAGTCATCTCTACTTTATCAGTAGAAATTTCATTCAATATATCCATATAACCAAGCACCGCATTCATCTGCTCAACATAAGCTTCCGCCTCGCTATCTGATAGTCCCAGCCGCGCCAACATAGCTATATGCTTAATTTTTGCCGCATCCAATTTACCTACTTTACTCATAGACAATTAAACATTTTGAAAAAAGCACCAAAATCTTACACTTTTAAGCCACAAAGACAAGATTTCCATTTCCAGTTAAGGCTGTTATAATCCAGTTTGTTTAAATATCAATATCAATCAAGTGAATACACCAGATCTCAATCCCGCCTCCCCCGACAGCCTCAAAACCCTGCGCCAGGTTTCCCTGATTTTCTTTTTTATCATCGGTGGAGCACACATTTTTTCCAGCCTGCTAGCCAGTAATAACCTAATTCTCCCACTCTCTAACATTATCAGCCGCATCCTGGACATACCTTTTTTAATCATCGGCTGCACTTTGGCCCTTTCACAAAGCCGCATCCCCAGCGACAGCCCACGTCTCAAATCATATTACATAATAATGGCCGCTATTTTGCTTTTAGTTTTGGGCCTATTACTGTATATTAACCTCCTTGTCCCCGATAAAATCATTTAAAAATGTTTTTCCCATTTAGAAGACATCGCGGTTTAAAATCATCCAAAAACCCAGCCACAAAACTGGTCATGGCTTTTGGTACTTTCGACTATCTTCATGCCGGTCATGAAAATTTTCTCCGCCAGGCCAAAGCACTTGGTACTGAACTACTAGTAGTATTAGCGCGTGACACCACTGTTCGCAGCGTCAAAGGCCGCTCCAGCGTACACAACGAAAAAACCCGACTTAAAAACTTACGCCAAACCGGCTGGGCCGACCAGGTAATACTAGGAAATCACAGTGATAAACATAAAGTTATTATCCAGTACAACCCGGCCATCATAGCTCTAGGCTATGATCAACATGCTTTTACGCAAACCTTACAAAAAACTCTCATTGATCATAATCTAAACAGTGAGATAATCAGATTGGAATCATATTTCCCTCAACTATATAAATCTTCTCTACTCCAGGAGTTAGAAAACGGAGAAATACCACAAACTATGTTGGGACGACAATCATCCCCACATCATTCAAACAATTAACAGTCCATGGCAAAAACCAAAAATACAGCAAAAATAAAAATACTCGACTTGGAAAGCAACATCTTTACCGAAATCGCCCGCGGCATTAGGCTCGGTCTGACCAATCTTTGGCGCAATCGGCTGCTTAGCCTGGCCACTATTACTGTAATGGCCATCATGATTTGTATTTTCAATACAATTCTGGCCGTAAATTTCATCTCCCGCCAGGCCCTCAGCCAACTCAATGCCAAAGTAGACTTGGTTTTTTATTTAAAAGAAGGCACAGATTATTATAATGCCAATCAAATCGTCTCCCAATTAAGCAACTTGCCAGGCGTCACTAGAGTCGATTATGTCTCCAAAGAACGCGCTATGGACCTGATTTCCAATACCTATCCGGAAACCACCCAATTTTTCACCAAATTCAATTTACAAAATCCACTACCAGCCAGTATCAGTGTCAAAACCGACAATGCTGAAACTCATCGCTCTATAACTAATTTCCTACATCAAAGTCCGCTCAATCAATTCATCGACCAGGAAACAGCCCCCAATCGTACCGACAGCACAGCCGTTTTATCCGCCACCACCCAAAATCTGCTCAATATCAATCACTTCGTCAGACAACTGGTTTTTTGGATAGTCTTTATCTTTATCATCGGAGGAGCACTAATTATCATTAATGCTATTCAGCTAACTATTTTCACCCGCCGTCAGGAAATATTCATCATGCGATTAGTAGGCGCTACCCCCAATTTCATTCGCCTGCCTTTCATCACCGAAGGCATCTGCTATGCCGTCATCGCTGTAACCCTCAGCTTTATAATACTAATCGTTGGCGGCCAGGCCCTCGGTCTGGACAACCTACAATTCATGCAAAACCTTTCTGGCACACAAATTATACAAATCTTTTTGACCGAACTCGGCCTGGCCGCCCTCCTCGGCTTAATCAGCTCAGCCATCACTATGGAAAACTATCTGCGCCAGCAATTAACTTTTAATTGATCAATTTATCACCGCCAACAGCCACTCCCCCACGCCCACCCCAAAGGCTCATCCCAAAAACAAAAATATCAATGACACGCTACCTCACCACCACCGGCTTAATACTCAAAAAATACCCCAGCAATGAAAATGACTGGACTATCAGTGTTTTCAGCCCAGATTTAGGCAAAATCCAGGCCCTCTGCCGCTCCTCACGCAAAATTTCCAGTCAAAAAGGTTCTCATTTAGATCCGCTCAACATTTGCCACTTTCAATTTTACAAAAAAAACGATCGCTATTTGCTAACCGACTGTAAAGTAGAAAACACCTTTTTGCCCATTCGCTCCGACCTCCAAAAAACTCTCACCGCTTTTCAAATCATTGAAATACTTTTACGCTCCGTACAAGAAGAAGGTAATAGTGAGCTGTTTAAATTAACATTAGAAAGTTTATCCAAACTAGCTTCAAATTATACGCCTTTGCATCTAGAAGAATTCAAAATCAGAATGCTCAAAAACGGCGGTAGCTGGCCAGATATATCGCAATGTTTTCATTGTCAAAATAGCTGGAATACAGAAAAACAAATCCACTGCGATTCATCTGGGCATCTCATTTGCCACGCCTGCCATTATCACACGGCACATCAACATCAAAACATCTCTTTCCCAGTAATCAAACTTGCCAAATACATCAGCGAACACACCTTGGGACAATTACAACCACGACTATCAGCAGAACAATTATTCCAACTAAAAACCATCACGGGAATTTTCCTCAAAAATTATCTACAACAGGAATTACGAAGTGAAAACATTCTGCTACAAGCGTGAAACTTTTCTCACTCCAGTAATTTTCCCCAGATACTCAATCAACTCCTGTAATTCTACTTCATCCCCAATATCCAAAATTAACTTTCGCTGATAATCACCCGGCTGACCACCTCCAACCTGATCAAAACTAAAAATAGTAATATTTTGTTTGGTAAAGTAGTCAACTAACTGCTTCAGGGGGATTTGTTGTTCCATATCAATCATCAGAGAAACATAATATCCATGTTTAATTCTCCTCTGTCGAACAGGACTTTCTAGTTCAGCGGTCAATAAACGCTCCACCGGCGCGTTCACTACAAAACTACAACTCACTTTATGCAAGCTGATCCCTTGAGATTTGGTCACATATCCCACTATTTTATCAGTCAATTTTGGCTTACAACAAGCCGGAATGCGATATGGCATATTACGCTCCCCACCAATCAACAAAACTGGCGAATGCAAATCACCCGACCTGTCAGATCGAGGCAAAAGAACTCCCTTGCGATTATTCGCTTGAGCATTGGTTTTATCCAGCATATAAACCTCAGGCGACTTACCGGTACAATTACGGAAAACCACGCTACCGGTGATAGTACCAGCAGCCAATTCCTGCAAAATCTCTTCCCGCTCCTTCACGGAAATATTACGATTTTTATATTTTTTCAAAAACAACAAATGTTCGTCCAGTGGCTCCAATCCCATTTTTTCCAACAGAGTATTAAATTCCTGCTTACCCTGATCCAGCAGGGCGTTTTTATCCAATGCCCGAAAATAATTTTTAATTCTATTGCGCGCCTGCTTGGTACAAACAAATTCCAACCAGGATAACTTGGTATTGATTTTTGGCGAAGTGAGAACTTCCACTATATCACCGTTTTTCAGTTTATAATCCAAAGGAACCGCCTTGCCATTAACACGCGCCATCGAACAATGATGACCAATTTCCGAATGTATATTAAAAGCAAAATCCACCGGCGTAGCCCCCTGCGGTAATTCTTTAACCAGATTACCGGGAGTCAGCACAAAAACACGATCAGTAAATAAATTCATTTTCAGCAGCGCCAACTTCCCATCAATAATATTTACTCCCTTGCGCAAATCACTCCATAACCGCAGCATTTTACCATCATCCGGCAACTGATGAGCTTGTTTATAAAGCCAATGAGCAGCGTAACCATGCTCAGCAAATTTATCCATGGCGGCCGTACGAATCTGCACTTCGGTTGGTTTGTCATGACGCACGGAATTGAGTCCGATCAAAGCCGTATGCAAACTCTGATAACCATTGGGTTTAGGATTGGAAACATAATTTTTAAATCTATCCGGCAAATTAACATATTTGGCATGCAATACGCTCAGAATTTTATAGAGCGTTTCTATATTTTCCGGCTTATCCGGATGAGCATTTTCATCAGATTTAAGTACCACGCGCAAAGCAAAGACATCATAGATATCAGCTAGAGTGGCTGTTTTTTTCTTCAATTTATTATAAACGCTAAACAAACTTTTCACCCTACCCGTCACAGTCACATCAAAACCGTTTTCCTTCAACAAAGTCTCCAACTCAAGACGTATTTCATCAATATCTTTCTGAGTTTGCCCCATATACTCCTGCATGTCTTTTTCCAAAGCCTGATATTCTTCGGGGAAAATATATTTAAAAGCCAAATCCTGCAAAATCAGTTTGAATTCATACAAACCCAATTTAGCGGCAATAGGCACATAAACATCCAAAATCTCCCTGGCATTGGCTTTTTGCTTGGCCTCAGATTTATACTGCAAAGTCTCCATATTTTCGATACGGTCAGCCAAACGGATGATAATCACCCGTATATCCTTGGCCAAAGTCAAAAACATATTCACTATGTCACGACTATCCGAAGCCGAATAACGCGATTTGATTGAATTGATTTTCCCCAGACTTTCCACCAACCCGCGCACATCCGCACCAAACATTCGCTCAATTTCAGCTAAATCACAACGAGGCGAATAACAGGCACTAATCAGCACCGAAGCCATGATAGTACTGCGATCAGGATGCAATTTAAGAATTTTCTCACAGGTCAAACGCAAAGCCCGCATGAAATAAGGCTCCCCAGAATATCGATGCAAAGATTCATACAGATAAGCCGCATGCTGCAGCAACCTGTCCAACAGGACGCTATCAGCCCCCTGAAAATAGGGTGCCAACTGCTGTTTGTAAAATAATTCCTGATTCATGTCCTGCCCACAAACTACAACCTTTTGTGGGTTTTGTACAGAGCCGCGCTTGACATCCCTCTTTAACATGTTAAGATAAAAGCTATTTTATACCAGTTATTCACCAATGCCACTAAATTCAGATAAAACCCTGGCTGAAATACAATCCAGTATCCAGTTTCTGCAGGAAGCAGAATTTCTGCACGCACTCAGCATAGAAAAAAATGAAACAGCCATTCTTTCAGCAGAACAGTTAGACAGAGCCAGATTATTCATAAAAATTTTAACCAACATTCAAACTAGACTTCAGCTCTTTGATCACAGTGCTATTCGCATCAACCAGCTTCAAGCTATTCAGGATTTGATCGATTTCGCCAAACATGCCGGCCTAGGCGATCGCCGCGGTTATTTCCGCCAACCAACTGGCGCCGGGAAAAGCCGTTTAATGGGAATTATCACTAAACTTCTAAATTTAAAAACTCTCGTATTGGTACCTCGCACCAACTTACTGGAACAAAACCGCGATGAATTTCTAGCAATAGGCCTGCTCCCCTCAGAAATAGGAATAGTAGGCGATGGCCAGGAAGAGATAGGACGCCCCATCACTCTTTGCACCTATCAAAGTCTCCCCAAATTAATATCTCAGGCAGAAAATGGTTATGAATTGGTGATAGCTGATGAAGCTCATCGCGGCCTGGGTGACAAAACCATGTCGCATCTCGACAATATGGGACATAACAGCGATGTTTCGCACGAACCAAGTTATGGTGATGTGGAAAACTATATTCCGAGAAAAGCATTATTATTAGGATTCACCGCTACCCCGGAATTAAAGGATAAATCCGTGGAAAACTTTTTTGGTAAAGAAATTTCCCGAGTAAGTTTTGCTGAATTAGTCAGAAGTGGCATCCTGACAAAATTTAAATTAATTCACACTCATGGAGAAATTTTACCAGATGATATAACCGGATCAAAAATTACCACAGAAAAAGAAATCGAAATTCTCGAACGTGAAAATATTTACCAACAATTAATTGATAAATATTTAGCCACTAGACCCAAAATCAATGACCAACTCAAAACTGCCGTATTCTGTGCCACAATTTCCGAATGTGATAAGTTTTTAAAACTAGCAGAAGCATCTGGTTTACGTGGAGAAATTGTTACTTCACGGGAAGACCAGGACGCTTTAAAAAGGGCTGAAGAAAAACTGAGCGACAATCAAATTGACTTAATACTAACTGTAGAAAAACTGGCCGAAGGCTGGAATTTCCCCGAATTAAATAGCGTAATTTTAGCCCGGGCCACACTCAGTCCAGTGCGCATTTTACAGCCTGTAGGCAGGGCAGCCAGAGCTTTCCCCAAAAAATCATATGCATATATATTTGAAACACGCTGGAACAATGTAACAAATAGAAAAAAAGATTCCACTCCTCCTGGTCCGGGCCCAGAAGGAGGGAAGCCGAAACCACCTTCTACTCCGCCAACATCAAATAAGGGTAAAACAAAACCACTATCAGTAGCCCAAGCCTTTCATAATGCTGGAGAAGTAGACATCCCAGACATCTGTGTGGGACTAGACGGCTCACCTGTAGAACTCACATTAGACTATCCACCCATGGATGAAATTTACTTCAAGGATAGCGACATAGTCAGGGCAGATTTGCAAGGTTATGCCAACACAAATCGAATCACCATCCAACAACTAAATACTAGTTCAAAGTTACAAAGCAGTAAATGTATCTGCCAGAATGGTGAAAGTGTTTTTTGGAATACTTATCTCAAACGCGCTAATCAAGCCTTGCACGTTGAAGATTTTCCAAACACCCTTACTGCTTTAAAACAAATTGCCGGCATTAATTCCAAAAACATGGATCAGGCCTACTTCCGTGATGCAACCAAAGTCAGAACAGACTTAGAAGCCTATGCACAAGCCATTCACACCAGCACCTCCACACTCAAATGTAGCAAGGCTTTTCGCATAACCAAAGCTACCTGCCAAAATGGAGACACTATTTCGGGAACCACTTATCTCAAACGTGCTAGCCAAGCACTAAACATTACAGGTGAAGCAAACACTCTTACTGCTTTAAAACAAATCGCCGGCATTAATTCCAAAAACATGGATCAGGCCTACTTCCGTGATGCAACCAAAGTCAGAACAGACTTAGAAGCCTATGCACAAGCCATTCACACCAGCATCTCCGCACTTAAATGTAGCAAGGCTTTTCTAAAGTGCAAAGTTATTTGCCAAAATAGTCAATCGGTTCTTGGAATCACTTATCTCAAACGTGCTAGCCAAGCCTTGAACGTTGAAGGTAAAGCAAACACTCTTACTGCTTTAAAACAAATCGCCAGCATTAATTCTCAAAACATGGATCAGGCCTACTTCCGTGATGCAACCAAAGTTAGAACAGATCTAGAAGCCTATGCACAAACCACTCACACCAGCATCTCCGCACTTAAATGTAATGACGCTTTTCTACACAGCAAAGCTATCTGTCAAAACAGTGAATCGGTTTTGGGAAATACTTATCTCAATCGTGCTAGTCAAGCCCTAAACATTGAAAGTAGAGCAAATACGTTGATCGCTTTAAAACAAATAGCTGGTATAGAAGTCAAAACCTACTCAACGATGGATACTAGCTACTTCAGTGATGCAAGCAAAATTAGAGCAGATTTAGAAGCCTATGCGCAAGCCACCCACACCAGCATTTCCGCACTCAAATGTAGTAAGGCTTTTCTAAACAGCAAAACTATCTGTCAGAATAATGAATCTGTTTTCGGCTTTACATACCTCAGACGTGCAGGAAAAGCCTTAAACATCAAAAATCACCCCAACATACTAGCCCACCTTAAAACACTCATTCAGGAGTAAAAAAAAATTTCAGACCCAAACAGCCTCACAGTTCATACAACACAGTACAAAACAATTTTCAAGGCTTCCTAATCAAATCAATCCCACTACCTGGAATCTCCGTAAACAGCACCCCCTCCACCAAAGCCTCCCGATTTTTCTCTATGGCTTCGATGCGTAATTTCAAATCAATCAAATCTTTTTCATAAAGTTCGCTCAGTCGGGTGAGAGCGGCCAAACGGGCTTTCCAGCCCAATTGTTCTTGGGTTATTTGCACAAATTTCTCAATTAACATATCGGCTTTTTCCGCCTCCAATTTATCCAGAGCAGCAAAGAAATCCACTTCATAACGATCTTTATTGGCAGTTAGACTGTTTACCGCCACTTTCAAATCATCCACCTGTAAATTAATTTCCCGACGCAAATCATTGGACACCCGGAATATTTCTTTAATCTGAGCCAAATATTCATCCAAAGCATTGTCACGTCGCAATTTGCCATTCATCACTCCATTAACATTAACCTGATTGGCCTCCCGCACGGGCTGCAAAGAATGTATATAATAAATAAATCTATTTTTGAAATACTCATCATCATGGCCAAAACCATAATAAAGCGCTGCCGAAATACCGGTTTCCGTCACCAACATCGGCTCTTTTAATTTGCCAAAATAATCAGCATTGAAAAACACATTATAGGCCATATCACGAATATCTCCACGATTGGCACCCATAATCAAAGCCGTCTGATATCCCCATTTACTCAGCATATATTGATCCTGCACTACTTTACTATTATCTCCGACCACCAGTTCCGGCCCTTTTTGGCCAACAAATAAATCTCCCAGCCTATCCAGCAAATGCAGCGAAGATCCGGCCCAAAAAGCCGCCACTGCCAAAATAATTACCAAAACTATAGCACCAACAGTACGCATAATATTGGCCATAATCCAGCGCCCCTGAGGAACCTCTTCCAACAAATCCCCCTGCTCAGCACCATGCAAATCATCCATCAAAGCCAAAGCTTCATGTTGACGACGGCGCTGTAATTCTTCTTCCATTCTAGCCTCCTGATCATCATGGTCTATAGCCTCAACCGGCGAATCCTCTACTACAGCAGATTGCTGCATCGGCGGCTCCTGATCAGTCAAAGTTTCTTCATGCCATGGTTCGACAGTCTGGGCCATAGATTCCATCGAAGCTATTTGATCAGCCTGTGAGGGCATCTCTTCCTGAACAGATTCCAATGGTGGTACCGACGGCATAGTGGGTGGCACCGGCGGCGCTGGTGGTGGCATGAGGGGACCTAAATCATCCTCCGAATGCTCTACCTGCGGCCAAGCTGGCTCCACTGGCTGTGTCGGCCAATAACTATTGGAAGCCTGATCAGGCTCAGAATCCACAAATTGATGCTGGATAGTAGGCTGATCCACTTGAGATAGCGCAGGATATGCATCCTCAGCTGCATCAATCTGAGGATTAGAATCAATCAGCTTATCTGACACCTCATTATCATTAACACTATCCACAGGCATAGCCACCGCATCCATAGGTTCTTCTCTGCTATTTAATGGCTCAACAGGCGCGATAGAAACCGGAATATCATCCACCAAAGCCTCGCCCCCCGCCGGCCGCCAAGGGATTTTCGTATCCACCACCTCATCCACTTCACTATCCACCTCCGGTTTGAGCGGTACCTGCCGGGCCGGCGGGGGGCCTTGATTCAAGCCCGCGCTAGACGATAAAACCAACGGTACATCCTCGCCCGGCGCTACTCTCAGTTTATTACGACGACGACGTCTGCGACGCTCACGCTCCCTAGCCTTTTGGGCTTCAGTTTTGGGCTTTTTCACGAACTGGCCAGGCAAACCCCCGGTTCCAACAGAGCCAATATTAACCCCACCAGCTGCCAAGCCACCACCAGTCCCAACCCCCGCAAGCGCCTCAGCACCATCACCGGAAGCCTTCTGTTCCCCTATCCCCCCATTTGTTTGCTGCTCGTCGGCCATAAAAATAAAAATCTCCTATTATTATACCACAATTTACCCCTGTATTTAAACCCAGAATCAGCATATGATCAGATCAACAAAAGCAAAAATCAATATGCCAGACCAAGACACAAAAGAGCAGTCTACCCCCTCAGCTCCCTCTCCCATCCCATCCCCTCAACCAGCCCAGCCTTCCCCTGAAATATTACAAGAGTATTGCCAAATACTAGAAAAACTATTGAATTAGACCAATTCCCCCACCCATCTCCAAAACATTATAAAAAGAAAGTGAAAGATGGGCAAAAAGATTAAGCTTTTTTGAAAGCCCGCGCCCAGCCACGAACACGCCCAAAGCCACTCTGGTCGTTGGAATTGTCGCAAATCAAGCAGACCCGATTACCGTTCCAGTCACCCTTCGCGAGCTTTGACACATCCGGCAAAGCAACTCCTGCTAGCAGCTCGAAGGTATGAGAAGCTAACGGTTTTTGACCACCTGCAGGATCTTTGCTCAGTAGCAAGGCTTGGATTATTAAATTTGTCTCTGGAGTTATCCCACTTACCCCCCCTGCTTTTTGCTTATCAAATAAGAGTTTTTGCTGGCCAGCCAGGCGACGTACTTTCTTTTTTTTCCTAGTATAGATAACTGTATTATCTCCATCCAGATTCTGTTTGGTTGGCATTACACCATAATCAAATCCTCCAGTTTTTCGGATTAATTCTGTTTTGGAAATTCCACCAAAAGATTTTAATTTAATATCGTCTCCCACTCCTTCAGTTTTAAAATCATCCGGATAATATTTTACTGCCGGGCTTTTTAAATCATCATCAATGACGGTATCAGAGATCTTAATAAACAAATCTGTTTTTTTAAAATCCAGTTTATCAGCCATAACTCCTAAGTCGTCCAAAGGAACCGGAACCAGCATTGGCTCTTCTCCACACTCAATCATGGCCTGGATATTAGCCTTATCCTGTTCATCAAATCCAGCCATTACTTCTTCAAAAGTTTTCATTACGAAAACCTCACCGGCAGTTTCGCTATAACTGGAAGTATATTGCAGCCTTCCTTCTGGATTCTTTTGCAGAATATGGTAGAAATCACAAAGTTTTTCAGTGGCAAAATTAAAATCATCTCGCAGTTTTTCCAAAAGATCTGGGGGAAATTCAATACTACCTTCTCGAGACCGAGCTGCTGAAGATAACACCAACAATAAAGCTTCCCGTGTGCTACCAAGCATTCCTTGTAGTAAAACCGCCTGAGCAAAAGCAGGCCTCACCCCCTCCCCATGGAACAATTTCCACAGTCTTTTTTCTTCAGAAGTTTGGGGCAAAAAGGCATCAACTTGCGTCTTTCTACGGGTTGCCATGTGCTATTAATTAATACTGAAATTCACGATTTATATACACAACAAATCCAAACCCGTCAAGAGCGCCACAGCAGCACACGCAATTTTCAGACTTTCCTCTACTCCTTCTTCTCTTCGGGAGCAGCACCCGCTTCCTTCGCTTCAGCAACCTCCCCACCCTCAGCCGCAGCCACCGGTTCAGCCTTCAAATCATCCGGAACTTCCACCACAGCTTCTTTGAATTCCTCCACCACGCTGACAGACACCAAAGTTGTGTCAGGATCATCCAAAATTTCCACTTTATCACCCAATTTCAAATCACTGATATGTACAGCATCTCCAGGATTTTCCAATTTGGAAATATCCACCTTGATTTCATGTGGGATATCCATTGGCAGACATTTCACTTCCACTTCATGTTTCACCACAGTGACAATGGCATTGAAATTCTTCACAGCTGGAGAAACACCTTCCACTTCGACAGGAACCATGGCTGTAACAACCTTTTTCATATCAATTTGCAGGAAATCAATATGGTCAAATTTATCCGTGACAGGATTGTATCCAACCTCATGAACCAATACAGGCACCTTTTCTCCATTTATGTCCAGATTAAATACCTGAGATGAACCTGTTTCCCGAAATACCTTTCGAAAAGCCTGATAACCAACCTCCAAAGTGCGGTTTTCAAAACCACGACCATAACAGACGGCTGGGATCATATTCTCACGGCGCAAAATCTTGGCGGAAACAGACTTGTCCCTGATTTTGGCTTCTAATACCAGAAGTTCCATAGTTTTCTCTATAAACTGATAAATAATGCGGGCTGATACTAACCGAAAACATTATTCTCCGCAACATATTTTGTTGACGCTAGGCCAAATGCTCTTCTAAAATGAAACCACTTTAAATCACTCACACCAAAAAACACCTATGTTTGATAAAATGAAAGAAATCATGGCTCTACAGAAAAAAGCGCAAGCCATACAGGAAAAACTGGGCAACACTCATATCGAAGCCGATGAAGGAGAATACACCGTTATTATCAGCGGCAAACAGGATTGCATTGATGTACTACACAATGGCAAATCCATGCCAGCGTTAGTCAAAGCCCTCAATAAAGCCCTAAAAAAATCCCAAGAAGTAGCCGCCAACGAAATGAAAGGCGTAATGGGCAATTTGGGCATTCCAGGGCTATAAAGAAATTTTAAAACCATCATAGCTGAGCCACGTCCGAGCGGAATCAAGTAGTGCTATTGCCAGGCACGCTCGGCCGCCCCTGCGGCGGCCTCGCTATTGCTACGGTGTTTTGCCGCTTCGCGGGCCAAGCCAAAACACCTTCGCAGATGCCTGGCAATAGCACTACTTGATTCCGCTGCACTGACATAAATACATAAATAATTCCACTATGCACCACCATCGCCGCTTCCAACCAGCCCGTTTAGTACTCGGCCTAATCGTAATTGCCGCTTTATTTATTGGCTATAAATGGAATCAATTTCAGTATTTCATCAACACACCTTACAACCCAACCAGCACCGCCGAAAAAGTTATTACCATCAAAAAAGGCTCCAATATCAAAGACATAGCCCAGGAATTATCCGACACTAATTTATTACTGGATGCTGAAAGCTTCAGCTGGTATGCCCGCCTAAATAATCTGGACAAACAAATCAAAACCGGCCGTTTTGCCCTATCCGCCAACCTCAACATCCCACAGATACTAGAAATTATCACTTCCAACAAAACCCGCCAGGAAATAGTCACTATCCCCGAAGGCTCTACCGTTGGTGAAATCGATCAGATTTTAACCGGGCTAAATTTAATCAATCAGGGCGAATTCGTAACCGCCGTCAATCAATTTGATCAGTACTCCAAATATTCTTTTCTAGACAGCAATCAACAACAAAAACTTCCTCATCATCTGGAGGGCTATCTTTTCCCTGATACTTATTATGTCAGCGCTGATCAGTTTTCCAGCGACAATTTCATTTCACTGCTACTCAACACTTTTCAAAAAAAAGCCTTACCAATAATACAAAATTCTACTCGCCCGCTGGCTGAAACAGTCAATGTGGCCGCCATGGTAGAAAAAGAAGCCAATCAGGACAAAGATCGCCCCATCATCGCTGGCATTATCTGGAAAAGACTGGACGCCGGTTGGATGCTCGGCATCGACGCCACCCTGCTTTACCTAAAAAACGACCGCAGCATCGACCAAAAAGACCTGCAGGAAAATTCCCCCTACAACACCCGCAACCGAGCTGGCCTCCCCCCGGGCCCAATCAGCAACCCCGGCCTAAAAAGCCTACAAGCAGCCGCTGAGCCACAAGAGTCCCCCTATTATTTCTACCTCACCACCCGCGACGGCCAAATGGTCTATGCTGTGAGCAATGAGGAGCATAATGCTAATAAGAGGCGGTTATAGGCACCTATTTCTTTTTCTTGCTTTTCCGTGGTGCAACTTTTTTGGAGCTCACCATCAAATCCGTGTCTAACTTTTCCAACCTATAAATAACCAGCGAATCCAAATAAACCTTTTCTTTATCGAAATTAATTACCCCATCCTTAAACATGGCTTTAACTAGATTGAAACCTTCATGAATTATATCTACAATACAAGCTTTGTCCTCATTACTTAGT
Organism: uncultured Candidatus Peribacteria bacterium; assembly: GCA_964528305.1. GTDB lineage: Bacteria > Patescibacteriota > Gracilibacteria > UBA1369 > UBA1369 > CAZGSD01. Next base: position 29,434 of record CAZGSD010000007.1, on the reverse strand, counting down.
TTAGCTCCACGCTTTTCCCATCTAATAAAAACACCCTGGATAACAACATCTAAATCAACCAAATGAATTACAGCTGCCAATTCTGACAAATCATCCTCATTTAAAAAATCCTTTTCTAATCGCAATATCTCACATGCTACTTGTGTATTTATCCAATGCCGTTGAATTGTTATAAAACTATTAGTATCCAGAGGAAGGGCTCTCAGATTTACTGGTAATTTTTTCAAAACCTTCAAAGTTTTCACATAAGTGGCATACCATAAAACATAATCATGACTAATTTTACTGCTATCCTCATCAATATTAGGCAAATCATTCATAGCAAAAAACACCTTTCTAACCAAGATGCCAATCTCATAATGAGGGTTTTCAACAAAATCCAAAATTGCCGAAATTTCACTCAACCAACTAAAAATATACTCCACTGGAAATTCATCTATTGGTATATATACAACATCTCTTTTATCCAAAAACCAGTTAGTATTTTGTAAATCTTCATCCCATCGCTCCAAAACCTCTTTCTGCTGTTTCACCCGTTCACGAGCAAAATTAATCAATTTTGCAAAAAATTGTGCTACAGGAACCCGCCAAATTTCTGCCGGTTCAACAGCTTCACCTGGAGCCAGCTTACGGAGATTCATCCTAATTTCAGGTAAAACAGTCTTTTCAAAATCAACACAAGCAGCCTTAGCATTACCAATTCCATATTTCAAATTCAAGCCCAACCCTACTAGATAATTCACAATCACAGACATCTTTTCCACCACATCCGCCTCAGTAGAGAGTCGCATCCCATATTTTTGAGAAAGCTTCTGCATCACCAACCACAATCCATCACTAATCATATCTTCTAATGGCAAACCAGACCATTTCATCATTTCATCTGGAGTTTCTACTACTGGATCGGTCATCAAACGTATTCCACCCATAAAGTCAGTAAAAGGATTGCTATATTGAACAGCTTCCTGCTTGACTTCTTTATTTGGAACATCATCCTTTTGTTCAGACAACAAATCTTCATTCACATCGAACTGGGGATTCTTTTCTACTAAAAGTAAAAGTGGTTGAGTTCGAACTGATTCTATAATTTTTAAAAATTCAACTCCAAGCCTCTGAGTGTCTTCTACAGAGCCACTTGCCTGCTGCTTTAAAACAACCTTTTGGGATAAATTGGGTACGCGTCGCATTATAAATAAAATTTTTTAAAGTGTGCGATCACCGCTAGACGTCTGTCTGGCGGTGATCGCAAAGTAACATTGGCCCTGATCCCCCATGCTTGCGCACGAAGGATCGGGCACTGTCCTGTAATGTACTACAAGTCGATCTCGTCGGTCGGGCGGGGAGCCGACCCGTCGTCCTCCTCCTTTCCCAGCGGCTGGCCCTGGCTCTGCGGGTTGGTGGAGGCTGGCCCGGCCTGCCGCACCTCCTCACCTTCCTCGCCGTCCTCTCCGTGATCCAGGTCCTCGACGGGGGCCATCACGTCGCTCCAGTCGTCCCGGAGCGGTTGCTCCAGCAGCTGGGCGAGCAGCCCGTTCGCCACGTCCCAGTCGAGCCCAACCTCCTCCCAGGCCGAGAGGGGGATTTCCCCTTCGGTCTCGAAGTGCTGAGCCACCGCCGCCACGATCCACATCTGGACCTGACGGCGCTGGAACTGGAGCCCGCAGATCTGCTCGAAGTCGGGCCGATCCTTGGCACGGAAGGCCCAGCGACGGACGATCTCAAGGTCGTTCGGATCCTGACGCTGCAGCATCTGCATGCTGAGCGCCTGGAGCAGGACCTCCGGGTCCACGACACCAGCCGCCACGCTGTCCAGGTCTCCCCGGACCACAACCAACTCGGCCGCACGCGGGACGGTCAGGTGCTCACGCACCATCTCGGCGCCACGCGCGTCGGGCTGATCCCCGAGGATGATCTCGAACACCGCCCCCGCCTTGCTGGCCGAGAGCCCGTCGACGCTCTGCAGACAGGCCAGAGCGGCCTCCGGCTGGCTCCGAACCAACTGACGCGCCTCACCATCACGAGGGTTGCGCAGCAGCTGCTCGAAGATGTCCCTCGCCGTCTCGATCGTCAGCACCATCCCAGTGTCAGGCTTCTGTCCGTCGTGCATGTTCATCTCCTCCATGGCTTCACCCTTCCCAGCCCGGCGGGGGCTGATCATCGTTGTTGTTCACATCATCGCCCTCGACCTGAGGGTCATCATCGTCCAGAATCTCCTCCCCGCTGACCTCGACGTTCTGCCTGCTACCCGCCAACAAGCCCTGAAAGCGCTTGTCTTTGGCTGCCAGCAGGTAGATCATCACGATCTCCTTGTACTTCTGCCGACCCTTCGGCGTCCGCACCAGGCAGTTGAGCAAATCCTCGGCCCCCTTGCCGATCGGCTTGAGCGGCAACTGCCCCTTGGCCGTGAACTCCGTGAACATGGTCGAGAGCTTCCTCCCAGTGACCTCGACGATCCTCGTCGTCATGATCGAGAACTCCAGGGCGATCACCCCGGAGTAGATCGCGGCGACATCGCCGCTCTCCATCTCCAAGACCGCCTCCGGCATGCCCGCCAAGCTGGCCACCATTTGCGAGCGCCTGTCGATGCGCTCCCCCTCGGTCTCACGCACGTACACGCCCATGGCCAGCTCGAAGTTGTTGAAATCGGACATTACCTCACCTCACGAGTTAGAAATCAGGACGATCATAAGATCGCCGTTTGCCCCGGCATTCCTACCAGGGCGCCCTTTGCCCACGATAGTACAAACCCTAAAGTCCATACCATCAGCAGGCGGCACTTCCACCTCCACATCACCAGGAGAAGTCCATAGTGTAGACACCTTGACGATGCCACCAGTCTGAAGCGTCGAAACAGACACCTTGACCAGTACCGCCACATCCTTCCCACGAACCTTCGCCGTACGCGGCTGAGGAAGTTCAGCTTCCAACCTACCGCGCAACTTGAAGTTACGGGCAAACAGATCCGGAACTGACACGAAGGGTCGAAATTGACCATCATAATCAGCCCGCTTCTGTGGATCGATGAGGACATTGTAAGCCTTCACCAATCGATCGAAAGCGCTCACATCCTGCCCCCCCTTATCGGGGTGCAACTGTGCAACTCGAATCCGAAACTCACGCTTGATCTGTTCTTCGGTCGGGCTATCCTCTCGCCTCATACCAAAGATTTGATAGAGGTCCATAGATACAGCCCTTTCCATTGTAGTACACCTTTATTTCAAGGAACTAATTGAGATTTTAAAGAATTATTAAATTTTGTCAATATTAAATTGACAGGATTGCTTTTAATTTATAATATTAAATAAACCTCCTTCCTTCAAAGAAAACTAATAACTTTTTCAGCTCCCCCTTACCTCGTCAAAACCTTCTCTGGCTCAACAACGGGTGTCGGAGCAGGCGCGGCCACAACCGGAGCAGTAGAAGGTGCCGGAGTGGTAGTTGTAGTTACAGAGCTATTACTACTATTACTAGTAGCGCCACCAGCCTCTGAAGTGCCACCAGTAGTAACCGTAGTAGCAGCTGGCGCCACCGCCGGCTTATAATTGATTTTCACGGTCAAAATCGGTGATTTTTTGCCATCCGCTCCAACCCCATAAACCTGATAACTATTCAATCCAGCTTTTAAATTTCCATAAGCAGTCTTCACATTATAACTCCAGGAAGTGTCCCCGGATTTAAATTTAGTTAATTGGAAATCATCCACCCACATCTGCCCAGCACCAGAAACTTTTCCAGCCATCACAAATGCGTCCTGATCTATGACCATGCCTTCCCGATAAGGCTTATCACCGACAGTCAAGACCACCGGCTTACTAATAGCCGGCAAATCATTGGCCAAATCTGCTTCCTCCGGCTGATACTCTACTGACAAAATCAGTGGGGCAGTCTCCCTGGCATTTTCATCCACGCCCACAAATTCATAAACATTTTTACCAGGTTTTAAATTTCCCTTCTGAGCGGAAACACTATAAGTCCAGGTCAAAGCCTCTTCATCCAGAGCATTAACCAAAATCTTTTCCGCACTATCCTCACCAGCCAGCAATTGTTTCAAAAGCAATTTCTGAGTACCAGCAGCCACTTTACCGGAAAACACTTGAGAATCCTTGGATGAAACAATATTTGTTGATTTAGGAGTCACCAAAACCGGTGCCGCCAACGAACTAGTGACCACAGGAACCTCCGTATCCCCAGAAACAGCCTCTCCCGGTGCCACATCATCCACAGCCACTACCGCTCTGCCATTAGCAAAATCTGTAGGATTTTCATCTTCTTTATCATTCCAAATATACCAGTCCGAAGTTTGAAAAACTGTATCCAACACCCCCAATACTGACGGCTCATGTCGCTGATAATATTCCTGCATCACCCGTTCATTGAGCACCACCTGTTGACCAATACCAACCGGAATAGTTTCTAGAGTACGCATGCGGCCATCGACATTTTCCACCACACCGACCTCTACCTGCCCACGTACCACACGCAAAACCTCTTCTTCAGCTTTTTCCAAATCAAAAACCGTACCGGTGATGGCATAAGTAGCATAATCAGTATTAATCACAAAATCCGTTTTGCGTATCACATTTTGTTTGGGCTTGTTCACCCAGACTTTACCAGCATTGAGATAAATCAAAATCTCCTGATAATCACTCTTTTTACTAATATCCACCAAAGTAATCTGGGTGTTTTCATCCATGCGCAAAACTGTGCCATCATAAAAACTCATCACTCCACGGGCATTTTGCATAGTTTTGACCGAATCCCCCAATTTGACCCTGGAGCCATTATAAGCATTTTCCCATTCATTCATTCCAAAACCAAGCAGCTTGGAACGTCCTTCCGCCAAATAAAAAACCGCATCACCTTTGGCTGTAGGGAAAAAACTACCCCATAATTGAAAAGCCAACATCAAAAACACCCCCAAACTAATCAAAACAACAAAAGGCAACAAATACTGAGACCCGCTCCTTCTCCTATATCTACGCATGTACACTGTCAATTTGGCATCACATTAAATGATTCCTGCTAATTATAGGGATTTCGTCAATTGAGTAAAGCGAAAATCACCAACAATTTAAAACCCTAACTCTTTTTTCAAAGCATTCACATCCCTCTGCAACTTCTGATCAATTCTAATCTGATTTTCCACTTTATTGCAGGCATGCATGACCGTAGTGTGATTCCGTCCACCAAAACACTCACCGATAGATTCAAAAGACTGATTCAAAATCTCCCTGATCAAAAACATACTGATCTGTCGTGGCATCATAATTTCTTTTTTTCGATCAGCACCAATTAAATCACTTTTGGTCAAATTAAAATACCTGGCCACTATATCCACCACATCATCCAAACCACGCACCACGGTTTTATTCTGATCTTTCAAATCTATTTCAGCCACGTTTTGATCACGGCTTAATTTTCTGATCACCTGGGCCACCGTGCGCAGCGTAGGCGCTGCATTTTCCAATTGAGCCTCGCCAATAGCGGTCACCAGCACCCCAATCATTTCCCGCACGCTGGCCGTGACATTGAAAGCAATAAATTCTATCACTTCAGGATCAATCATCATCTCGTACTCAGCGCATTTCGCCCTCAATATTGCCAGACGCGTCTCAAAACTGGGTTTTTGTATTTCAATCAACATACCCATGCCAAAACGACTTTTTAGACGATCATCAAATCCCTGCAACTCGCGAGGAGGCCGATCGGCACTGAGAATAATCTGTTTACCATTATCATACAAATCATTGAAAGTATGGAAAAACTCTTGTTCAGAAGTAGCTTTGTTGGCGAAAAACTGTATATCATCAACAATCAGACAATCCAGATTACGATATTCATCTTTAAAAGGCTTGGTATGACGTTTTCCAATGGCATCCACAATTTTATTAATAAAATGTTCAGCCGTCATATAAACCACTTTTTTCCCCGGAAAATTTTTCAAAATTTCCTGCCCAGTAGCCTGTAAAAGATGCGTTTTACCGAGTCCCACTTCTCCATAAAGATATAGAGGATTGTAAATACCGGCCGGCTTGGCACCTACAGCCATGCAAGCGGCGTGAATCAGACGATTCTCACTACCGGGAATAAAATTCTGCAAAGTATAGCGTTTATTGAGAATTTTACTGCGCATACCTCCCTCCAGGACAACCTCCTGTTTATTAGGCACCTTACGCTGTTTGCGCTGAGTCCCAATAACAGTCATAAAAGTATCAATAGGCAATTTGTCCGGATGACCCTCTTCACTTAAAGAGGTCTTCATCTCATATTCAATGCTGGCTAAATCCGGCAAAATCTCCTTGGCTACAGCAAAAATCTTGTGATGATATTTTTCTTTCACATAATCCGGTCCAATAATAGACGCAAAACCGATCTTCAAAACACCATCATTATAATCCAACACCGCACTATTGACGAATATAGTCAATAAATGCCCCCTTTCAATTGAATTATAAACTTTCCCTAATATCTGCTCCCAGATAGCTTTTTTATCGATTTGTGGAGCATCTTGAATCATTATAAATCAGGCAAAAAATATCCATGAAAGCCTGCCGATATTAGCCTCTTTCCACCACACCTTCAAGGCCTTTGATCAAATCACATCACAGTATCGCTACCCTTTCAAGTCCAAAGTTTCAATATGTCATTAAAAGTCACCAACAAAATCAAAATCATCAACATCACAAAACCGACAAAATGAATAATGGCTTCCAATTTCGGATTCAAACGTCGTCGCAGTAAAAGCGGAACCACAATCAAGAAAAATCGCCCACCATCCAAACCAGGAAAAGGCAATATATTGATAATAGCCAAACTCAAGGAGAGCAGTGCGGTGAAACGCATCAGGGACATCAACCCTTCCTGCACAAAGACAAAAGTCATCTGGGCTATTCCCACCGGACCGGCCACGCCATCCGGCACTGACAATTTGGTAAAAATACTGGCAAAAACATTCAAAAACATTTTCACAGTCAAAACAGATAATCGTCCCATTTCACGCAAAGCTTGACCAGGAGCTTGCCACCAAGGATAGCTAACATCCTTTATACTCTCTACGGCATAAGGCATGGTTTTCACATAAAAAGCGCTTTGCCATTCAGGCACTTCTACTATTGGTGAGAGCATCACCCCAATCAGGCCATTTTCTCCTTTTTTAATCTTCAGCTGAATCGGCAACCCACCCCGCTCCACCATATACTCTACAGTCGCATCGCCCTGCCCCGCCCTAACAATTTCACTAAATTTCTCCAAACTTTCCACTTTTTTCCCATTGATACTAAGCACAACATCCCCCTCACGCAATCCGGCCTGATCAGCATTGGATTGTGGCAGCACGCCACTAATCACCACCTGAGCCAGGCTATCATCCTGCTGCCCACGCGCAGTATTGGGAGAGTCAAAAACTTTTTTATTCTGCTTTTCTATAGAAACTTGACCAGCTGCAACACCTCCACCACCTGAACCAACAGCATTCACCAGCTTTTGCATTTCATTAACATCGAACACCATCTGTCCAGCCACTTTTTCCACCACCTGCCCGGACTCTAAACCGAGCGCATTTCCAGGCTGCGCCCGTAGTACCACCACTTTCGGAACTGATAATATCTCCTTCTTAGCAGTTGCTCCACCACCAGCCGCCTCCACTGGCTGCAATTGAATCACCCCGGATTTAATCGCCGCAAAAACATCTTCAGCATTGATAATCAGCGGCTTCATTCCCCAAACAAATCCCACTGTCAGCAAAACCCAGGCCAACAAAAAATTCATCAACACCCCGGCAACTATAATAATCACGCGCTGCCATGCCGGTTTAGCGGCAAAGCTGTCAGCATGTTTCAAAACCGCCGGATTATGACTGTCCTCCCCATGCAGCTTCACAAAACCACCAAAAGGAATGGCATTAAAAGAATACAAAGTATGACTGTTTTTAGGGCGATATCCCCACAATCGGGGTGGCATACCCAAACCAAATTCTTCCACTCTGACTCCACACTTTCTGGCTGCAAAAAAATGTCCAAACTCATGCACCAAGATCAACACAGAAAAAATTATCAGAAAGGCCAAAATAGAAAGCAGCCACAACATAATTTACAAAATTACAGTATTAAACTTTCATCACATCAGCTTCTTTTGCTTTAGCCGCCTCATCAATTTCCTCATTGGTTTTATCTACCAGGAGTTGTACTTCTTTTTCACCATGCTTTTGCTGATCTTCAGTAATCTCAGCAGCCTTATGAGCTTTTTTAATTTGCTCCATAGCATCATGACGCACATTACGTACGGCAATCTTGGCATCCTCTGCCATCTTTCCTACAATTTTACTCAATTCACGACGTCTCTCCTCAGTCAACGGCGGAACATTGAGACGCACCACCACACCATCATTTTGCGGATTGAGACCGATTTCAGCCAATTGAATCCCTTTTTCTATAGCCGCCAACATTCCTCTATCCCAAGGCTGTATTTGCACAGTACGGGCATCCGGCACAGTAATACTGGCCACAGCTTTTAGCGGCTGCATCACACCATAACTGTCCACCATTACCCGCTCCACCAAAGCCGCACTAGCCCGCCCAATCTGCAAACCAGCATAATCACCATGCAGATGCTCCACCGTTTTTTTCAAAAGTTCATCGAGCGTTTTTAGAATAGAATCCACTGACATAAATTCACTTGTTAATTAATAGGTAAGTAATAATAACACCCAAAGCCAATCCGACCAAAAAAATCACCGGCGATTTTTTCTCCCCCTTCTCTTCCACCGAACCAGCTAACTCAGTCAGGAGATTGGAGGATAAGATAACATCTTCATTTCTATTCTTCTCCAAAACAGGAAAAAAATCCCTAGTAGCCACCAACTGAACGAATTTTTCAAATTTAACCTTAATCAAATCTTTTGGTTCTGCCGCGACATTGGGCAAACTCGAAGCGCTATCCTGCGGTGCCGCTTTACTCACGGCTTGCTCCAGTTTTTCAGCAAAATTATCCATACGACGACGCAAATCTTCCTGATCCAAAGCCCCTGCACGTGGAGCCCTGTCGATTAGTAAATCCGTACTAGCATAGGATTCCCTCTCCTGCACAGCAGTCTGGGTCGGTGTGACAAAACTAACCGGCACCTGCTGCATCTCATCATGATCAATACGATTCACCGTAAAAGCAGCCGCTTCCTTCAAGGCTACAGGCCTGGATTTTACTGAACCACGCTTCAAATTAACCACTGAGTCATCGGCTATTTCCACCTTTTTGACAACTTTTTTTGATGCCATAACTGTTGATAATTATATTTGTTTTTGCCGGGCCAATCATAACATTATCACTGCCAAGCAGCAAATTAAGTACTGCAGCTGTCAGGCACGCTCGGCCGCCCCAGCGGCGGCCTCGCTATTGCTACGGTGTTTTGCCCGCTTACGCGGGACCAGGCCAAAACACCTTCGCAAATGCCTGACAGCTGCAGTACTTAATTTGCTGCTTACGAAAAAGACCAGGAAGTTCTCAAAATTGCTATTTTACAATGAAACAAAACAAAATATCCCGCAGCGTATAAAATATACGTGAGGGATATTTTGTTGCAGTTGACGCAGTCAAATACAATTTTCTTTAACTTCCTGTTACATCATCCCGCCCATACCTCCCATCCCACCCATTCCTGCACCCGCTCCACCGGCCTTTTCTTTTTCTGGCAGATCAGTCACAGCAGCTTCTGTAGTCAGGAAAATTCCAGCTATCGAAGCCGCATTTTGCAAAGCGGATCTGGTCACCATTTTGGGATCAATAATACCAGCCTTCACCATGTCCACCAGCTCCAGCTGACTATGATCCAACATCATTTCTTTAGTAACATGTGAAAAATCAAATCCCATCCCCAATTTAGCGGAGATTACTTTGTCAGCAACGACTTCTTGTTTCAAACCAGCATTGGCCGCGATATTCATCAAAGGTTGGCTCAAAGCATGCATTACCACACTGGCTCCAGTAGCTTCATCCGTATCACCATTCACCATAGCAACCAGCTCTTTAGCCGCTTGCGCCAAAGCTACTCCACCACCAGCCACAATTCCTTCGGACACGGCAGCCTTGGTAGCAGACACCGCGTCCTCTATGCGCAATTTTTTCTCCTTCAACTCCACTTCGGTAGCGGCACCAACGCGTATCACACCCACTCCACCGGAAAGCTTGGCCAAACGTTCAATCAGTTTTTCTTTATCAAAATCAGAAGAAGTTTTATCAATCAAAACTTTTAATTCAGCCACTCTAGCATCGATTGATTTAGAGTCACCTTTACCACCAATAATTGTGGTTTTATCTTTATCGGCAATCACTTTTTCAGCTTGTCCCAACATAGCCAGCTCGACTTTATCGAGCTTCAAACCGGTTTCCTCAGTAATCACGGCTCCACCAGTCAACACGGCAATATCACGCAACATTTCCTTGCGGCGATCACCATAAGCTGGTGCCTTCACCGCGAGCACACTGAAACGCCCCTGAATTTTATTGAGAATCAAAGTGGCTAAAGCCTCACCATCCAAATCTTCAGCTATGATCACCAACTCTTTGCTCCCAGCGGCTGCAACTTTTTCTATGACAGGTACTAATTCCTGCAGAGAAGAAATTTTCTTATCAGTAATCAATAAATGCACATTTTCATATTTAGCCTCCATGCGCTGGGCATCAGTGACGAAATAAGGAGACAGATAACCATTATCAAATTGCATACCCATCACCACTTCTTTTTCCAATCCCATAGCCTGAGATTCTTCTACCGTAATCACTCCATCATGCCCAACCATTTCCAAAACATCAGCTATCAATTCACCAACTTTTTCATCCTGGGCAGAAATAGTAGCCACTTGTTTAATCTTTTCTTTGGAATCACCAATCGCTACCGCTCTCTCTTCCAAAACCTGCACCACTTTTTCTACAGCCAAATCTATACCCTTTTTAAGTATCATTGGATCAGCCCCAGCCGTGATGTTTTTGTATCCCTCCAAAACCATGGCCTCAGCCAAAATAGTAGCGGTAGTAGTGCCATCACCAGCGATGTCATTAGTTTTGGTAGCAACCTCTTTTACCATCTGGGCGCCCATATTTTCATAGGGATCTGCCAATTCAATTTCTTTTGCTATAGTCACACCATCATTGGTAATCAGCGGCGCACCATATTTTTTCTCCAACATCACATTGCGCCCCTTTGGACCAACAGTGAGCTTCACTGTTTTGGCCAGCTTGACCACTCCTTCAATCATTTTTTTCCTGGCATCAGTGCCAAAAAGTAAATCTTTTGCCATAGGTTTAATAATTTAATAATAAAGTTTTAAATAAATGCCAAGCCTCTAAATCACAGCTAATATGCTGGACTGCCGAATAATATAATATTCTTCCCCATCAATTTTCACTTCATCAGCGGCATATTTAGACACCAGCACCTTGTCACCGACTTTTACATCGACAGGTAAACGACTACCGTCTTTTTTCATAATCCCAGGACCCACAGCCAAAACTTCCGCCTTTTGTGGCCGATCTTTGGAAGCAGTATCAGGTATAATAATACCAGAAGCGGTCGTTTGCATATCGCTTATACCTTTGAGCAAAACTCTGTCTTCCAGAGGGCGAATAGCAGCGAGTAAATCACTCATAGCAACTAAGTTAAATAATAAAATCGCCGTCAATTTAGCACAACTCTTTCAAGAGTGCTAATAAAAATTTTACAAAAGAATCAAACTACTAATAATTCCAAATATAACGACGCTAAGCATATCCTGAATCACGGTAGCGATGGGGCCAGCTTCAGCAGCTGGATCACAATTAAAACGATAACTGATTTCAGTAGTTAAAAGCGCCACCATAGGAGCTAGCAAAACCGTGATAAATACAGATAAACCAACACATAAAACAAGCATTTGATCCCTAAACCAAACCATCAAAAGTCCAGCCGAAATTAAGCTAAAAACACTACCAAAAATCAATCCGATTAAAGTCTCTTTAATTAAATAGTTATGAAATCCAGTACGACCTGTTTGCAAATCACGAGCATAAATAGTTTGAGTTTGCGTACCAATAGCATCAGCTAAATAAACAATAAACGGCAAGAAAAAAGCTATACGCACATCATGACTTAAAACTTTTTCAAAATTAGACGTAATAAAAGAAATAACTATTCCGAGTCCCAAACCAAGAATCAAAGCTGGCGCCCGTAAACGCGCAATCAAACCAACCGACTCAGTATCATCATCTACATAAGGCGGAGAGGGTTGTTTTAATTTTTCTTTTTTTTCTTTCATATATTTACTATTTATCTTTCCTGGTCATCTCAAAAACCTTCTTTCCCATCATCACGGCCAAGCCACCACCGGGCACCAAATTTTGAGCAATTTCCTTAGAAAATTCGAACAAATCATCATTGGTGAAATTCTTCTTCAGCGTATCCGTAATTTTAGCCGCTTTTAAATTTAATTCACCAGTTACCCCATCAAAAGCCACAGTGGTTTTTTTATTTTTCAATTTCCAATGAAATTCAAAAGTGTAAACCGGATAAAAATATAAATTCAAATCATGAATAGTGATTTTTTCATCCATAATTTCATCAGCCTTGATCGGCTTAACCAAATTCTGCAAAACCTGCCTTACCAAAGTACTGGCACGGGTTTCCAAATACACCACAGGAGTACCATCAGCAGTCAAACTATCAGTAGAAGAAATCAGCTGACTGTTGAAATTTAGATATTTGGTGAAATTACCTTTTTGATCAATTTTCGCATCCACCATAACCTCCTCACGATAATTCTCCCGACAATGCTCCAAACTTTCCAAAGTAAAAGTCTGACCATCCTTGTCCACCACAAATTCCTGTCCTAGCACATTCAAATCCACAACTTCTGCCCCTACAGGAATTTTATATTTATTCCTTTTTTTATATTCAAAAGATGAAGTCCCCACCACATGCCAAAAAGCCTCAAAACGTCTTTCTTCATAAATCACCTCTATATCCTCCGCCAAAGGCGGTGTCAAAAAATGCAATAAAGAATTAAAAGCCTTTACCTTAGCAGCCTCTGCGCGCGATCTCGCCCCATCCCATCCCAAAACATCCTCAAGCAAAAGAAGTTTTTCACTTTCCACCTTAATTTTACTAAAATCCTCCTGCTGTCCAACCATTGGTTTATAAATATTATCTGGCCAAATCTTCCGCCCGTGTTTCACGTATTAAATGCAATTTAATTTGCCCCTGATATTGCAAATCTTTTTCTATTTTACGGGATATATCATGCGTCAACTTCACGGCGGCATATTCATCAATCTCCTCTGGTTTAACAAAAATACGCACCTCACTACCAGCCTGCACCGCATAAGTACTGCGCACTCCTCCAAAAGCATTAACAACATTTTCCAACTCTTCCATTCTTTTAACAAAGTTTTCCAGATCCCCACGCTTGGCCCCAGGCCGAGTAATAGCAATCTGATTGGCAGCAGAAACAATCATGGCTTCCAAAGATCGAGGCTCCATCTCCCCTTCATGCGATTCCACACAGTGAATCACTTCCTCTCCCAAATTGAATTTTTTCAATATATCACGCCCAATCACCGCATGATGCCCCTGGATTTCATGATCAGTGGATTTCCCAATATCATGAAGTAATCCAGCCTTCTTACACACTTCAGCATCAGCTCCGAGCTCGGCCGCCATACCGGCAGCCAAAAACGCTACCTCCATGGAATGCTTAAGCACATTCTGCCCATGACTGGTACGAAATTTCAGACGACCCAATAATTTAATCAAATTAGGATTCAATCCCGCCACGCCTGTTTCATAAGCAGCTTTCTCACCCAAATCTTTAATCATCACATTGACCTCTTCCTGAGTCTTTTCCACCACTTCTTCAATACGGGCCGGGTGAATACGACCATCCTGCAACAATTTCTCCAAAGCTATTTTAGCCACGTAACGACGAACCAAATCAAAACCGGAAATCACTATAGATCCAGGAGTGTCATCAATAATAACATCTATACCAGTAGCCTGCTCGAAAGCCATCACATTGCGGCCTTCCTTACCGATAATACGTCCCTTCATATCATCTCCCGGTAGAGTCACTACTGTAGCGGTCGACTCTGTAGCCACCTCGGCCGCATAACGCTGTATGGCATCGGCAATGATAAATTTAGCCTTATCCTTGGCTTCCTTTTTCAAATTCTCTTCGGCCTTCAAAATATGCTCAGCCAAATCTTTACGTGAAGCCTCCTCCACCTCCTGAAGCAACTTGGCTTTTGCCTCTTCCCGTGACAAACCCGCCAATTTCTCTAATTCCTTTTTTTGTGTCTCCAAAGCTAATTCCGCTTCGGACCGCAATTGTTTGATTTTCTCAGCTTTCTGCTCCAACTCACTACGTAGCTGCTCAGCCTGACTGATTTTTTTCTCCAAACTTTCTTCTTTATCCAGTAGTCTCGATTCTATTTTATCGAGCTGCTGGCGTTTTTTTTCCTCATCAGATTTATATTGATCCAGGATTTTCAGCGCGTCATTTTTGGCTTCCAACAAAACCTCTTTTGCCTTGGAATTAGCCTCAGCCAAAACATGCTCAGCCTTTTCCCTATCATGTGCAGCACGCCCTCGATGAGAAGAGATTTTTAGTAAATATCCGATAGCCGCACCAGCCACGCCAACCACAACCAGCCCAACCAATAGCATTATGTTATCCATTGCCTTTAGATTTATTTTATTTTCTGCCAATACATCAAATCATATCGCCAGCCAGCCTGTCAAACTGGGGGGATTTCAGCTCTTTTTCAGTAAAAATTCAGAACTTCTTCTTACAATTACCATTAAAAACCACCACCACATGACATCCCCAACCTTCACAGTCACCTTGCAAGAAGTTTCATTCAAAAATTCAACCCAGGATTTTTTCACTTTTTTTGTCGAGGGGTCAGAACCAAACATCAATCTATTGGGACTCAGTTTTTTTGACGATAAAATCTTCAAAACAATCGACCAAAACTTTATCGTCCAACCAGGAGACTTAATCACAGTCTGGTTCAACTCCACAGAGCCTGATTCAGCAGAAAATCTAGAGATACATACCACACAAAAAGGCCTAACCTCGACAACCGAACAATTAATATTACAAAACGAAAAAAACATTTACGATTTCATTTGTTGGCAAAAAACTCCAATCAGTAAAAGTGAAACAGATCAATGGGATAAAATCTATCAGGAAAATTTCTGGGACGATAATGACATCAACTCCTGCCTAGACAGTAATCTTATCGAAAAAGATCAATCCATAACCAGAATCAATAGCGAACAAAATTCCAGTGCCTGGCAAATTAACCATCCACCTCAATCAAAGGAAATTAACACCTCAACGCCACCACTAACAACCACCACTAGTTCCATCTCCTCTAAAGACATATTTATAGAAGAAAACTCATCACCCCCACTCGAGCCAGACCTACGAATCAGTGAAATTTTTGCCGCACCAAATAGCGGAGAAACCGAATGGATAGAATTAGAAAATCTTAACCAGAACGCCATCAATCTACAAGGGTGGATTTTGGACGATGATCAGGGTGGCAGCAAACCAAAACGTCTACCAGAATTACATCTACCCGCCAACGGACACCTGGCTATATCACTCAAACCACTAAAAATCAGCCTCAATAATACTACCGATACCATCAGACTTTTCTATCCTGATGGCAATCTCGCTGCCAGCCAAGAGTATGACTCACCAATTAAAGGCCAATCCTACAGCCTCATCACCAACGATCAAAATGAAACCTGGAGTTATAGTGATCACCCCACGCCGGGACAACCAAATCCAGAACTACATAGCGTTAACGGCACCATCACAAAATCAGCCACCTTTGGCAATCCATATTATTTCCTACTCAACACCACTCCCATTACAGACAAACCCACATTAATAATGATTATTTTTTCAGAAAAAACCGTCCCAGGACCAATTGCCAAAAGCACTTTTATTAACAATGTGCAGGGGCAATTCACCGGACAACTCTTTCCCGCCCCAGCCAACGCACAAAACATCACCCAAATCATGCAATTACAAAACTATGAAATTTCTCCTGCTACTCTTCAAACTACAGCTAACATCGCACAAAGCCCCAGCACTCCCCCAACGGGCGGCTCCCCCACCACACCATCATTCAGCACCATACTCCTGATAGTCATCATCGCCTGCCTTGGCATCTGGCACTTTCGTCGCCGCCCTATTGTGCCCCCAGACAATTTGATTTAAATTTAAAAAGCCAAAGCACTCACCTCTCACCAAAAACAAAATGTCCAATTCAATAGACTCATCAACCATTTTTAAAAATATCAGTATATTTTTACTGGGCCTCATCGTGGGCTACATGATCAAAGGCAGTGATTTAAGCCTATTTTTACCCAAATGGAACGGCCCCGAAAAACTCCTGGGCAACCCCAACGCCCCCATCACTATGATAGAATTCACCGATTTTGAGTGCCCACTTTGCCAAAAATTCTTCCAAGAAAGTTATCCTGTAATCAAAGAAAAATACATTCAAACCGGCCAAGTCAAATACCTGGTACGCCATTTCCCTCTCAATATCCACCCCGAAGCGGAAGCCGCCGCCTTAGCCAGTGAGTGCGCCCTCGACCAGGGAAAGTTTCCCGAAATGCATGACGCTCTTTTTGACACCCAGGAAAGCTGGGCAGGCAACCCTCAACATTTAGCTCATTTCAAAAAATTAGCCGGAGACCTCCATTTAAATCAATCTCAATTTGATCAATGTCTAGATAACCAAACCCATTTAGAAAAAATCCGCCAAGAAGCCAAACAAGGGGGCGAACTAAACATAGAAGGCACCCCAACCTTCTTCATCAACAATGAAAGAATAGTGGGCGCCCAGGACACCGCCATTTTCGAAAATACTATCGAGAAATACCTCAGCCAACCATAAACACCCACCTCTAACAATCCACTACCACCTCCTAATTAGGATTGCAGCACACGGTAAATAATCTGTGCCGCAAACCCCCGCGTCGCCGCCTCTTCTGGTCGATAAAACTCCAGATTGGGGTTTTCATTAACCAATTTTCGCGACAAAGCTATTTCCATATAAGGATAAAACCAATAATTCTGTTCTATATCCTCAAACATGTTCCCTACTGGCACATCAGGAATTTTCTTGATTTTAAAAGCCTGTAAAATCATTTTCACCGCCTCGGCGCGCGTCACCACGGCATTCGGACGAAAAGCGCCATCGGAGTATCCTCCCACCCAACCTTTATCTTTAGCCAAACAAACTGGCGCAGCAAACCACTGAGTTTTCACATCTTTGAAGCAATTACTATAATTCAAAGCCAAAGGGTACTGCTTTTTTGCATTAACAATCAATTTAACCAACTCCGCCCGCGTTAACTGATTATCCGCACGAAAAGTATTGTCTTCATAGCCATCAATCACCCCATGCTTTTTAAGATAAGCCAAAGCATCAAAAAGTGATGAATCAGCTTTTACATCAGTGAATAAATACTCTTCAGCAGAACCATGTAAAGCCGTCCTCGAGACGGGAGCCACCCAATTCCAAACAGTTCTACTGACTTTCATCGTCATAGGTATGCCAACCACGCCCATAATAATCAAAAAGACAGAAACCATCACGGTTAGTGGTATAAAAAGCAAAGCTTTGGAAGCGGGATTTTTATCAACTTTACCTCTCAGAACGTCCCTTCTCCTATTGAGCACCCAATTTCCCCTCTTTTTATTGAATACATCGCGTAATTTCAGCATGTGTATTATGTTTTGATTTCATCAATCTACACATAATACCATATCCACAAAGATTGTCAATATCACAATCCCTATCAAGCATCAACCACCATCATCCAGAATTTCCGCATACTCCAGCTCGTAAACATGTAATAGAGTCAAAAACAGTACCAGCAACATCGGCCCAAAAATCACACCAATCAGCCCAAAACTCAAAATACCGCCAAAAATAGCCACAAAAGTCAGCAATGGATTCAAATTAGAAGCCGCTCCAATAAAAATAACCCGCAATACATTATCCAAAGTACTCACCAATCCAGCTCCCCAAATTAAAATAAACAACCCCCACCAATTTCCACTAAGCAGCATAAAAAGCCCCATCGGCAACCAAATAGCCGCAGTCCCAACCACCGGAACTAGAGAAAATATCGACACCGCCGTAGCCCAGAAAAAGCCGCTAGGCACGCCAGCAATGCTAAATCCGACCCAGGCCACGAGTCCCTGTGCAATAGCCGTCAAAAATGTCCCAAACAAAGCCGCCCGAGAAATTTCATTAAATTTACGAAAAAGTTCTTTTTCATGACGTATCGGCATAGGACTAAGCACCATCAGTCTACGCAGTAAGTGTCGCCCATCTTTGTATAAGAAAAACAGAGTGAAGAACATTAAAAGCAAATTGAAAATAGAAATACCGACATCTGTAAGAAGCTTGGCACTCTGAGCCGCGGCAAATTTACTAATAGCCTGGGCCGTAGTCGCCACCCCCTCCTTCAACGCATCCATATTTTGCTGGACCAACAAGGCCACATCAGTACTGTATTGACCGGACAAATCATACAAAAAATTCCCCGGTTTCCAGGACAGCAAAACATTGAAATCCAGCCCTTGCAAATAAGTATTCACAGTTTTATAAAGATTGACTGTTTGGCCAGCCAAGATCAGTAAAAATAAAAGAATTGGAATAATAATCATAAAAATCACCAAAAGACAGGTCAACACTGAAGCTAAATTTTTTTTCCCCTTAAGCGCCTCCTCTAATCTGACATAAATTGGAAAAGTCACCGTAGCCACAATGGCAGAAAAAATCAGCACCATTAAAAATGGCTCTACGACAAAATACAGCTGCCAAGCAACCCAAAACATTAAACCCAGCAAAAAATAAGCCGGCAATTTCTCCACAATCATTGGGTTGATACTATTTTCAGTTTTTCTTTTCATTTCTTCAAATTTTTATTGTTGTGACAGCCACAATATAATCCAGAAGGTTAAGAAAAGGAAGAAATCTTACCAACTACAGACTAAACATCGCACCAATCAAATAACCAATCAAAGCTGAAAAAACACCAATCACCATCATTTGTAATCCGCTTTTATACCATTTACCTATAGTTAGTTTAGCTTTAACCACTCCAACAACAAACAAAGTCAAAGCTGATAAAATCAAAGACAATCCTATAGCCAAACCTATCACACCAATTTCCACTCCAACTTTTTGGGCCAGATAAAAAACCAGAAAAGGCAATAGTGGCACCAACGATCCCACCATGGCTGCCACACCAATCAATAATGCCGACCGCATAGGCTGTGAATATTTAACCGGCATCAGCTTCAATTCCTGCTGCATCATAGTATCGAGCCAGACATCACGATTCAGAGTCAGCACTTTCACAACAGACTCCAGCAAGTCCCCCTTAAACCCCTTTTTCTCATAAATATCACGCACCTCCTGCTCTTCTTCATGTGGCATATTATCTATCTCATATTCCTCACGCGCTCGCTCACTCAGATAATAATCCCGCTCCGCAGCCTTACTGGTATAACCGACCGCCCCCATCGACACCGCTTCTGCTATAGCGCCAGCCAATCCACCCGCCACTACTATACGAAAATCACTACTGGCCGCCGCCAGCCCCAATATCACACCAAGGGTGTTCACCAAACCATCTTGCCCCCCCAAAATAATCTCACTCAACCACTCACCTGCCGATCTCTGAGCATCATGCTGATGATGTAAACTGACATAATTTTTATCAGACATATTTCATTCTTTTAAGCAACACCAAAATAGCGCAGAGATTCTAGCAGTATTTTGCCACAATCACAAAAAACTTTACTAAATTTTCCACTTTCCTTTATCATTACCCACACCCGTTTCATAACATTTTTAAATTTATGAAAAAAACATTATTAACTATTGTTTTAAGCATACTGCTTTCCATCAGCTTCACTCTAGCCAGCATCCTCATACTGCTCCCCAATCGCCCCATACAAGCAGTCAACAACAGTCCCACCGACATAAAACAAGAGTCCACCAACAACTATCAAGACTATGAAAACACCGTCATCGACGTAGTAAATCGATCCATGCCGGCGGTCGTGTCCATAGTCGTCACCAAAGATATGCCCATCTGGGAAAAAAGTTATGACAATTACAACACCTCCAGAGGATTCGTCATACGGGTACCACGTCTCACCGAAGCCGGCAGCGAAAAAGTGAATATCGGAGGTGGATCTGGATTTCTGGTTAGTAGCGACGGTTACATTATCACTAATAAACACGTGGTGGATCTAGAAAATGTCGAATATACAGTAGTAATGAATGACGGCAGCAAACATCCAGTTCAATCAATAGTCAAAGATCCAGTGAGTGACATCGCCGTTTTGAAAATCACCGGAGAAAATCTACCATTTTTAAATTTCGGCAACTCTGACCAACTCAAAGTCGGCCAAACCGCCATCACCATCGGCACCCCACTGGCCAAATTCACTAATTCCGTATCAGTAGGCGTAGTCTCCGGCCTGGAACGCTCCATCACCGCCGGCATTCAAAACCGCAGCAGTGAAAAGTTACAAGGTGTGATTCAAACCGATGCTGCCATCAACCCAGGTAATTCCGGCGGCCCACTGATCAATCTGCAGGGCGAAGTAATAGGCGTCAACGTAGCCGTAGCCAACGCCGAAAACATCGGCTTCTCCATCCCCGCCAACCTCGTCAAACAGATTTTTGAGTCGACTAAAAATCAACCGACATCAATCCAATAATAACAGGACGCTCGACCTTTATATAAAGCTATTTTCTGCAATCTAACACAACCGACAAAATCATCACCATCCATTAGCCAAAACTAGAATCTATAGAATTTTTGGGAACTGCCCATTAGTTTTAGATGTCACCAACTGAGTTAATGTGGGGTCGACAGATCTCGCGACATTTACGGCAGGCAAATTGGCATTAAGATAACGATTACCTGAATCAGGACAAAGTACGACCAAGTCCTCATCACGAAGATTTTCACGGTCGACTACTTGCTTAGCTGCAGCTATAGCCAAACCACTAGATCCACCAACTAATAGGCCGGTTTCTGTAAGTAGGTCTTCAATTTCAAGAAGCGCCACTTCATCTCTTACTTCTACAACGTTACCCAAAACTTCTAGTTTGAGATTTCCTGGCATCAAATCTTCTCCTACCCCCTCAATCCGAGTAGTTTCAGATCCAGGGCGTTTTTCTGATAACCCATGAAATCTCGTGTAGTAAATGCCAACCGCCGGAGTTACTCCAACAACTTTTGTGGGCGAACCTGCTTCTTTTAGGTATTCGGCAATCCCACTAGCAGTACCACCTGTTCCCATTGGGCTAAAAACATATCGAGCTTGTGGGAAAGCAGAGTAAATTTCTGGTCCAGTCGAATGGCGATGAGCATCTCTATTGAGAGGGTTATCATACTGATCAATTAAAACTGCACCACGATCTTCGGCAATTTGCCTTGCAAAGCCTTTAAAACCAAGAGGGGCATCCGAATCCAGTGCGCCGTCTACCATCACAAGTGTTGCGCCCATACGCTTCAACAATCTGATTTTGTCAGGACTAGTTTGGCCAGTTACAACGAGAGTGAGATCAAAATTCCAAATTTTGGATGCCTGCGCTAATCCAATGGCTAAATTTCCACTACTGTACTCAACCACTCTACCTCCAACTAGTTTGCCTTGTTCGGCCAACACTTTGCAGATATAAAAAGCCACCCGATCTTTAATCGAAAGGCCAGGATTTTGAGCCTCTATTTTTAGTTGAAGTCTATTTCCTCTATAGGGGAGTTCGATCGTCGGAGTATTACCAACCAATGAGGAGAGTGATTTCATACTATTCCTGTTTAAAAAATTGTCTAAAAAGTATGGTGTCGGGGATCTCCAAACGCGGCCCCTCTGAAACCCTTCCGAACGACCAACCAGAGTTATTGAAAACCGGTTGTTCACCGTGAGAGGCAGTTATTGGTGTCTCACGACCAAAGTATCTTTCATAGGGCAACTCAGATGTGCTATTGTTTAAGGAAAAAGAAGGAAGTGAACGATAATCAATACCGATCATACTTGATGCTGCATCTAAATCGATTTGTGGAGTCTTTGGTTGCTCTACATTGGGGGCCACTTCTACGCAAATTTGTCTCCGACCTAGGACCCTTGAGATTTCGTGAATTATGCGCTCATCCACAGAAACACCAGCAGAGAAAAGCTGGGACTCTGAAAGCCCATCAATTCCATATTTACGAACCAAATCATTGTATTCAGGGTTCCCAAATAGGTAGGAATGATCGGTAATAACCTGAGGCGCTTCCGGCAAATAAACATAGTCCTTTTTGTGTAGCCCAGAGGCAGCCAGTTTTACTCGTTGACACTTATCACAGTAACCACAGTCTCCACTATCACTGTTCCAGCAGGAGGTTTTTTCTTCTAAATTTTTAAGGCCATATTTTCTTCGAATCCACTCGTAAACAGAATATGTACTTAGACTCGACAATGGAAATAAAAACTTTGTCCCAGTACCTAGTATCGCTTGAAGGTATGCTTCATGTATTTGCATACTTCGGGGCGACTCATAGGGGGCACGGCGGCGGGAGGATGGAAATCCTAAAACATCAAACGAGTGCCCAACCGAAATGAACTCAGGTACCCTGTCATTAGCATCCCAAAAAGGAGCAAAATAAGTCGTAGGAATATCAAAAGGCTCGTAGTAAGAATCATTGGCAGCTTGAGATTGAAAAGTACTAAATTCAGCACGAGTGGCTGTTTGATCGTAACTGATCGAATAAGGCCTCACATTAAAGCCACATGCTTTCAATAAATGAAGTGAAGTTGAAGAATCTCGCCCTCCACTATAACCAACACTAACAGTATTATCAACAAAGGTGCGAGGAGTAGATTCGAGTTCTTTTGTATCATCCGCAGTTATGGAAGATAGTTTTGAGTCAGGGAGCTCACCTATGATTTCGGTGACCAGCCTATTCAAAAAATCGAGTGACCGAGGATCCAATGTAAAATTCACATGAACGGCGAGCGCTGATCTAAACTCACCAACAATCTGTGAGATTAGAGCAGCTTTTATTAACTCAAAACCCACAAGAGTCGCTGTTCTCGTAGATTCAAAACCTACTCTGGTTAAAAGCTGCCCCCTCTCGTTTCTTGCTATAACGTTAACCGATCTGCGATCACCACGTAGGTCACAACTAACGATTGATGGCCCTGATCCGACAATCCCCAAAAGTTTCATAAACGGCTTTTACAAGGGATCATTTATACATACTTGTAACAAGTATTGCAACCCAACTTTCAAACAAGATTTGCTCTCAAATCAGCAGCAATCCTTGCTGGGAGAGCCATTGGCTCATTTTGAATTGGATAATTGATTTGAATATCTCTCTTCTTTTCTCTACCAAAAACATGAATGTGTAAATGTGCTACATCCTGAAATTGACCACTAACTGAAGTGATCATCGTACCATCATAGGGATAGGTCCTCATTATGGCAGAAGCGATTTTCCCCACGCTATTCATAATAAGCCCCCCTAGATCAGTCCTGATGCTCAAGTAGTCTTTTATATGTTCTTTAGGAATAACTAAACAGTGGCCAGCACTGATTGGGTCTGTGTCAAGAATCACCAGAATGTTATTATCTTCAAAAACAACTTCTGCAGGAACCAATTTAAGAACAATATCGCAAAATATACATTTATGCATCGTTGATGTTTCTACCAATTATAAAAGAATAACAATCGGAAATGTAACAGTTATTCGCCCCCATTCCAAGCTCAGTCCACCGCACATTGACTAAAAATCAATAAACCACTAACATAACCCTCCATAGATCACTAAACCAGATTTTATGCCTTTAGATCTTACAGAAAATAGACTCGGAACCTCTCCAGAGGATTTGAATCCTCTCATTGAAGCTCAAGACCTTTTAGAGAAAGTGGGGCAAACAGCAACAGTTGAAGGAGCTGTCCTGAATGTCAAAGCTTTAAAATGGGGTGGGTTCGTTGTACTCCGCACGCCAACCAGCACAATCCAAGTAGTAGTTTCTTTAAAACAGTTGCCTCAATTCAAAAAGGGCAGCTTTATGAAAGTGACAGGTGAAGTAAAAGCAAAACAATCAAAAACCAGCAAACCAGAAGTGGAAATCGCTTGTAACCAGGCTGACATACTAAGTTCACCCCAGACTGAACCAGCCTTTGATACGAGTAGTTTATCTTTAAATGTCTCTCAATCCACAATGTTGGATGAAAGACTCCTCAGTCTTAGGAATCCAACCGAAAGAGCAATTTTCCAAGTCCAAGCAGAAATAGCAAAAGCTTTTAGAGAATTTTTAAATGGACAACGATTTACGGAAATTTTCTCACCTAAAATTGTGGGAGGAAATGCAGAAGGTGGTGCCAATGTATTTGGCCTAGATTATTTTGGGGCTCCTGCATTTTTAGCTCAAAGCCCTCAGTTCTACAAGCAATTCATGGTTCCCGTCCATGGTCGAGTGTTTGAGATTGGACCAGTTTTTAGGGCGGAACCTTCCAGAACATCACGTCACCTCACAACCTATACCTCAATGGATCTTGAGATGGGACCCATCCGAGGTTTTGAGGACGTGATGCAGATGGAAGCAACCATGTTGGCACATGTAATTACCTCCGTTCGCCAAAATTGTGCTGAAGCTTTTGAACTCCTAAATAAGAGCGGCGTCCTTCAACAAGATTTACCGGATTTATCAGGAGGCATTCCACAGGTTAAGTTCGCAGATGCAAAAGTGATGATTGCGGACCGTTTTGGCAAACAATCTACCGATGATCATGATCTCGAACCCGAAGATGAAAGACTTATCTCTCAAGCTGTAAGAGACCAAACGGGATCTGAATTTGTTTTTGTAACACACTATCCCTGGGCGAAACGCCCTTTTTATGCAAAAAGAGATCCAGAGAACCGAGATGTAACGAAAAGTTTTGATCTACTTTTCAGAGGGTTGGAAATTACAACAGGTGGACAACGTATAAACAACTATGATGAACAGGTGCAAGCGATGATAGACAAGGGCTTGAACCCCTCTGGTTTCGAACAATTTTTACGTTTACATCAACTGGGAACACCTCCACACGGTGGACTTGGACTGGGCCTTGAACGTTTAACCATGCAACTCACCGGTGTTGATAATATCAAACGTGCAACACTATTTCCTAGAGATATGGGACGACTACAACCGTAGCTGTTTACTAGTTGACGAAACCGACTGCCTTTAATCCCCTACTGGATAAAGTTCCCCCCGTTAACCTTACACCATATAAAGGGGAATCGGTCTCTGACGATCGGAAGTTGTATTTAATTCATCGATATAATTGATGTACTAAAAGCTATGAAATTAATGCAATGTGATTTTGGAGGTGTCGATTTAATTCACACCAAAAAACATCCAATTATCCTCGAAGTTAACATCCCTCCTCAAGTGAAAGGATTTGAGAAAATTCACAGCACCGGCAAAGTTTTTCAAAACATTGCTAAACAAATTAATAAAAAACTTTCCGGCTATGAATAAAATCACCACAGATCTGCTCTAACAAGAAATTGAATCTATTGGCTGGGGATGAGGGATTCGAACCCCCGGTGCCAGGGTCAGAACCTGGTGCCTTACCACTTGGCTAATCCCCATTATTTACAGTAATTCCAGACGAAATCAGATACGACGAAGCTTTAACTGAAAAGCGGGCATAAATTACACCAAAGAGGCTATTTTGCAAAATCTTTTTCACATAACATAAACCACCCCCCTGGCTGTTTCAATCCCCCTGACTCACCCCCCGCCGCTTCATCTCAGCCTTAATTATCTCCACCACTTCATTATAACATTGCTCAACCTGCCCCTCCGGATTAACCACCTGAAAATCAAACTTCTCCGCCGCCTGCATTTCCCTTTTCGCACTATCCAAACGACGTTGTAACTCCTCCGCCGGTAAATGCCCCCGCCCCTCAATATGCTGCAACAAAACAGCCAATTCAGGAGGTCGTATAAAAATAGTCAGCACTTCTGCCGGCGGCAATGCATTCACTATACTAGCCGCCCCTTGCACATCCACTTCACGAACCACCACCCGCCCCAGAGCCAAAGCCTCCATCACCGGCGCCTTCAAAACCCCATAATAATCGAGGTGATGCACCTGGGCATATTCCAAAAAACGCCCCTCAGCAATTCCACGCTCAAATTCTTCATGACTGACAAAATGATATTGCTGCCCTTCCTGCTCACCCGGCCGAGGAGCTCTGGTAGTCAGAGAGGTAACAAAAACCAGCCAGGGCAAACGCTCACGCAGCATATTTACAATAGTGCCCTTACCAACCCCAGAAGGGCCGGAAATTAGCACCAATAAACCGTTTTTCGCCAAAATATTACCCATAAAAACATTAAAAAATTCAGCTATATCGACAAACAGATTATATAGAAAAAAGCTTTTCAGCCCAGCCATTTGCTCTATTTCCCCAAAAATGATATAATTTAATGATTTGGCAAATACAAATCAATCGGCCTTTGACAACCAAGCAGCACAAAGAAAAGTAGCGGACAAAAGTCTCCCAGGCACCAAAACGGCTCCTCGCCCCACCACAGAGCTCATATCTATGCTCTCAAACGAGGTCTAGCCTCTGGGGGACCTCTGCTCTCTACTTTTCGATTGATGCCCGGCAGGCATCTGAAAAAAATCTGTGAAACGCTCGACGTTTCCGGCAAAAAGCAAAAATAAATGCAAACCAAAAGCTTTCGTCCTAATGGGACAAAGCACAGGAAAAAGCAAAAATAAAAAATTGACGATGGTGAACCTCGTCGTGAAACAAAACACCAAAGGACGGTAGAGAGAAGGGCTGAAACATCAAATAGCCGTAGTTTCACCCAAATGCTGCCAACAGGACGTCATTTACCCTCTGCATCGATACACTTGATGCGGATAGGAATGCTCCATAAGCAGCAACAAAAGAGGCCTACACCAACTATAAAATTGGCTTTAGGCCTCTTTTTCTTTAGTCTGCAACAAAGCCCATTCTGATTCTTTTTCGGTTTTTACAAGGCGACAAGAAAAAATTGCGCCGCACGTATACATATACGTAAGGTGCAATTTTTTCGCAGTCAACGCAGTAAAAATCAAAAAGAATCAGAATGGAAGGTCATCAATGGACACATCCCCCTCTACATCACCACCCACAGCCGCCCCAGCCATCTCGGCACCAGCCGATTTAGCCGTAGCACGATTCAATCCACCACCATAAGAAGGCGCCTCACCCATCTCACCACCTTTACGGTCCAGCATTATCATATTATCCGCTACGATTTCTGTACGATAGCGCTTCACTCCATCTTCACCTTCCCATTCCCGAGTTTGCAAACGACCTTCAATAAATATTTTGCTACCTTTACGCAAATACTGACCAATAATTTCTGCCAATTTCCTCCAGGCAACTATATTGTGGAACTCCGGTTTATCCTGCTTTTGCCCACTGGCATCAGTCCAGCTGAAATTGGTAGCTATAGAAAAAGAAGCCACAGTTTGACCACCCGGTACCTGCCGTAATTCCGGATCGCGGGTCAGATTACCAATCAATTGCACTCGATTTAATGACATTGCCATATATATTTTAGTTAAGCGCTTAAATAATTAAATTCCAGCGTCACTATAATTTATCCGGCCGCCATAGCAAAACACCCAGGATAAAAAGAGGTTGCCAGTCGGGAGAAAAAAAGCTCTATTGATAACACTGATTAATATCGGGGATCTCCACCAAAGCCGCTTGTAAACGCTCTGATTGATACCAGCCCCCCACCCAAAACCCCAGAGCAGCTCCAGCCAAACAGGCTAGCACTACACCCCCTATTTCAATCCACCAGACATGTTTATTGGCATTTTCCATTGCTTTTAAAGTCATTTTCAGGGAAAGATAGAATACATTTGCATTAAATTATGGTTAAATACATCTTCGTTCTGGGTCGTAAAACATTGATTTCCCTGGCGGAACTGGCAGCAGTATTGCCAGAAGAGACATCTTATCTACATTTGGACAGACAATATCTGGTGATAGAGCTGGGAGCACCCATCGACCAGCCACAATCCCTGCAGAATAAGCTGGGCGGCTGCACTAAATTGATACAGGTGAGCACCACTGCCGGAAACAAGCAGGAGTTACCAGGCATTATCAGTGATTTAGCCGCACAAAAATTCACAGGACGCAGCGACAAAATACGTTATGCACTGACTGTGGACAGTATAAAAGGAGACTCTGAAAAAATTATTAAAAATTGTTTACTTTTCACTAAAAAGAAGCTGAAAGAATTAGACCTATCCAGCCGTTTCATTAATAACAATTTTTTTAGTCCCCCCACTGCCCTATTGCTCGGCGAAAAAATCCTACAAAAAGGTGCAGAATTTAATGCCATAGAAATCAACGGACAATATTTAATCGGCGAAACAGTTGGCCTACAGGATATTAATGAATATTCCAGACGCGATTTCCAAAGACCAGAACGCGACGCCAGACTAGGCATGCTCCCACCTAAATTAGCCCAAATTTTAATCAATCTATCTGGAGCAAACAGCGGCGCTACTATTTACGACCCCTTTTGCGGCATCGGAACTATTCTGATGGAAGCCGAAAAAATGGGCCTACAAGCCATCGGATCCGACATATCTGAAGAAAACATCCGCAAAAGCCATGAAAATCTAAAATGGCACAACCAAGACAGCCAAACACGCTTATTCTGCCAAGACGCCACTCATTTAAACAAATCCGACCTACCCGAAAAAATCGCCGCCGTAATCAGTGAAACCTTTCTGGGCCCTCCCATCAGCCGCACCCCTTTCCCGGATCAAATCGACCTGACTTTCAGCCAAATCCACGGCCTGATTTTCAATTTCCTCCGGGCCCTCCGCCCTCTCATCCCCGCCCACACACCAGTCGTACTCACCCTGCTCTGCTACCGCACGGGCGCCAGATTTCTAACCATGGATAAACTCCATGACAGCTTCGCCCAGGCTGGCTTTCAAGAAGAATCCCTACTGCCAGATCATCTAACTGAGCAATTCCACTTACCCACCCGCGAAAAAAGCCTAATCTACGAACGCCCCGACCAAGTGGTCTGCCGTGAAATAGTTAAATTAAGGGCTGTTTGAGTAAGATACCCCACACTTTAATCCCCCATGCACAGAATTCTACCCACTTCAAAAGTCTGCGCGCGCAGACTTTTGAACGCTTCCAGAGTTCACCCGGCCAACCATCCCCGAAAAAAGATTTGAAAATTCCGCATGAGTTCTATATATTTCCCTTGCTTCGCATCCGCGGAGAGCCAATTAACACAATGTATTCCCCTGTAGCTCAGTGGTAGAGCAACCGGCTGT
>CAZGSD010000006.1:0-47784 GCA_964528305.1 uncultured Candidatus Peribacteria bacterium | reverse complement strand
GATAAATCGGCTGGATTTAATCTGCAGTTTCCTTATCAGCCCAAAGGTGATCAGCCGGCTGCTATAGAAAAACTGGTGAAAAATCTCCAGGCTGGAGTGAAGCATCAAACTTTACTGGGTGCTACTGGTACGGGTAAAACTTTTACCATGGCCAATGTGATACAGCAGGTGCAGCGGCCCACGTTGGTTTTGGCCCATAACAAAACTCTGGCGGCCCAGCTGTGTAGTGAGTTTAAGCAGTTTTTTCCGCATAATGCGGTGAGTTATTTCGTGTCTTATTATGATTATTATCAGCCAGAGGCTTATATAGCTACTACTGATACCTATATAGAAAAGGACGCCTCGATTAATCAGGAAATAGCTAAGTTTAGACATGCGGCCACCGTGAATTTATTGACCAGGCGGGATGTGCTGATTGTGGCTTCGGTGAGTTGTATTTACGGTTTGGGTTCGGTGGAGGATTATATGGCTTTTGCCATTGATCTCAAGGTAGGGGAAGAGCGTAAGCGGGATAAATTGCTGCGGCATTTGACTGATATACAGTATAATCGTAGTCATCTGGAATTTCGGCAGGGGATGTTTCATGTGTTGGGGGATACGTTGGAGATTTTCCCTCCGGATCGTGACAGTATTTTCCGTATTGAATTTTTTGGTGATGAGATAGAACGTATCACGGAGGCTGATTCTTTTACTGGTGAAGAAATTCGTGAATTGCAGGAGGTAAAGATATTCCCGGCCAAACATGACATCACTTCCAAAGAAAAAATTGATAGAGTGGTGGCGGATATTTTGAAAGAAATGGAATTGCGTCGTGAAGAGTTTTTGAAACAGGGGCGTTTGCTCGAGGCGGAGCGTATCAAAACCCGTACGGAATATGATATGGAGATTTTGCGTGAAACTGGCTATTGCCAGGGTATTGAGAATTATACGGGATATTTGAATCAGCGTGGTGGTGGTATGCCGCCCGCGACTTTATTGGATTATTTCCCTGATGATTTTTTGCTGATAGTGGATGAGTCTCACATTTCCATACCGCAGATTGGAGGTATGTATAATGGTAATTATTCTCGTAAAGAGACTTTGATAAATTATGGGTTTAGGCTCGCATCTGCTCATGATAATAGGCCTTTGAAATTTAATGAATTTGAAGCTGCTATTAATCAGGCGGTTTATGTTTCGGCGACGCCTGCCAAATATGAAATTGAGAAAAGTGAGGGCCAGATTGCTGAGCAGATTATTCGGCCTACCGGTTTGGTGGATCCGATGGTGGAGGTGCGGCCACGCAAAGGCCAGATAGATGATTTGTTGGCGGAGATACAAAAACGGGTGCAGGCGAAGGAGCGGGTTTTGATTACTACTTTGACCAAGCGTTCAGCGGAGGATTTGACTGATTTTTTGACTGATGCAGGTATAAAAGTGAAGTATTTGCATTCTGATATAGAAACTTTGGAGCGTATTGAGATTTTGCGCGATTTACGTTTGGGAAAATTTGATGTGCTGGTTGGTATTAATCTGTTGCGTGAGGGGTTGGATCTGCCTGAAGTTTCATTGATTGGGATTTTGGATGCCGATAAAGAGGGGTTTTTACGCTCAAAAAGTTCTCTGATACAGATTATTGGTCGTTGTGCCCGCAATGTGAATGGTTTTGTGGTAATGTATGCTGATCGTATTACCGACTCTATGAAAGGAGCTATGGATGAGACAGATAGACGTCGTGCGATACAAATGGCTTATAATAAAAAACATGGAATTACTCCAGAGACTATTGTGCGGGCCGTTCAAGATATCGCTATGGAGGGCGGTAAACAGCTTGGTGATGATGATATACGCAAGATTGATACGAGTAAAATCCCTAAAAGTGAAATGGGTAGGTTTATTCGTGAGCTGGAGGAGCAAATGGATTTAGCCTCGATGAATTTGGAGTTTGAAAAAGCGGCTGAATTACGAGATGAAATAGATCGATTAAAGCAAAGTTAGTTTTACCAACTGCTGCCGCCGCCACCGCCGAAGCCGCCTCCACTGAAACCGCCGCCACCGCTTCCACTGCTGCGTGGTGCGGCTTGCATATTGCTGCTCATATTAGCGTTGAAACTGTTTAAAGTGTTGATGAATCGCCAGCTGTTGAAATGTGAGTGAAAATTGGGTGAGCTGCTTTGATACCAGGTAGGTGGTTGATTAGCTAGGCCTTCACAAGCTTTTGCCCATTTGTCGGCCAGCCCGAGAGCAATAGCGTGAGGTAGTATTTTTTCGAAAATATTTTCTTTCTCATAAAATTTGAGGCGATCTTTTTCGGCGGTGTTGATAAACTCGACGAAACCACGGATTCTGA
Source organism: uncultured Candidatus Peribacteria bacterium (assembly GCA_964528305.1). GTDB lineage: Bacteria > Patescibacteriota > Gracilibacteria > UBA1369 > UBA1369 > CAZGSD01. Next base: position 45,455 of record CAZGSD010000006.1, on the reverse strand, counting down.
TTAGTGTGTCTGCGCCTTTTTGAGTTTTTTTCGGCATGATTCTTCCAAAAAGTAGAATCATGGCAAAAGAGATGACAATGCCAATATAAAGAGACATGTTGATGGAGCTGATGATCCCTAGATAGCCCAGTACCACCAGTAGGCCTATAAATCCTACAGTAAAATAACTAGTTCGTACGCTTTCCGGGTTTTTGGAGTAGTATTGTTTATCTACCAGAGTGTTGTAAATATCGTTTTTGATGGGGAGTAGGTGTTTGTAGAATTTGTAACTTAAATCAGTAAGATTTATTTTGTCTCCATGTTCGAACAAATGTTTGTAGATGCTGGCTTCGAATTTGTTGAGTTGAGTGGCTGATTTGGTTGGGGTGGTTTTTTCCAATTCGTATTCATAATTGGTCCAAATCAGGTTTTTCTTTTCTATTTCTACAATTTTTAAATATCCTCGTCTGGCCAGATCAATGATAGTACCGGTAATGTCGCGCATATCGGCTTGGTCATCCAGTAATGTGCCGATTTCGGCTGGGCTGAGGCCATCGGGGGCATCATACTCTGGCATGATTGTTTGATGGCGAGCTTGCGGGTCACGACCGTGTTTGTGCCATTGAATGAATAGGAATAGCAAGACTATTAATGGTATTAAATATCCCCAATTGTCGCTCAAAAACCAGAGTGCTTCGGTCCGGGTATCTGGATAAGTGATGATGTTTTTGGGAAATGAGACTGCGGCAGTTAAGCCATTGTATGGAGTGAGTAGTTGATTGGTTTTTATTTGCCAAGTTTGATTGTCTAAAACATTGATTTGGCAATTTTGTTCACGACTTTGACGTGGGCCGGTGTAGCAGGAGGCTTGAAGATTTTTTATGGAATTTGAATTGGCTGGTATTTTGATTGTGGCGGAGGATTCAACAATAGCTGTATCCCATTCGGTGCCGGTGATATTCCAATATAACTCGTCATAGTCGGGAAACGGGGTGACTACTCTTTTGACCTGATATTTGATTTGATAGGTTTTGATCTGGCCGTCGACATAGTGATCTGGCGAGCCTAGGCGTAGGGATATGTAGCCATCTTCTTTACTAGTGGCAGTTTCGATTGGTTGGCCCTGCTCATCGGTGACACTGATTAGTGAGAATCGTATGTCCAGGTTTTTGCCGTTTTTGTCTTTGTATTGTATTGGTATATTGCGGCGTATGCCATGTCGATCTTGAGATGATCTGAAATCAGCCGTGATGGTTTCTTTGATCGTGACGGAGCTGTCGGACTGGATATCAATATCAGCGTGAAATTTGTTAATCCCCCAACTATAAGAGTTGTATATGCTAAAATCTGTGCTTTGTGCTTGGACGGTTAGCGAACTGCTTAGTAGCAGGCTTAGTAGCCAGAGTTTGAGTAAACGTAGGCGAGGGCGAGGTGTGGGCATTTAATTCTTATCTTCAAAGCTGACTTTGACGTTTTCGCGTTCTTGGGCGTTTTCAATTTCAAAGAATTGGCGGCGAACAAAATGAAAGAGATTGGCAATGAGGTTGTTTGGGAACATTTCCACTTTGGTGTTGAAATCTCGCACGGTGGCATTGTAGTAACGGCGGGATAATTGCAGCTTTTCTTCTACTTCTCTTAGGGTGCCTTGTAGATCCATGAAATTTTCATTGGCTTTTAATTCAGGATAATTTTCGGCTACGGCAAAGAGTGTTTTTAATGTTCCAGACAGCGCGTTTTCAGCTTGAATCTTTTCTTCTGGTGTTTTAGCTGACATTGCTATGTTGCGGGCTGACGTGACGGCTTCCAGGGTTTTGCTTTCATGTTTAGCGTATCCCTTAACCGTTTCTACCATATTGGGAATTAAATCGTAGCGGCGTTTGAGTTGTGTTTCAATATCAGCCCATCCTTCATCGACTTTGTTTTTTAATTGAACCAGGCTGTTGTAAACGCCGATTACACCTATGCCTACAACGGTAATGATGGCTAAAATAACTAAAAGCTCCATATAATTATTGAAAATAAAATTATTTAATTGTCTTTGAGAAGCGATGTCCGGCTAATTTTAGAGCAGTTGTGTTGGTAATGCAAATTAGAGATATTGGGCCACCTCGTTTTGTGGACATTGATGTATGCTAATGCCTGTTGGTAGTGATGATATAAAGTCTTTGCCATATGGTTTTTGAATTAGGCGTGAATCTAATATAATAACTGATCCTGTGTCCCGTGAAGATCTGATTAGTCGGCCAAAACCCTGCTTGAAACGTAGTATAGCGCGGGGGAGGCTGAACTGCTCAAAAGGTTTTTCAAAGCGGCTGGATCTAGCTAAAATAACAGGGTCTTCTGGGGGGTCAAAAGGTAGTTTTTGTATAATAACACAGTTTAGCATGTCCCCGTTCAAATCTACTCCTTCCCAAAAGCTATTGGTGCCGAGGATGGCGCACTTGCTTGGTTCGTCTTGGAAGTGAGCTATAATTTTGCCTCTGCCGCCAGAAAGATTTTGTCCTAAAAGGCTAATTCCTGAGGTTTTTAAGTGGGGTGCTAAATTGTGAAAGATTCTGCTGAGGTCTTTTTTTGCTGTGAAAAGAGCTAAAGTCCTTCCGCCGTTTTTAATTATTACGTCGTGAATAATTTTTTCACATTGATTGATATAGGTGGGGTCCCGTGGATCGGCCATGTCCTCTGGGATGATGATTTGGACCTGATCTGGGTAACTAAAATGACTTGGGATGATAATTTCATTAAAGTGTTCGTCTAGCCCGAGTTCTGATCGAATATAAGAAAAATTGCCGAGAGTTGATAAGGTTGCTGATGTTAAAATTACTGATTGATGTGGTGAGAAGACTTGTTGCTTGATGATGTTCTGTATTGCTAGTGGGGCGATATGCCAATGTAAGCTTTCGTCAAATCCTCGACTGAGCCAACTAATGTATTCAGCTCTGTGATTGAGATAGTCTTGAATGGTTTGATGAAACTTGATGATGTTTTTTAAATGATCTAGGCAGGTTTTTTCTCGGATTTTGTTGTCCAAAAAAAATTCAGTGGTGCTTTGTAAAAGCTTACGTAGATTGACGAGGAGATCCGGATCTGTTTGCAGGGAGGTGATGGCGTTTTGCCAATGTAGGCTTTCGTAAATTAGATTGTTTAAATTGAGGGTGGTGGGGATACCTGGTAATGTGCGGGCAAATTTCCCCATGGTTAACTCCATGTAATAAAAGGCCTTTTCAATTATGTTGATGGAAGATTCTCTAAAGTCTTTTATCTGGCTGTAATTAAAACTGAAAGCTGTGTTTAGTTGATGGTTTCGACTTATGAGATAGTCGATTTCGTGGGTAAATCTGTCCCATAGCTTTTGTAGTCGCGTGTTTCCTAGGGCCGTGCTCATGGCGTCAGTTACGGTTTTTTCTAGATGATGAGCTTCGTCTACAATTAGTAGGCTGGATTCTGGTAGGATTTTATGGTCGGCCAATCTGTCTTGTATTAATAAGGCGTGATTGGCGATAACGATGTCGGCGGCCTCTGCTTTGCGTCTGGCCTCGCTGAGAAAGTCTTTTTGATTGTCTGGAGTTGGTTCCGGGTTGATGTGTTCTGGATCACAGCAAATCTCTTCGTATAGCAAAGTCTCTTTGTTTTGTAGGTGTAATTCGTCTAGGTCACCGGTGTTGGTTTTATCTAACCATAAAAGAACTTTGATGATGGTGGTTAATTCGTGTTCATCGAGTTGAGGTTTTTGTTTGAGTTGATTAAATCGTTCCAAGGATAGATATTTTTTCCGTCCTTTGAGCATGGCGATTTTAACTTCTGGAAAAATGCGGTTAATCAAAGGAAAATCTTTGTATAAGATTTGATCTTGAAGGTTGTTGGTGTGCGTGGAAATAATGGTTTTTTGTTGCCACTGATGTTTGCTATAAGCTGCTGCCAGCAGGTATGCCATGGTTTTTCCAGTGCCGGTACCAGCTTCTGCGAGCAGGTGGTGTTTGTTTTCGATGGCTGAGGTAATGGCATTTAATAATTTTTGCTGGCCTGGTCGGTGTTCATAATGTGTTATATTTTGGGCGAGTGGGCTCGTGCTCGAAAGTAGCTCCAATAACTCGTCTGTGGAGTTTGGGGGGTGGGGGAGTAGTGGGAGTGTCTCGGGCGCGCTTGATGGGGGGTGGGATACTAGTGGTCGTGGTTTGGCACTTAAAAAGAGGTCGCTTAATTCCCAGGTGGCGCGGGGGAGTAGGCTTTGTATTTCGTGGAGAGTGGGGGCGGGGATGTCGGATATTTTATCTTTTAGTAGATGGAATAAGTCGACACAAACTTGTGCGTCGGCCATGGCTCGGTGCTTGTTTGGGTGAGGAATCTTTAATTGTCGGCTAATTGTGTCGAGGCTGAGTGAGGGGAGGTGGGGTAGTAATATGCTTGCCAGTTTAAGGGTGTCAATTTGTTGATTGAGGATGGGGATGCCTTTAGCTTCCAGGAAGGTTAAGTCGAACTCTATGTTGTGCCCTATAATGGTGTGATTTCCTAAAAAGGTGGAGAGTTGTTGTGAGACGTCCTCAAAAGAAGGGGCATTGGCGACGTCTTCGGGGCTTATGCCGGTGATATGGGTGACCATGGCGGGGATTGCGATGCCTGGGTTGATTAATGTTTCAAAACGATCCAATATTTGGTGGTCTTGAAATTTGATGGCAGCAATTTCTAGTACTTGATCGCTGTCTGGCAGAAATCCGGTGGTTTCCAGGTCCAGGGCAATGTAGATATGATTCATAACGGAGGCGGCCGCGATTGCAGCTGATAGGATAGGTGATGGTTTTATAGTACCTGTCGATTAGGTAAAAATCCAGTTTTGGTCTTGATGTGGGGGGTGTCGCTGTGGGCGGCTTTGGGAGTTTAATAAAATTCTATAATTTTACTTAATTTGTCTTTTAAAGACTGGTTTTCTGGTGTGGTTAATAGTTTTTAAAATCCAATTTTTAATCTCTTTTAGTGGGGGTTGATTAATTAAAATTGCCCTTGCTAGATGGTTAAACTGCTAGGTTAAATTACTGGTATGTTGTTTGGCTTTCAGCTACATTAAACTTGGACGTCATAAGTTGTTATCATGAGATTGAATTATCCGGAGGTGTTGCCTATTGCAGCTCATAGGCGGGAAATAGTTGATGCTATAGTGAAAAACCAGGTGGTAATTGTGGTTGGTGAAACCGGCTCTGGTAAATCAACGCAGATACCAAAAATGATTTTGGAGGCTTTTGCGGAAATTCATAAGACTGATCCGTCTCTTGGTGATTTTAAAATAGCCTGCACTCAGCCCAGACGTTTGGCTGCCGTTTCTATAGCTACTTGGATGGCTCAGGAGATGGGGGTTATTTTGGGAGAGGAAGTCGGGTACAAAATACGTTTTGAGGATGAGTCAACCAAAGGGACGAAGATTACTATTTGTACTGATGGTATTTTGCTCCAAGAAATGAAAGGGGATGGTTTGTTGTCACGTTATGATGCTGTGCTAGTAGATGAGGCTCATGAGAGGAATTTAAATATAGATTTTTTGCTTGGTTTACTTAAGGATATTCAAGGGCGTCGCAAGGCTGCAGACTTAGCTCCATTGAAAATGTTAATTACGTCAGCTACTTTTGATGCTGATAAGTTTGCGCAGTTTTTTCAAGATTTGAATTCTGTTATTGATGGTGAAGTCAAGCCTGTGCCGATTATTAATGTTTCAGGCAGAATGTATCCAGTGGAAGTTCGTTATGCTGGATTGGAAAAGGGGGAAGATTTGTTTGTAAAAACAGCCGAATTGGTTCATGGGATAGTTCATAGTGATGGTGGGGGTGATATACTGATTTTTATGCCTGGAGAAGCTGAGATATTCCAAACTATTCGTGAAATAGAGTGGCGTGATAAGCGGGGAGTTAAGTGCCTACCACTTTATTCCCGTTTATCGATGGAAGATCAAGAGTTGGTTTATGCGGATTATCCAGGTATGATAAAGGTTATAGTTTCTACTAATATAGCTGAAACTTCATTGACGGTTCCTGGCATAACTCATGTTTTGGATTCTGGCTTGGCTAGGATGACAGACTTCAATTTTAAAACTGGTATTGGTAGTTTAGAGACACGGCCAGTGTCTCAAGCTTCGGCTATACAGCGCGCTGGGCGTGCTGGGCGCATAGCTCCTGGCGTTTGTGTGCGCTTATTCACAGAAGAGGATTTCCTTTCCAGGGAAAAATACACTAAGCCGGAAATTCAGCGATCTGATTTATCCTCGGTTGTTTTGCATATGTTGCTTATTGGTATTGAAGATTTAATGGGGTTTAGTTTTATAGATGTTCCGGAGGCAAGAGCGTATCGGAATGCAATCGCTAATTTGATTGAATTGGGTGCTATTGATGAGCAAAAAAAATTAACTCCTTTGGGTGTAAAAATGGCTCATTTGCCATTGGAGCCGAGAATTTCTGCCATGCTTTTGGCTGCTGAAAAATATCAATGTGTCCGCGAGGTCGCTGTTATAGCTTCGTCTTTGTCCGTAAAGGATCCTTTTTTGCGGCCGAAAGAGGAAGAGGCGGAAGCTGATAGGGCAAAAAAACACTTTCAGAGAATGGCTTTGGGCGAATTGGTGCGGTATAAAACAGTACGTGTAAGAAAGGGAAGGCGGGTTTTTATTAGAAAAGTGAAAGATACCTCCGTGGGGCCTCGTCATCCGGCATCTGATTTGATAGTGTTTTTGGTGGTTTGGAATAAATTACAGGAATTTAATTCTGATGCTGAGAGAGAGGCTTTTTGTCAGGCTCATTATTTGAATTGGTTAATGTTTCAGGAGATAGCAAAGATTTTTTTTCAATTATTGGATACATTGAATGTTTTTGCTAAAGATGAGTTTTCCAAATATTTGTTCACTGAAGATAATCCAGATTTGTCAGCTGATTTATCAAAACGTGATGGTATATTGAAGGCTATTTCTACTGGATTTATACAAAATTTATGTGAAGCTAATGGGCCCCAAATCTATAAGTCCAGGAGTGCAGATAATATTTTGATTCATCCAGGTTCAGCTTTGTTCCCATTACATCCGCAGTTTTTTGTAGCGGCGGAGATAGTGGAAACAACTCGCTTGTTTGCCAGAAATAACACGATGGTTGATCCAGCTTGGTTTGTGGAAATAGCGCCGCAATTGTGTCGCATCAAATATGGTCCAATAAAATTTGATATGCGTAGTGGTCAGGCTGTACGACCAAGAGATGTTTTTTTCCGTGATAAACGCGTGGGATGTGAAACACTTGTTCCGGTGGCTGTAGATGATGTTTCATTGGCCGTGGATTATCTAATACAGGAGGGATTGATTAATAAAATGCTCGGAGTGAAGCGATTTCCATGGTTGGAGGACAATGCTTGGGTGGTGTCCCAGTTAAAGTTTTATGCGGCAAAGTTGCGTAGGCCGGAATTAGCTATTCATGCTGCTAAACTAAAGGATTGGTATAGGGCTAAACTAGGTGTGTCGCCGAGGCCAGTAGTTTCGGGTGATGACGTCGAGGTATTATTGCAAACTCATGGGGCGGATTATTTGAAGCTGAATTGGAAGGAGTGTTTATCAGTAGATGATTTGAAGCAGATTCAGTTAACTTTTCCTGAAAGCGTTTATTTGGCTGGAGTAAGTAGGCCAGTGCATTATATTCATGATCATTCTTACTTGGAAGATGGGGCTTATGTGATGTTGCGAGTAGCCGATTTATTTGATCTCGATGACGTTGTAGTGGCGAAAGAGTTGTCAAAGTACAACGCTTTGCGAGTAAATTTTTTGATCACTGATAGTGATTCGGTTGAATCTTGTGCTAGTAATGATGTGATTGCTTGTGGTGAAAGTGTGGTTGGAGTTAAACAGGATGTTGATAATTGGCACTTACGTAAAGCATTGAAAAAATTACATCGACTTTGGAATGTTAAAAATATTAGATGGGCTGAAATATGGCATTATTGGGAGAAAATGTTATTGCCTGTGGAAGTTGGTGTTGGCTTGTTTGGTCAGGGCGGTGTTGGTGACAAAAAGATGGTTTATGTGGGGTTGGCTGTCGAGGGGAAAAAATTGGCTAGGGGACTTTTTGATAGCCCTGAACTAGCTTGGAAGGCTGGTTTGAATGTACTTAAAGAGTATTTCCTTTATTTAAATCGTCAGATCATGAATTTCAGTGAAACGGATATTATTGAATTGGAGGCGAAGTATGAGAAGTTTTTTTATGGGATGGATTTTCCGGCGGCTTTGAGGACGGCTTTGTGGAAAAGGATAGACTTTGATGGTAAATTGAGTGATCTTGACGTATTTAAAAATGTGTCTTTTGTCCGGGGTGTGTTGGATCAAGAAGCTCTTTTGCTATCTAGTTACAAATCTGATGTTTTAGAAAAAATAATGTCAAAATTAAAACAAATGCAATTATTAGCTGAATCTAACGCGGCTTCGCAGGTGGAAAAATTGATGCGGGAAAAGCGCGATTTGAATGACGGCAATTTTTGATTAATCAGGACAGGTGATTGATGAGATTTTGCCAATCGGCCATGGATAGCTGTTGTGGGCGGATATTAGGTGAAAGCTTGCTTTGATTCAATCGTTCGGCCCATTCATTTTTTCCTAGTCCATATAGTCCATTTAAACTGTTAGCGAGCGTTTTTCTTTTTTGGCTAAAGGCTTTGTGGATTATTGCCAAAAACTGTTTGATGTTGGTAATTCTTGGTTGTGGTAGTGTTTCTAATTTTAAAATAGCTGAATCTACTTTTGGTGCTGGTAGGAAATTATTAGCGCTGACACGGTTGATTAGTGTTGGATTGCAGAATAATTGTGTTTGAAGGCTGAGAACGTTATGGTCACCAGGCTTGGCACAAATTTTTTGGGCTACTTCTAATTGAGTTAGTAGCACTAAAAGTGATGGCCGGGTCCCCTGTTGATTTTGCAGGAAATGACTGATGATTGGTGATGTGATGTGGTATGGGATGTTGGCGACAACTTTGTATTGAGCTTCGGGTGGCGTGCTTTCCAAAACGTCTTGATGAATGATTCTTAGGTTTGAGTAGGTTTTAAAAGTTCTTTGTAGATAGGGAATTAATTTATCATCTCTCTCTATAGTGATTACCTGATGGGCTTTTTGTACTAATTCCATGGTTAATATGCCTAATCCAGGGCCAACTTCTACTACAGTATCGGTTGGTGCTAGATTAGCGGCAGCGATAATTTGATCGATAACCTTTGTGTTGTATAGAAAGTTTTGACTAAAATGCTTTTCTGTATAGAGATTTTCGCGTTGTAGTAATTGAATTAATTCTTGACGATTATTGTAGATCATGAGGATCTGATTTGAAGTATTTTATGTCGACTGGTCCAGCCTGCGATTATAGTGATGTTGGATGGCGTGGTTTTTATTTCTTTAGCGAGAAATTTGATTAGCGTCGTGTTTACTTGGTTTTTTTCGGGGACTCCACGGATTTTTACTTTGAGTGAGATTTTGTTCGTATCGTTGATGTTAATATCTGTTATTTCATTTGTTTTGCTTTTGGGGACCACATGGACTTCTAGAATTAACTGTTTTTGTGACTTTATGGTGTCTAAAAAATTTTTAAGCATGTTTGTGATGTGGTGTGTGGTGTGAATGCTTTCTGCTTTTTGATTTCATTATTTCTAAAGCAATTGTGATAATGCCACATCCGGCTAATACTAATAACCAATCCATGATTGATAATGAAGTGGTGCGGAAAAATTTTTGTAGCCAAGGGAGTTCCACTATTAATATAGCTATTAATAATGATGATATATTAGCCCAAATCAGCTTGTGATTATTGATGATGTTTCTGTTGATGATGGAACTATTTTCTGTTTTGGCGTTGAAAGAATTAGTGACTTGGAATAAAACCATGGCGATAAAGGCTAACGAGCTGGCCTGTCGATATAATAGCTCTGGTATTGGTTGTCCGTATGTCCATCCACCTAAGAATAGTTTAACGACATACACGATCAATACCAGTAGGCCTATGATGGAGCCAGTGATTAAAATTCTTTTCAAGAATTTTGTGGTCATAAGCTTTTCTTTGGCTGAGCGTGGTGGTTGCTGCATAATGTTTTTTTCCGCTGGTTCAACGCCCAGTGCCAGGGCTGGAAACAGATCGGTAGCGAAGTTGATAGTCAGAATTAATATTGCTGTAAGTGGGGCTTCCAGTCCGCTGATTAGGCCAAAAAATATGGCAAATACTTCGCCGATATTGGAGGAGAAAATATAGAAAATAAATTTTTTAAGATTGGCAAAAATTACTCGCCCTTCTTTGATAGCTGTGACTATAGTGTTGAAACTATCATCCATTAACACCATATTAGCGGCTTCTTTTGATACATCTGAACCAGTGATTCCCATCGCTACACCTATATCTGCTCGTTTTAAAGCTGGGGCGTCATTGACTCCATCTCCTGTGACGGCGACAATTTCACCCATGTCTTTGAGAATGGAAACTAGGCGTAATTTATGTTCCGGTTTACTGCGAGCAAAGATGATATCCAAATTGTGATTACTGAACTTTTCTTTTAAGTCGGTATCTGATAAGGCATCCAGTTCTTGACCGTTAATGATAAGGTGTGGTTTTTTATCACTGATTAAATCGATAGCTTTGGCTATTGCGGCAGTGGTGAAGCCATTGTCTCCAGTAATGATATAGCTTCGTATACCTGCGATGCGCGTTAACTTTACAGCTTCTTTGACTTCATTCCGTGGAGGATCAAATAATCCAGCGATTCCGATGAAAGTTAGTTTTTTTTCGGCTAGATCTACTTTGGAGAGGAAATCCGTTTGTTGATTAATAGTTGCTAACTCATGTGTTGATATTTCTCTATAGGCACAGCCAATTGTTCGAAGGGCTTTGTCGTTAAAACTGTCATTGATAGACATCAAATCAGTTTTAATTCCTTTGGTGAGTATGTTTAATTTACCTTGGTGGATACGCTGATCGCAGGCGGCAATGATGTTTTCTGGAGCACCTTTACTGAAGATGTAGTGTTTCCCAGTGCTATTATCCAGATATATTTTGGACATCATTTTCCTAGCTGAATCAAAGGGTAACTCGTGTATTTCTTGCCAGTTACTGCTGATGTCCAGGGGGGTGTTCGCGTTGATTTTATAAGCCATGGAAAGCAATCCACCCTCGGTGGGATCTCCCAGTATTTTATAATGGCCATTATCGTTGTTGAGGCTGGAATTATTACAAAGTGCGGCACAAAGACTCATCCAGTTTAGGGGGCCGGTGATATGTGAATTTCGATGGAGAAATTCACGATCAAAATTATTATCTGTGATTTCAAAATTATCACCCTTAGGGGTCATGATAGTGTATTTGCCATGTGGTTGGTAGCCAATGCCATCAAACTTAACATAAAAGTCATCGACTATGGCTTCTGTAACGACCATTTCGTTTTTGGTGAGTGTTCCTGTTTTGTCGGTGCAGATGACGGTGGTGGCGCCCAGTGTTTCCACTGATGATAATTGTCTGATGATGGCTTTTTCTTTGGAAAGTCTTTGCACTCCCATGGCCAAGGCAATAGTGATGACTGCTGGTAATCCTTCTGGTACAGCGGCTACAGCTATGGAGGTTGCGAAAAGAATATTATCAACAATACCGCGTTGATGTATCAGTAGTTCAAAGATAAAGATGATAGCGATGATAACGACAGTGATTTGGGCGGCTAAAATGCCCAATTTATGGATTTCTTTTTCTAATGGAGTTGGGTCTTTGTGGGTTTCTTGCGTGAGATTAGCTATTTTCCCAAACTCTGTGTCCATGCCTGTTTTTACTACAATAGCTTTGGCATTACCTCGTGCGACTGTTGTGCCTGTGAAGATAAAATTTTCTATGGAGGAGATATTGCCTTTTTCATGTGTATTAAAAGCTGTTTTTCGTACTGGAGTTGATTCGCCGCTCAGGATAGCTTCGGCGCATTCTAGTTCGTTTGATTGTATTATAATAGCATCGGCCGGGATGGTGTCGCCTTCATTGAGAATGATTATATCACCCGGCACGATTTCTTTGGTTGGAATTAATATTTGTTGTCTATTGCGTAACACTCTAGCGTGAGGAGATACCATTTTTTTGAGGGCCTCTACAGCTTTTTCTGCTTTGAATTTTTGTATAAAGCTGATGCTAGAGTTTAAAATCAGGACGGCAAAAATAATGATAGTGTCTGTTTTGTCTCCAGAAAAATAAGCAAAAGCTGTGGCGCCTATCAAAAGCAGCATCATTGGATCTGTGAACTCTTCTAGAAAGCTTAGAATGATGGATTTTTTTTTGTTTACTTGAATTTGATTGGGGCCGTATTTTTTCAAACGAAATTCCGCTTCATTTTTTTCTAGACCATGTTCACTGCAGTCAAATTGATCAAAGATGTTGTGATAGGCGTAATTGTTTTTGTCGCTCATTTTATATAGCTAAGTTAATTTGGATTTTCTCCATTGATTGATTTTTTGATGATGTCCACTCAATAATACTTCTGGCACGGCTATATTGCGAAAAACTCTGGGTTTAGTGTAATGAGGGTATTCTTTTTTGCCGTTTAACTCTCTGGAAAAAGTCTCTTCTAGATTGGATTTAGCGTCTCCTAGTAATTGTGGTACGAAACGACTTACCGTATCTATAACTACCATGGCTGCTAATTCACCACCGGTTAGTACGTATTTGCCTATGGATATTTCTTCGTCTACACACAAATCGATGATGCGTTGATCGATACCTTCATATCGTCCACAGATTAGAATCATGCCGCTAATTGTTTTCCCCAACCGTTTTGCTCGTGTATGGGTCAGTATTTTGCCTTTTGGGCTGAGATAAACAACGGGGCCGGAATTGAATTTTTTAGCGTGTTGGATGGCATCATATAATGGTTGTGGGGTCATCACCATACCAGCGCCACCGCCATAAGGAATGTCGTCAACTTTACCCCATTTGTCTGTGGTATGGTCTCGTAAATTGTGTACATGTATATCCAAAATGCCTTGTTCTAGGCCTTTGCGTATCATGCCTTCTTGAAAATATGAATCGAAAATATGTGGGAAAATCGTAATAATGTCGAAGCGTATTGGGGCTGCCATGTGGTGATGCTGGTGAGTTTTGGGATGGATTTTATTGTATTTAAGTTATAGAGGAAAAATAGCATGAAAGGAATAAAAAACTCCGCTTTTTGGGCGGAGTTTTTTGAAAATGTTTTGAAGTGACTGGCCCATTGGCCAATTGACTAACGTTTGCTGAATTGAGGTGCGCGGCGGGCTTTTTTGAGACCTGGTTTCTTTCTTTCTTTAATACGTGAGTCACGTGTGAGAAAGCCAGCTTTTTTGAGTGTTAAGCGTAGTGCTTCGTCGTATTGTAGTAGTGCTCTGGATACACCGTGTCGGATCGCTTCAGCTTGGGATACAATTCCACCACCATCAACTTTTACACTGATGTCGAATTTTTTGGTGAGAGCGGTTAATTTGAGTGGAGACTGGATAGTAGCGTGTAGTTTAGACAATTTAAAATATTGTTGCCCCTCAGCATCATTGACTGTCAGATCGCCTTTGCCGTTTTTATATAAACGTACTCTAGCGATGGCTCTTTTTCTCTTGCCTGTTCCATAATAATATTCCTGGACGGAGGAGGCTCGAGTTGATTTTGAACTGGTTGTAGCTGATTTTTCAGACATGTTGGATAGTACTGGTTAATATTATAAAACTACAGTGCGTGGATTTTGGGCTGTTTGATCGTGCTCAGCTCCAGCGTAAATACGCAAATGTTTCATTAGATGTTTTTTGTGCTTGTTGTTTGGGATCATACCTGCAACTGCATATTCCAAAACTTTAGTCGGGTGTTTTTCTTGAAGTTTGGCTGGAGTGGTTGTTTTTAAACCATTTGGGAATCTAGTATGCCAGTTATATTCTTTATCGGTCATTTTCTTCCCAGTCAGCTTGATGGCAGCGGCGTTAATTACTACGACATAGTCTCCTGATTGTAAATGTGGAGAATAAGTTGCTTTGCCTTTGCCACGCAATAAATTGGCTATTTTTCCGGCTATATGGCCTAGTACTTGGTCTTTGACGTCAATTAGCAGCCATTCTGGTTTCAGCTCGGTCTGCTTTGGTGAATAGGTTTTAAAGATGGCCTTTTTTTTCTCTGCGGTTTTCATTACGGTGGATGATATGTAGTGGTAATTTAATTATAGTAACTCAATCTGTACCAATGGAGCTTTGTCTCCGGCGCGGAATCCAATGTCAGAAATGCGAGTGAAGCCTGTTTCTCGATCCTGATATTTTTTAACCAATTCTTCTAGCAGGATTTTTGAGCTGAGTTCGTTCTGTAAAATTAATCCGGCGGCTTGTATGGCCAGTCTCTTATCTTTTCTTTTAGCAGTGATTATCAATTTTTCTATGACGGGCTGCAAAGCTTTAGCTTTGGCTTTTGTCGTTTTGATTTTTCCATGTAGAACGAGTGATGTGGCGAGATTGCCTATGAGCAATTTTCTTGGACCACTAGATCTAGCTAAACGGTGTTTCTTTACCTGATGTCTCATGATGGTGGGAGATTATGCAAAAATGCTTATAAGTGATTTATTCTTCGGATAAAGTCAGGTCGCGTGTTTTCAGAGCGTCTTTGACTTCTGTGAGAGCTTTTCTACCAAATCCACGTAAATTGGTCAACTTGCTTTCAGTACATTTGGCTAATTGTTCGATAGATCCAATACCGCCATTGATCAAAGCATTGAGTGTTCGTGGAGAAAAACCGAGAATTTCAATTGGAGTGTATACCTCTTGTACTGGTTTGTTTTTTTCTTCCATTTCCTGCTTTTGCGAGATTTTCTGGAAGTCGCTCATGTATTCTGCTTCAACCATGATGTTTTCTTGGTTGAATAGATTGAAGTAGGATTGTAGGATGTTTGAGCTAAATTTGAGGGCGTCGTCAGGGGTGATAGATCCATCAGTTTCAATCTCTAGTATAAGTTTGTCCAAATTGGTCATTTGACCTACACGAGTGGCTTCCACATTGAATCTAACCTTTTTGACCGGAGTGAAAATAGAATCCATGAGAATTACTTCTGGATCGACATCACTTTTTTGCTTAACAGATACTGGTACGTAGCCTACGCCTTTTTCTACATTTATTTCTATATTGAGTTTAGCGCCTTTTTCTAGAGTTGTGATGTATTGTCCTGGATTCAATATTTCAATATCGCTTGGGCATTTAATGTCTTTGGCGTGGATTTCACCTTCTTTGTTGGCTGAAAGCGTTAGAGTGCTAACTCCTGTACTGGTTTTTTTGATACGGACAAGTTTCAGGTTCAAAGTGATGTCCAAAATGCTGTCTTTGACACCTTTGATGGTAGAATATTCGTGAGTAATGCCGTCTATTTTAACACCTGTAATGGATGCACCTGGAAGAGATGACAGTAAAACGCGGCGAAAAGCATTACCAATAGTGATACCGTATCCTTGGGGCAATGGGCTGACGGAAAAAATGGCGTGATTGGTGTCTACCTTTTCAACCTTGATTTTGGGAATGCCAATTTCTTCTTGGATTTGATGCATTAGAAAAGGATTAAGAAAATATTTTATTTTGAGTAAAACTCAACGATCAAGTTGGCGGAGATTAATGACTCCAATTCACCTTTGTCGGGTGTTCTAGAGACTTCTCCCTTCATGTTTTTAAGATCAACATCAAGCCATTTTGGGCTTTTTGTTCCTCTTTCCGCGTTTTGTTTGAAAAGAGTTGAATCTTTTTTCTTGGCAACCAAATTGAATTTGTCGCCGGGTTTTACCTGTATGGAAGAAATTGTGGCTACTTTGCCATTTAGTTCAATCAGACCATGATTTACCATTTGACGTGCCTGATAACGAGTGGAAGCTAGTCCAGAGCGGAAAATAACATTATCTAAGCGCTGTTCTAGTAGTTTAATCATTTCATCTCCGGTGATACCTTCGCGTTTACTAGCTAGATCAAAGTATTGCTGCATTTGCTTTTCATTCACATTGAAAATAACTTTAGCTTTTTGCTTTTCCAATAATTGTCGAGCGTATTCGGATTTTTTGCCGAAACTGCCTTTGGGGCCGTGCATTCCTGGCTGATAGGCTTTTTTGATAGTGGGATGAGTTTGTTTCAGCTCGTTGTTGCTAGGGAGGCGGATGCCGAAGCGGCGAAAGAGGCGAGCTTTTGGACCTGTATAGTTAGACATGATGTACTATAGTAGAGGATATGATTAATTAAATGCGGCGTGATTTGCGTGGGCGGCAGCCGTTGTGTGGCACTGGGGTAACGTCTGTAATTGATTCGATGCTAATGCCACCGGCATTTAGTCCGCGAACAGCTTGTTCACGTCCCGCGCCGATGCCTTTGACAAATACTTGTAATTTTTCTAGTCCGTAGAGCAAAGCTTTATTAATAGCTGCTTCAGCAGAAACTTGGGCTGCGTAAGGAGTAGCCTTTTTGGCTCCTTTGAATCCGTTTGACCCGGCGCTGCTCCAAGCGATCATGTTGCCGTTCAAGTCGGTGATAGTGATAATAGTATTGTTAAAGCTAGATTGAATGAAAGCTTTCCCTTCGGTGACAGTTCGTTTGGATTTACTTTTTTTAATAACCTTTTTAGTTTCGCCGTCCGTTGTAGTGGCGTCTTCCTTGGTGTCGGTAGCGGCCTTTGATGCTTTAACTTTGTCGTCGGCTGGTGCTTTGCTTTTTGCGGCTTTTTTCTCTTGTTCGGCCATGGGGAAATGAAAAAGTGTTAATTTAATATAGTCGTTAAGCTTTATTTGGTGGCAATTTTCTTGTTAGCAACCGTTTTCTTTTTACCTTTTCTGGTGCGTGAATTGGTTTTAGTCAGTTGTCCGCGAACAGGAAGGCCTTTCTTGTGACGCAGGCCTCGATAAGTTCCGATGTCCTGTTGGTATTTTATATCCAATTGTATTTTACGTCGGAGATCTCCTTCAGTTAGAAATTCGGTGATTTTGTCGCGAAGCTTGTTTACTTGATCTTCTGTTAAGGCTTGCACCTTCATATCTTCATTGATTCTTGCTTCACGTAGTATGCGGCGTGCTAGGGGTCGGCCGATGCCATATATTGCTGTGAGCCCGATAGCTATTCTTTTTTCTTTTGGAAGATTGATTCCTGCGATTCTAGCCATTTGAAATGAGAGTTAAGGTTGTGGTGAATATATATAATATTGATTATCCTTGTCTTTGTTTGTGTTTTTTGGTCAAACAAATAACCCTGATAACGTTTTTGCGTTTAATAACTTTGCATTTTGCGCAGATTGGTTTTACTGATGATCGTACTTTCATGGGAGTGTTCTTTAGGGTAAAGAGTGAACTAATTTATGCCTTTGTGTCGCTTGTATCAGCTTCTGAGTTGGTGTCGCTGCTAGAGGGCTGATCTTCTGTTTCTCTTGTGGCAGATAGAGAGGTTTTGTCGCCTTCTTTGTGCCGGAAGGTGATGCGGCCTTTTTTTAAATCGTAGGGGGTCATGACTACCGTTACTCGATCTCCAGGTAGTATTCTAATGAAATTAATGCGCATTCGTCCTGACACATGAGCCAAGATTTCGTGACCGGCGTAGTTTTGGTCTAGCAGTTTAACCTTGAATGTCGCATTAGGATAGGCTTCTACTACTACTCCGGAGGCTTCAATTTCTTCTTTTGCCATAGGCTATTTTATGTGTATTCTAGACGCAAAACGCTGGTTTTCCAACCTGAAAAGCGTTTGGATTCTACATGACGATATTTTAGATTGCAAGCAATTTTTTTTGTTTTTTAGTTGGGGCGTTTAGTAAGTATTTCTGCGCCTTGATCTGTGATGGCTATAGTGTGTTCGACTTGTACGGCTAATGACTTGTCAGCGGTAATAATTGTCCATTTGTCGCTTAGAGTTTTTGTTTTTGGTGAGCCCATAGTGATAATTGGTTCTATAGCAAAGGTCATACCTGGTTGCATAATAGGGCCTGGTTCACCGTCGTAAAAATTCAAAATATAGGGGTCTTCATGTAATTTAACGCCTACGCCATGACCGGAAAGGGTTTCTACTATGCCATATCCTTCACGACGGACGACACTTTCGATAGCTTTGCTGATTTCAGTGGTTCGGCGGCCGGGTTTTGCTGCTGCAATACCTTTTTCTAGGGCTTTGTAGGCTGTTGTAATTAATTTTTGTACCTCTTTTGGTATTTCCCCCACACCAGTGGTGATGGCAGAATCAGCTATAAAACCTTCGTAATTGACTCCGCAGTCGACAGTGACTATGTCTCCTGTTTGGAGTAGTCGCGCTCCTGGAATGCCATGGACGACTTCTTCATTGATACAAATACAGCAAGTAGCGGGAAATCCTTTATATCCCTTGAAAACAGTTTTGCCACCATTTTCTAATATTACTTTTTCCGCTATTTGATCGAGTTCTTTGGTGGATATTCCGGGTTTTATGTGTTTTTCCACAGTGGCTAGGGCCAGGCCTAGGATTTGGCCCGCTTTTTTCATTTTTTGTAGCTCCTCTTTGTCTTTGATGGAGATGCGATAACCTCCTTCTTTCCAGTAGTGGATGTATTTAAGCGGTTAAGTGTTTTTGAGCCAGTTGATTGTCTATGTCTTGAGCGACCTTTTCTATTTCTTGATGGGCGTTGATGACTATGATTTTACCTTCGTTTTGATAGATGTCCAAGACTGGTTTTGTGTCATTGAAGAAGATTTTTAGACGATTGTTGATGATTTCTGGAGTGTCATCGTGTCGTCCACGGGCCATTAACCTTTTAAGAGTTTCTTCTTGTGGAAGTTGTAAATTTAATACTACGAAATCTCGATTCCACTTTTTCATTAATTGATCAAAAAAACCTTTTTGATCGATACTTCTGGGCATGCCATCCAAGATGAATCCTTGATCAGGGCCAAGTTTAGCTATGAATTCATCTAGAATTTCAATAAGTATTTGGGAGGGAATTAGATTACCACTTTCCACGATTGGTTTAACTTTTCTGCCGAGTTCTGAGTCTTCTCTAGCTAATCGTCGGCACTGAGCTCCTGCTTCGAAAATTTGTAAATTGTATTTGGGGGCCAAAATTTTAGCTTGGGTTCCTTTGCCGGAGCCTTGAATACCCAATAGAACAATGTTCATGGGACTTTTATTTTTTGCGAATAAAAATTAGTATAGTTTGTTGTAATCATGCATGACCAATTGTGAGTTGATCTGTCTGATTACTTCAAGTACTACGCTTACTACGATGATGAGTCCTGCTCCACCTATAAGGGTGGCTACACTACCTAAGGCAAATGCACCTGTTAGTGCTTGGACAATATTGGGTGAGATAGCTATGAAAGCAATGAATACTCCACCCCAGAGATTGAGGCGATTGGAGATTGAGGCAAGATGAGTAGAAGTTTGTTTGCCTGGGCGTATTCCAGGGATGTAGCCGCCACGTTTTTGTATATTTTCAGCTACTTGTTCGGGGTTGAATGTAATGCTGACGTAGAAAAAAGTGAAAGCGATAATCAAAATACAGTATATTGCTAAATAACCGATAGAGTTGGTTGCGAAGTAGGTTTTGATGAAATCTGCTGTAGCTTTGACGCCGGCGTTGGTGGAGTTTTGCATGAATTGTGCAATGATACCGGGGAAGCTGACTACTGACATGGCAAAGATGATAGGAATCATGCCAGCTTGATTGATTTTGATTGGCAGATTGGATTTTTCACCTCCACCCTTGACGCTGCGGCTGGCGTATAAGATGGGGATGCGGCGTTCTGATTCGGAAACCAAAATTACCAAGATTGTTAAACCAAGGGTAATCATGATTTCTATAACAAAAGGTATCAATAGCGCATTTGATTGTGAGGCTAAAGTTAGATTTTGGCCAATTGCAGCTGGTATATTGGAGATAATTCCTGTGAAAATAAGAATAGAAACGCCATTGCCCATACCGCGATCAGTAATAAGTTCACCCAACCACATCATTAATACGGTTCCAGTTGTGATTGTCAGCATGATAGGCAGAATCACTTCTGGAGCGTTGATATTACTAATGATTGGGGTTTGAGCCTGGGAGTTTAACAGGGCTATCATTCCATATGATTGAATGAATCCAATTGGAAGTGATAACCAGCGGGTATATTGGTTGAGTTTACGGCGGCCTTGGTCACCTTCTTTGGAGAGGCTTTCCATACTGGGTATTATAACTGTCAGTAATTGAATAATAATGGAAGCGTTGATGTATGGTGATAGCCCCATTAAAATGATGGAGAAATTCTCCGCATTACCGCCGGTTAATAAACTGAATGTCCCAAGTAATTGATTTCTAGCAAAAATTCCTCGTATAACGTCAAGGTTAGCTCCAGGGATGGATATTTGAGCTAGTAAACGTACTATGAAGATAATGAACAGAGTAAATAGAATTTTGTTCCGTATGTCTTTGGAATTCCAGATTTGTTGTATTTGTTTAAACATTTGACATAAATTATAACAGAGTGGAAAAGAGATCTTTTTATTCCTGTTTCTGTGGAGGTTGTAGTTCAGTAACTTTTCCTTTAGCTTGTAAGATTTTTTCTTTGGCGCTAGCGGAGACTTTGGCGACGCTGACGTTTAATTGCTTCTGTAGGTCACCCTGGCCGAGAATTTTCACTGGTTCGCTGGGGGAATTTACCAGTTTCTTCTCATAGAGGCTTTGAAGATTTATGTCGCTGCCATTATCGAAAATGTTTAGACTTTCGACATTAACTACTTGAAAGGTTACGCGGTTGATATTGTTGAAACCTCTGAATTTTGGCATCTTGCGATACAGTGGAGTTTGTCCTCCAGAAAATCCTGGTTTGATATTGCCACCAGTACGAGCTGTTTGGCCTTTTCCGCCACGTCCAG
The DNA here is from genome assembly GCA_964528305.1 of uncultured Candidatus Peribacteria bacterium. Taxonomy (GTDB): domain Bacteria; phylum Patescibacteriota; class Gracilibacteria; order UBA1369; family UBA1369; genus CAZGSD01. Next base: position 24,633 of record CAZGSD010000006.1, on the reverse strand, counting down.
AGTAAGTGCCCAGACCGGAGCCGTTGCCTCGTCCTAGACGTTTTTTCTGTTGGGTTGCCCCTTTGTTGCGTTTTAATTGTAGTAGAGCTTCCATGACTTTGATGAATTAACGTGAATAATTATTAGGCTGACTTAGGAGCTGAGTGGGATTTGTGGTTGGGAGTTTTGGGAGCTGGTTTTGTAGACACCGTAGCGGTAGATTTCTCGTCTTGTTTTTGTACGGCTGCTTGAGCTCCACCGTGTTGATTATTGTTTTTTAACCAAGTCAGTGGTTTCAGTTGTTGGAGGGCTTTAATAGCAGCTTTGCTGTTGTTTAATCTATTTGGTGATCCGAAGCATTTACCCATTACGTCTTTAACTCCAGATAATTCGATAACCTTGCGAACACTGCCACCGGCTTTAATACCAGTACCTGGAATGGCAGGCATTAACATAATGCGTGCGCTTTTGAATTTTACTTTAATGCGATGTGGGATAGTTTGTCCGGCCATTGGGACGACAATCAAATGTTTCTTTGCTTCAGCAATTGCTTTGGAGATAGCGCCAGTTACTTCGGTTGATTTACCGATACCTACTCCAACTTTGCCTTTTTTGTTGCCGATAACCACTGTGGCGCGGAAACGTAATCTGCGTCCACCTTTTACTACACGGGTTACACGGTCAATTTGAATTACTTCTTCTTCAAATTCTTTAACATCTCTGATTGGTGCGCGGCCTTTTTTATTCATTACTTTAGTGAATTAATTGTTTTGGTAGATTGTTTAAAATTTGAGACCACCTTCACGAGCTCCTTCTGCCATAGCTTTGATACGGCCATGGTATTTGTAACCGTTGCGGTCAAAGATTACTTCATCGATTTTTAAAGCTTTGGCTTTTTGGGCTAATTCTATACCGACGGCTTTGGCCTTTTCTAATTTGCTGCCTTTTTTGGCTTTTAGATCAGATGTACTAGCTAGAGTTTTTCCCTGTTTGCCGTCAAATAGTTGTAGATAATTGGCTTGCAGGCTTTTGAAAGCAATTAGGCGTGGTTTGCCATCTTGTAATTTCCCTTTGACTCGGGCTTTTCGTCTCTCCAGTTTGATTATTTTATGGTTTTTCATGATATTAGAGGATGTGATAGGTAAGCGAAGATAATTATATTAACAGTGATTATTTGTCTTTACCAGCGGCTTTACCAGCTTTTTGAGCTACGTATTCACCTACATAGCGTATACCTTTTCCTTTGTATGGTTCTGGTTTTTTGTAGGAGCGTATTTTGGCAGCTACTTCACCCAACAGTTGTTTGTCTGAGCCTTTGATAATCAAAATATTCTTTTTGTCTTTATCGACTTCGATACTGATACCTTGTGGGGCAGTGAATTCGACCGGATGTGAAAAGCCCAGATTCAGAGTGAGTTTATTTCCAGCGATGGCGGCGCGATATCCCACTCCCAGGATTTCCAGTTGTTTTTCGTATCCTTTGGTAACGCCTTCTACCATGTTATTCAGCAATGACCGGGTAAGCCCGTGTAATGATCTGTTTAACTTTAAATCATTTGGACGGCTGACTGTCATTTGATTCTCATTCACTTCGACTTTCATGTTGGGGTGAATGTTTTGTGTCAGTTCACCTTTTGGTCCTTTAACGGAGATAGTGTGTCCGTTGATGGTAATGGTGACGCCGGCAGGTATTTGTATCGGATTTTTTCCAATTCTTGACATGGTTGTGAGTTGCTTAGCTTATAATCGATTAATATATTTCGCAGATCATTTCTCCACCTAGATTCATTTTTTTAGCTTCTTCGCCGCTGATAATGCCTTTTGGAGTAGAGATAATGGCTACACCTAGTCCGCCGTTTACTTTTTTGATTTCAGAAGCTTTGACGTAAATGCGTTGTCCAGGTTTGCTGACGCGTTTAACTTCTAAATCGCGGTGGGCGTTGCTGACAGTTATAAAAAGTGATCGATGAGCAGAATTTTCGTGTTTTTTGATTTCGAAATTTTCCACGAAATGCTTCTTTTTCAAATTTTCCAGTATGGCTTCCTTTACTTTGGAATATGGTACTGAAAGATTTTCTTTTCTAGCTCTGGCAGCGTTTTTGATTCTGATTAGTAGGTCGGCTATTGGGTCTGTATACATAGTAGAGGGATTAGGGAGAGGTGAAATTTTTTATAAGATTTGATAAGGACTGAAGATTTAACTCATATTTGATAAGCGCTATTGGCGCGCTTATCTACCAAGAAGATTTTTTTACGCCCATAATTTTTCCATCTCTGGCTAATTCGCGGAAGCAAATGCGACACATGTCGAATTTTCTCATATAGCCTCCTTTGCGGCCGCAGAGTTGACAGCGGTTGTAAACGCGTGTCGGAAATTTAGGAAGTTTTCCTTTACTTAGAGTGTTCAGGAAAGCTGTTTTGAGATTCTGGGTTTTAACTTTTAGAGAGAGTCTGGCCATTGTGACTAAAGTGAAGAAAATTTAGGTGATTAATATTATTTGGTGCTTTTTTCCTTTTTTTCCTGAAAAGGAAATCCTAGAGCTTTGAGTAAATGCAGTGCGTCTTCGTTGTTTTTGGCAGTGGTGACAAAAGTTAGTTGAAGGCCATGCATTTTGATAATGTCGTCTGGGTTGATTTCAGGGAAGACGGTGTGTTCTTTTACTGCTAGTGAGTAATTGCCGTGGCCGTCGAAGCTGCGTGTGGAGATGCCGCGGAAATCACGAGTTCGTGGTAGGACGATGTTGACGAATTTAGAGACAAAGTCGTACATGCGATTTCCACGAAGGGTGACATTAATACCAACTGGCTGATTTTCACGTAATTTAAAGTTGGAAATGGCTTTGCGTGATTTTGCTACAACTGGTTTTTGTCCTGTGATTAGTTTAACGTTTTCTTCTATTTCAGAGAAATCTTTGCCGCCAGCTAACATCTTGCCTATACCTACATTGAGGATGACTTTTGTGAGTTTTGGAACAGCATTAATATTCTTGATTTTTAAACTTTTTTGCAGTTCAGGTGCTATTTCCTTTTGGAATCTATCTTTTAGCTTAAGTGTTTTAGACATGATGGTAATTTACATTAGTGCGGTTATTTGGCCTTTTTCTTGCTAGTCTTTGGAGTGGCTGTGCTAGTGCTGATATTGTCGAAAGATACTTGTGACTTTTGAGTTACTCTTTCTTTTTTGCCATTAGCGAGTTTTTTGTAAGAAAGGCGAGTGGGTTTACCGGATTTTGGGTCAATGGCCATAACATTTGAAACGGACAGTGATCCTTCGTAAGTTATTTTTTCTCCGGGGCGGTTGTAGGTTTTTTTCACATGCTTGGTCAGCATATTGATTTTTTCTACTGTGACGCGACTATTTTTACGATCGATTTTCATAATTTTGCCAGACTTTCCTTTGTCTTTTCCGGCTATCACCATGACTGTGTCGTTGACTTTTAATTTCATAATATTGATTGACGGTATTAGTAGCGATTAAAGCACTTCTGGTGCTAGACTGATAATTTTTTGAAAACCTTTGTCTCGGAGTTCTCTGCCTGTTGGTCCGAATACGCGAGTGCCTTTAGGTTCGTTGTCTTTATTGATGATCACTATAGCGTTTTCGTCGAAACGGATGTAACTGCCATCTTTACGGCGTGTTTCTTTGCGGCATCGGATTACCACACCTTTTTCTACGGCATGAGTTTTGACGGCTCCTTTAGGAGCGGCGTTTTTGATGGTGACTACAACGATATCTCCCAATCGAGCGTATCTTTTGTGATGTCCTCCCATAACCATGATGACTTGAGCCAGTTTGGCGCCAGAGTTATCAGCTACATTGACCATTGATCTTAACTGTATCATATAAGGATTTTATAGTTCTTGATTAATTCTTTTGAGGTTCTACGACTGTCCAGCGTTTTAATTTGCTGAGAGGTCGTGTTTCATAAATAGTGACTGTGTCACCGGATTTATATTGATTACCTGGATTATCGACGTGGAATTTCTTGGAAATTCTGTAGCGTTTCTTGTATTTAGGATGCAGTTTGTAGGTGTGGACGATGACGACAATGGTTTTATCCATTTTATCGCTTACCACTGTGCCTTTTTTACTTCTTACCATATAAAGGGTGTATTAATTTGCTGATTTACTTAATGCGTGTTTAACAGTTTGCAACTGGGCTATCAGTTTTCGAATAGTTTTAAATTTGTGAGTTTCTCTGAAATCGGCGCTACCAGCCTGCAATTTTAATTTGAGTAGTTCCTGGCGGGCCTTATCAATTTCTTTGCTAAGTTCTGATAAGCTTAATTGTCTGATGTCGGTGATTTTCATAAAAGTCTAAATTTCATTGATATTGATGTACTTGCATTTGATAGGAAGTTTTTGACCAGCAAGTCTCATGGCTTCTTTGGCTATATCTGGAGCAACTCCATCCATTTCAAACAAAACAGTTCCTTTTTTCACTATTGCAACATAGTGATCCAGTGAGCCTTTTCCTGAACCCATGGGGACTTCAGCGGCTTTTTGAGTGATAGGTTTGTGAGGGAATATTCTGATCCAGATTTTCCCACCTCTTTGTACGTAGCGGCTCATAGCTCGGCGAGCGGCTTCGATTTGACGAGCTGTTACTTCAGCCCCATTCATAGCTTTGAGTGCGTAAGTACCGAAAGCTGGACGAAACCCTTTTGTAGCTAAGCCTTTTTCGCTGCCACGTAGACGTTGTTGTTTCCTGTATTTGCTTTTCTTTGGTCCGAACATATATTTCTGAGGGTGATTATGCTGATTGATTGGGGCCTGTGAAATCTACTATTGATTGACGTTTAGGTCAATCAATTTTAAGCTTATTCTTCGTTATTGATATATTCGCCTTTGGCTTTGAAGACATCACCTTTGTATATCCATACTGTGACGCCGATAATGCCGTATTCTGTCTTAGCATGATAGAGGGCGTAGTCTACATTGGCGCGGAAGGTGTGTAGAGGGATTTTTCCTTGGCTGAAAAACTCACTGCGGGAGATTTCTACACCGTTGAGACGGCCAGAAACGTAGATTTTTACACCTTTTGCGCCAACTTCTAACGCTTTTTCTATACCCATTCTGCAGGCTCGGCGATAAGAAACGCGTTTTTCTACTTGTGTTCCTACACTTTCTGCAAGAAGTTTCGCGCTGAGAGCTGGTTTTTTAATTTCTCGAATACTAACAATGAAATCTTCGTTAAAAGCTTTTTTTAATTTATCTCTCAATACATCTACATTCGCGCCTTGTTTTCCGATGATAGTACCTGGTTTAGCAGTATGAATAATAACATTTACTTTATTGGCGTTTCTTTGAATTTCGATTTGGCCAATACCCGCATCAGCTAATTCTTTGTTGATGATTTTCTCAATGGCTATATCCTGATGCAGAAATTTGGCGAATTTCTTTTTAGGGGCAAACCATTTGGCGTCCCAGGTGCGGATGATGCCGATTCTTTGGATGATTGGATTTACTTTTTGACCCATGGGAGGAGAATAATTAGTGATTATGATTATTGTTGAGTAGAAGCGGGAGCTTTTTTACTTTTTACAGATTTAACAGATTTAGTAGTTTTGGCTTTTTTAGCTGGAGTATCGGTTTTGGTTGCGGCAGTGTCAGCCTCAGCGTTTGGTTGTTGGACGTCTAGAAGTATAGTGATATGAGATGTTCTTTTTAAAATTGGATATACGCGACCTCTGGATACTGGGACACCTCGTTTTAAGGTTGGACCTTTGTTGACGATAATTTCTTTAATAACTAGTGATTTTTCGTCTTGTTTGAAGTTGCTAACGGCGTTGGCTACAGCACTGGACAAAAGTTTGTGCAGTAATTCTGCAGCTTTTTTGGGAGTGTATTTGAGGATTTCCAGAGCTTCGCTGGTTGGGCGCTTGCGCACCATTCCAGCGATAAGGTTGGCTTTTTTAGGAGTTATTCTGGCTGCTCGGAGTATTGCTTTCATTGCTTTAAGTTAATTAAAGTAGATAGATTATTTGGGGGCGTTGGTGCTGCTCACAGCTCCACTTCCTGCGCCTGTGGCTGCAGCCAGTTTACCACCATGGCCTTTGAATTTGCGGGTTGGAACAAAAGATCCTAGCTTGTTTCCTACCATTTCTTCGGTGATATAGACGGGGATGTGCTGTTTGCCATTGTGTACGGCCAGGGTGTGGCCTACAAATTCAGGAGAAATTGTGCATTTTCTGGACCAGGTCTTGATCACTTTTTTCTGGCCGCTTTCGTTAAGCAGATTGACTTTTTTGAGTAGTTTAGGGTCTACGTATGGGCCTTTCTTTGAACTTCTGGACATTTGAGTGTGATTTAAAAGTGATTGAATTATTTTTGTAATTTTGCTCCATTGCGACGTCGGACAATGAAACTATCACTGAATTTCTTTCGTTTGCGGGTTTTTACACCTAAGGCTGGTAAACCCCAAGGTGTGACTGGGTGTACGAGACCGCAGCGTTGGTTACCTTCACCACCTCCGTGTCTATGATCAACTGGGTTCATGGCTTTACCGCGGACAGATGGTCTGATACCTAGCCAGCGATTTCGTCCAGCTTTTCCTATTTTAACCAGACTGTGATCGACGTTGCTGACGATACCCAGAGTGGCAAAACAATTTTTATCTATAACGCGTATTTCACCAGATGGTAGTTGGATTTGCGCTTTGTCTTTTTCGATAGCTACTAGTGTGGCACGGCATCCGGCGGAACGGACTATTTGGCCTCCTTTATTTCGTTCCAGTTCAATATTAAATATGTTATATCCACTAGGAACGTGTTTGAGCATAATGCGATTTCCTGGGCTGATTTTCGCTCGATCTTGAGTGATGATTTGATCGCCAACTTTAATGCCTTCTGGGGCTAGATGATAGCGTTTTTCTCCGTCGGCATAGACGGTTAACATGATTAAAGCTGTGCGGTTTGGATCATATTCAATGCTAACAACTTTGGCGGGGATACCGATTTTATCGTTTTGGCGGAAGTCAATTTTGCGTAATAGCTTTTTGTGACCGCCACCTTGGTGTCGTACGGTGATCTTTCCTTGATTGTTGCGGCCGGCATGGCTGCGTTTACCGACAACTAAGCTTTTTTCTGGTTTATTCGTTGTGATAACAGAATAGTCCAGAACACTCATGTTTCTTCTACCTGGGGTTGTTGCTTTAAACTTTTTTACTGGCACGGGCGTGTGGGATTATAAACTATATTGATTAATCTTTTTTAGACTTAGCTGCTGTTTTTTGGGAGGCTGGTTTTTTTTCAGTGGCTTTGATTTTTACTTCAGTGGTTTTTTCAGTTTTTTCAAATTTGTTCAAATCGAGTTTGGCGCCTTTGGCTAGAGTGACATAAGCTTTTAAGGTTTCTTTGCGTTTATTGAGAATACCTTTGCGGACTGCTCTGAATTTTGGTGATACACGAACCATTCTAACTTTGGCAATGTCAGCCCCATAAATTTGTTTCAAAGCGGCTTTTACCCCGATTTTTGTGGCTTTTGGATTGACCCAGAAAGCGTAGACTTTTTGTTCCTGTAATAATGAGGCTTTTTCAGTAATTACTGGTTGTCGGATGATGTTGAGTGCGTTCATTGTTTGAGCGGATTATTTAGCTTATTTCGTGGAAGTAAAAATATTGTCCATTTTATTAATGGCTTCTTCTAAAAATAGAACTGTATCAAATTTCTGTAGATCAGCGATATTCAGATAATTTACTAGTATAGTTTTAACATTAGGTAAGTTGCGGGCTGATTTACTGAGGATTTCGTTTTGTGATGGTAGGACAATCAGTAGATCTTTTGGTGCTGGAAGTTTTTGAATCAGGGCTGCGACATTTTTGGTTTTGACATTGTCATGATCAAATTTGTCTAAACCTATTACCTTGTCTTCACGAACTTTTTGAGATAAGGCTGAGAACAGAGCCAATCGGCGTTGTTTTTTTGGCATAGCTTGCCGATAGTTTTTAACATTTCTAGGGCCGAAGGCTACACCTCCACCGAGTTGGTGTGGGTTATTGGTGGCACCTTGACGTGCGCCACCAGTACCTTTTTGGCGGAAAGGTTTCTTTTTTGCGCCAACCACTTCGCCTTTAGTTTTGGCGTGAGCAATCATACCTAAGCGGCGATTTGCTAGTTGACGTGTCAAACCCTGTTGTACCAAATCCTGATTGAATTCCAGGTCAAACATTGCCGCTGGTACTTCCAGATCTTTGATCTTATTGCCTTGCTGATTGTAGATAGTTATCTTTGCCATTGTTGTGAGTATTGAGTGATTTCGAAATTAAGTTTTGGTCAATTTGCTTTAGGCAAGTTTTTTAATAGTGACATAGGAGTTGATTGATCCTGGAACTGGGCCTTTGATACCCACTAGATGATTTTCAGCGTCAATATAGGCAATAGTGCTTTTGAGAGTTTGAGTGTCGCTACCCATATGTGTGGCCATTTTTTTGCCGACATGTATTTTACCGGGCTTAGCGCGTGCGCCCACAGAACCTGGTTCGCGTTTAAAGTGAGAACCGTGGGAGCGTGGACCTCCATGATAATTCCACATTTTCATTACACCTTGGAACCCTTTTCCTTTGGTGGTGCCAGTTACGCTGATAGCGTCGCCTTCGGCGAGAACACTTGATACTTCCACAGATTTGCCTTTTTCCAATTGCTCTTCACCATCGACGCGAATTTCGCGTAGATAATAAAATTTCTTGGTCTTTGTGGGTTTATTCCTAGCATCAAACCCCAAAACAACAGCGTTATAGCCGTCTTTGTCGGTGGTTTTCAATTGATGAATAGTGTTGGGAGAGCATTGTATGATAGTGACTGGCATATAGTTGCCGTCATCTTTTATTACTCTGGTCATTCCCAGTTTTTTGCCTAATATTCCTTTCATAAGTGTTTTAGAGGTTACATCCCGTTTAGGGGATTGTGGTAGCAGGACTAAAGGGCCCGCGACCTGAAGTAACATAAACTAGAACCTGTTTGTGATTAAAATTTTAATCTTCTTTTTGCAGCATTCTAATTTCGATATCCACTCCGGCTGGTAGATTTAAGTTAGTTAATGAATCTACTGTTTTAGGAGTGCATTCTGTGATGTCAATTAATCTTTTGTGAGTACGAATTTCGAACTGATCGCGAGCGTTTTTGTGAACGAAGGTTGATCTATTAACGGTAATTTTCTCTATTTTGGTAGGGAGGGGGATTGGGCCAGCAACGATAGCACCTGTTCTTTCAGCTGTATCGATAATCAAACGAGCGGAATCATCACATATTTTGTGATCGTAAGCCTGAATTTTGATGCGGATTTTCTGCTTGTTGACTGCTGCTGTTGTTGCCATTGTCTTGCTGTAATATGAATTTGGAGAGAGAGTTTACCGATTTGCGCCACCCTGGGGTGGCGCAAATTAGACTGATTACTAGTGTATTATTTGAGAATCTTTGTTACGACACCTGCTCCTACTGTGCGGCCTCCTTCACGGATAGCGAAGCGGAGATTGTCGTTGATAGCTACTGGTACGGAGAGAGTGATAGTCATTTTGATGTCGTCACCAGGCATAACCATTTCTACACCTGCTGGCAGTTGAACGTCTCCGGTTACATCAGTTGTACGGATGTAGAACTGAGGTTTGTAACCTTTGAAGAATGGTGTATGACGACCTCCTTCTTCTTTGGTTAGTACGTAAACCTGAGCTTCGAATTCAGTATGAGGAGTGATGGAGCCTGATTTGGCCAAAACCATACCTCTTTCAATGTCTTCTCTTTCAACACCACGGAGGAGTAAACCAACGTTGTCACCAGCTTGACCTTGGTCGAGTAGCTTTTTGAACATTTCTACTCCAGTAACAACTGTTTTGCGAGTGTCGCGAATACCAACGATTTCAACTTCTTCATTTACTTTGATTATGCCAGTTTCAATTCTACCAGTGGCAACTGTACCACGGCCTTTGATGGAGAATACATCTTCTACGGCCATCATGAATGGCTTGTCGAGTTCACGAACAGGATCTGGGATGTAAGTGTCCAAAGCATCCAGTAATTCCTGAATACATTTAGTAGCTGCCTCATCTTTTGGATTTTCCAAAGCTTTGAGAGCTGATCCTTTAATAACTGGAGTGTTAGCACCATCGTAACCGTATTTAGTGAGCAGGTCGCGAACTTCCATTTCGGACAGGTCGGCGATTTCTGGATCGGCCATATCCATTTTGTTCAGGAATACTACTATATATGGAACGTTTACCTGTTTAGCCAACAGAATGTGTTCACGAGTTTGAGGCATTGGTCCGTCGGCAGCAGAACAAACGAGGATTGCACCGTCCATCTGAGCGGCACCGGTAATCATGTTCTTGACGTAGTCAGCATGTCCTGGACAGTCTACGTGAGCATAATGTCTCTTGTCTGATTCGTACTCCTGATGTGAAGTGTTGATTGTAATACCACGTGCTTTTTCTTCTGGAGCTTTGTCGATCTCGTCGTAACGGCGGGCTTGCGCTCTACCCCTTTCAGCACAGTAGAAGGTAATAGCAGCGGTCAGAGTGGTCTTGCCGTGGTCGACGTGGCCGATTGTACCGACGTTGACGTGGAGCTTGTTTCTTTGAAAGACTTCAGTCATAGGGTTAAAGAGTTATAAATAATATAGTTGTCCTGGGACAAGTGCCCCGTGATATTAGCGTAAAAGTTTTTTGATTGCAATATTTTTTTTACGCTTACTAAGTTGCGAAAAAGCCAGGTCTAAATTTATCCTTTGGAGCGTTCGGAAATAATTTTTTCTGCAACATTTCCAGGTACTTTTTCGTAGCGGGCGAATTCCATGGCGTAGGCGGCTCGGCCTTGAGAAATAGAGCGGAGATCAGTGGCATAGCCGAACATTTCTGCTAGTGGTACATAGGCCATAATTACTTTGGCCATACCGCGATTGGTAGTTTCATAGATTTGTCCGCGGCGAGAAGACAGGTTGCCCATTACATCACCAAAATATTCATCGGGAGTAGTGACTTCTACTTTCATGATTGGTTCCAGGATGATGGGGCTGGCTGATTTACATCCTTTTTGGAAAGCTAGAGAGCCGGCGATTTTGAAGGCTAACTCGTTGGAATCCACATCATGGTATGAACCATCGTAAAGTTCAACTTTTACGTCGACGACAGGGAAGCCGGCTTGTATACCGCGAGTCATGGCTTCTTGTATACCTTTGTCTACTGCTGGGATGAATTCACGTGGAATTTTTCCTCCTACTATATTATTGACGAATTCATAGCCTTTGCCTGGTTCTTGTGGAATTACATTGATCAGTACATGGCCGTATTGACCGCGACCACCAGATTGTTTGGCGTATTTCTCTTCGGATTTAACTTGGTTGGTAATAGTTTCTCGATATGCTACTTGTGGTTGGCCAACATTGGCTTCCACTTTAAATTCGCGGCGCATACGATCAACGATGATTTCCAGATGCAGTTCCCCCATACCTTCGATCAGAGTTTGGCTGGTTTCTTCATCGGTTGATACACGGAAAGTTGGATCTTCTTCAGCCAATTTGTGTAGTGCCATGCCCATTTTTTCCTGATCGGCTTTGGTTTTTGGTTCGATGGCGATTTTGATCACAGGTTCTGGGAAGTCGATTGATTCCAGAATGATGGGGCGATTTTCATCGGCCAGGGTGTTTCCAGTCAAAGTGTCTTTGAGACCTACTAGTGCGGCAATATCTCCAGCGTGAACTTCTTTGATTTCTTCGCGTTGATTGGCATGCATTTGTAGAATACGACCGATGCGTTCTTTGCGGCCGTTGTTCATATTGGTGACATAACTGCCGGATTCCAGTTTACCTGAATACACACGGAAGAAAGCGATTTTCCCGACATATGGGTCAGTAGCAATTTTGAAAACCAGGGCGGAGAAGGGGTCTTCGTCTACCAGTCGGCGAGTTTCTTCGGCTCCGGTGTCTGGGTTACTACCTTTGATCATTCCGACGTCGACCGGGGATGGTAGGTAAGCGATGACGGCATCCAATACCAATTGTACACCCTTGTTGGCTAAAGCTGATCCACACATAACAGGGAATATTTGAGCTTTGAGTACGGCTTGGCGCAATGCTGCTTTTAATTCGTCATTATTAATAGTTTCACCACCCAGGTATTTTTCCATGAGGGTGTCGTTGGTTTCTGATACTTTTTCGATGAGGGTATTGCGATATTCGGTGACTTTGTCTTTCATGTCGTCCGGAATAGCTACTTCTTTGATTGTTTCTCCATGCTTTCCTTCGAATTCATAGCATTTTTCTTCTACTAAATCGATAATGGCGTGAAAATTGTTTTCGATGCCAACTGGTAATTGGATAGCAACTGCGCTTTTGGATAATCTGGCCCAAATCGTATCCAGAGTCATGAAAAAATCTCCACCGATTTTATCTAGTTTGTTGGCGAAGGCTATACGTGGAACATGATATTTATCGGCTTGGCGCCATACTGTTTCGGTTTGCGGTTCTACACCTTGGGAAGAGTCGAAAACAACGACACCTCCATCTAGTACACGCATGGAACGTTCTACTTCAGCTGTGAAATCTACGTGTCCGGGGGTGTCAATCAGATTGAAACGGTAGTCTTTCCATTTACAGGTAGTGGCTGCTGCTGTGATGGTAATACCTCTTTCTCTTTCTTGTTCCATCCAGTCCATGGTGGCTTCACCTTCATGTACTTCACCTATTTTGTAGGATTTACCGGTATAAAAAAGTATGCGTTCGGAACAGGTTGTTTTACCGGCATCGATATGGGCGATGATGCCGAAATTGCGGAGTTTGCTGAGATCGAAGTTGGACATTGTACTTGAATTAGAGGATTTGAAAGATAAAATTTGGCGACTGTCAAAAGTCTCGGCCATTATAAGTTTTATCTTCTTGAAGTCAAGTTGATGCGAGAACTTCTGGTGTTTATAGTTTAATGAGTGTGTTGGCGCAAAAAAAAAGCCCCCGCGTTCGCGGGGGCTTTTTTGAAGTTTAATATTTGGCGTAGTGGGCGAAAGCTTTGTTGGCTTGGGCCATTTTTACAACGTCGTCACGTTTCTTGATGGCGGCACCTTCTCCGTTGGATGCTAGTATTAATTCATCAGATAGTTTCTTGGCCATAGAGGCATTTCTTTTGGCACGAGTGGTTCCTAGTAACCAGCGGATAGCTAGAGTAACTTGGCGGTTAGCTTTTACTTCCATTGGTATTTGATAGACTGCGCCACCGATTCTTTTAGCTTTAACTTCTAGAGTTGGTTTGATGGTTTCTAGGGCTTTTTCAAAGATTTTAACTGGTTCTTTGTGACCTTTGGCTGCAATCATAGTCATTGTGTCTCGGAAAATGCGCTGAGCAGTGGTTTTTTTACCATCATGCATTAAGCAGTTGATGAATTTTTCCTGCAGTGCGGAAGATCCTTCAGGGATGATGTTTAGTCTTTTCTGTGCCATGGTGTTTAATTAATGATGGGTAGGCTTGGAATTATGATAAAGTATGATAAAAGGACTAAAGGTCGTCACTCATATTTCACAGCCGCAAGCTTTGCGCGGCTGTGTGGTTTAGGATTTTGGCTTTTTAGCTCCGTAGCGTGAACGTGCTTGTTTGCGATTGGCTACGCCTTGAGTGTCTAGTATTCCACGAACGATATGATAGCGTACACCGGGAAGGTCTTTAACGCGTCCGCCACGAATCAGTACTACACTGTGTTCTTGTAGATTGTGTCCTTCGCCAGGGATATAGGCGTTGACTTCAATACCATTGGTCAATCTAACTTTGGCGAATTTACGCAGAGCGGAGTTCGGTTTTTTAGGAGTCATTGTTCCTACCTTGACGCATACACCACGACGGAACGGGCTAGGATTATAAACTGAGCGGTTTTTCAGAGTATTGAGCGTGTTTAGTAGAGCTGGCGATTTGCTTTTTCTGAGTTTAGCTTTACGTGGCTTTCTGACTAGTTGATTGATAGTTGGCATGAGTAATGAGTGGTTGAATGTGGATTAAAGATTTAGCTCGTATTTCTTTAGACGCAAGCTTCGCACATCTGTGTGGCCGCAACAATTTACATAATGGTTATGTATATTGCAAGTAAATTTTATTTTAGATGACGGGATAGAATTTTGGTTTTTCACTGGTGTCAGTAGGTGCTTCTGTTGCTGCTGTGACGCCTTCTGGCAGAATCATAGGATTTCGTTTTCGATAGGTTTCTCCAGCGGGGATTAGTTTACCAATAATGACATTTTCTTTTAAACCCGCTAATAGATCTACTTTGTTGGTTGTGGATGCTTCGACTAGTACACGGATAGTTTCCTGGAATGAAGCCGCAGACAACCAGCTTTCTGTATGCAGGGAGATGCGAGTCAAACCGAGTAAAAGTCTCTCCATGGAAGCAATTTTTTTGCCTTCTTTTTCCATTCTTTCGTTGGCATTTTCTACTTCTAGAATGTCAACGACTTCTCCTGGTAGATATGAAGTGCCTCCAGCGTCGAGAATGCGCACTTTGGACAGCATTTGACGGGCAATGATTTCAATATGTTTGTCATTGATGGTTTGTCCCTGTGAAGCGTAAATGCTTTGAACTTCGGATACGATGTATTTTTGTGCGGTGTAAATGTCAGTTAATTTGATCAGATCTCGCAGATTGAGATGGCCAGAAGTCAGGGGTTGGCCCTTTTTCACTTTGGCTTTGTTCTGAATTTTGATGGTTTTGCCAAAAGGAATTTTGTAAGTGGCGGAAATATTTTCGCTACTACGGATGCGGACATGATTGGTGTTTACTTCTACTATTTTACCATTGAATTCAGAGCGAATAACGTTTTTGCTGGACGTTGATTTGGCTATAACTTCTTTAGCTTTGACGGCGTCACCTTTTTTAACGGTGGCTTCCAGGTCGGAGATAAGTAAGTGGTCAACTTCAACTGGTTCTTCAGTAGTGACAGTGATTTCTGTTTGCTGTACCCCCTTGTTTTCGATGATAGCAACACCATCCAGCTCGGACATAATAGCAGGGAATTTTGGTGAACGGGCTTCGAATAATTCCTCTACTCTGGTCAAACCTTGGGTGATGTCTCCTTCTTCTGAGGCTACACCTCCCATATGGAAGGTTCTCATGGTCAGCTGCGTACCTGGTTCACCGATAGATTGGGCTCCGATAATGCCGACGGCTGTACCTGGTTCGACGGTTTTGTTAGTACCTAGATCTCGGCCGTAGCATAGTACGCAAATTCCTCCACGAGTGCGGCAAGTCATAACTGAACGTACTTTTACTTCTTCTAGATTGTTTTCCTCAATCTTTTTGAGAATTGGGCGATCAATTTCTTGACCTTTGCGGGCGATTGGTTCTTTGGATTTGCCGACATAAATATCTTCAGCTAGTACGCGTCCATAAATGCGGTTCTCCATCTTTTCACCAATACGATCGGATTCTACTTTTGTGACTAAATGGGAATGAGTTGAACCACAGTCGTATTCTTTGATGATAATATCTTGTACTGAATCAACTAGACGGCGTGTAAGATGTCCTGCTTCCGCTGTTTTAAGAGCTGTATCGGATTTTCCTTTACGTCCACCATGAGTAGCAATGAAGTATTCCAAAATGTTGAAACCTTCTTTTAAGTTTGATTTGATAGGAAGCTCAATGGTTTTACCAGATGGGTTGGCTACCAAGCCTTTCATACCGCAAAGCTGAGTGATTTGTCCCCAGTTACCACGAGCGCCAGAATTAATGATGTAATGCAGGTTGTTTTCTGGATCGATACTGTCCACCATGATTTTGGTGATGTCATTTTTGGCTTGTGTCCAAACTTTGATGGTTTGATGGTAGCGTTCATTATCAGTAATTAAGCCGTTTTGGAAGAGAGTGTTAATTTGTTTAATAGTCTCTGACCCTTGGTCGATGATAATGTCTTTCTTTTCAGGGATGATCATGTCAGACGCTGCGATGGACAGGCCAGAATAAGTGGCGAATTCGAAGCCGATTTTTTTCAGATGATCGACAATTTCAGCTATTTTTTCGCTACCAACTATCAGGAAGGCATCGTTGAGCAAACTGGTAAGTTGTTTTTTACCAAAGGTGAAATTGTAGTAAGGAAGTTCTTCTGGTAGGAAACTGTTGAAAATGAGTCGCCCCAGTGTGGTTTCGTGCATATGACCGCGGAATCTGGCTTTGATTTTGGACTGTAGATGTAAATATCCTGAACGCCAAGCTAATAAAGCTTCATTAATGTCGGCATAGCTGGTTCCAGTACCTTTTTTGTCTGGTGTTTCTTTAGTCAGATAATAGCATCCCAGTACCATGTCTTGTACAGGTGTAACAATTGGTTCTCCCGCAGATGGTTTTAGTAAATTGCGATTTGATGCGATCAATGTTCTAGCTTCTTCTTGAGCAGGTTTGGATAAAGGTACGTGTACGGCCATTTGGTCACCATCGAAATCCGCGTTAAAGGCTGTACAAACCATGGGATGGATTTGAATAGCTTTTCCTTCTACCAAAACTGGTTTGAAAGCTTGAATACCTAGACGATGTAGTGTTGGAGCGCGATTAAGCAGTACGTAGCGGTTTTTAGTAACTTCGTCCAGAATATCCCAAACCTCTCTAACGCCTTGCTGAATAAGTTTTTCGGAGCTCTTAATGTTGTGGGCGTGTCCATCACTGATCAATCGGCCTATTACAAAAGGTTTAAATAATTCCAGCGCCATTTGTTTAGGCAGTCCACATTGATCAAGTTGTAGGGATGGGCCAACCACGATAACAGAACGACCAGAGTAGTCTACGCGTTTACCAAGCAGGTTTTGGCGGAATCGGCCCTGTTTACCTTTAAGCATATCGGATAGGGAGCGTAGTTTTCGTTTGTCACCAGAGTTGAAGACGGTTTTGCCGGCACGGGCGGAATTGTTGAGCAAGGTGTCGACTGCTTCTTGCAGCATGCGTTTTTCGTTTCTGGAAATAACTTCTGGGGCACCGATGGACATTAATCTTTTTAGACGATTGTTGCGGTTGATAACACGTCGGTACAGATCATTTAGATCGGAGGCGGCGAAGCGTCCACCGTCAAGCTGTACCATTGGGCGCAAGTCTGGTGGGATGACAGGTAGAACAGTCATAACCATCCATTCAGGGCTAATATCTGCTTTGAGCAAACTGCCAGCTAATTTTAGTCTTTTGATAATTTTCTTCTGTTTCTGCCCACTGCTTTTAGTGAAATCTTGTTCGAGCTGTTTGATCAGTTTGGCCAGATCGATATTTTGAATGATATGGCGGATGGCTTCGGCGCCAATGCCAGCTTTAAAGATTTGACCAAATTTAGTGGATAATTCACGATATTCCAGTTCTGAATAGATGGCTGTGACGCGAATGCCTTCCAATTGATCTTTGGTTTTCTTGTTTTGTTCGTCTAATTCATCCAATTTTTGAGCTGCATCTTTTTCGATTTTGTCGACGCGGCTTTTATCTTTTTGACTGGCTGCTTCGGAAACTGCTTTTGAGGCTTCGTCTTGGATTTTTTTGCGCAGATTTTTGTATTCACTGCTTAATTGTTCTTTGGCTTCTTCTTTAGCTTTTTCGTCTACTTCTGTGATGATGTAGGCTGCGAAGTATACTACTTGTTCCATGGCCTTGATAGGGAGATCAAGTAAAAGACCTATTCTAGAGGGAGTGGAGCGGAGGAACCAGATATGTGTTACTGGTACGGCGAGTTTGATGTGTCCCATGCGAGATCGGCGTACTGAAGAGTGTGTGACTTCTACACCGCATTTTTCACAGATAATGCCTTTGTAACGGATGCGTTTGTATTTTCCACAATAACATTCCCAATTTTTAGTGGGGCCAAAAATCTTTTCACAAAAAAGACCGTCTCTTTCTGGTTTTTGTGTGCGATAATTGATGGTTTCTGGTTTTTTAACTTCGCCAAATGACCATGACAATATTTCCTCGGGGGAAGCTACCGATACGGCGATTTTATCGAAAATATCGTTGTGAGTTTTACTTTGACGTGGTGTGTAAACTGCTTGTGTGTTGTCTTTGGAAGTCATTGATGAATGTGAGTTAATGATTGGTGGGGGCCGCAGGAAAGATAAATGATCAATTATTCTTTATCTTCGGGCAGGTCGGGAAGATCGAGATCTTCGCCAATAATATCATCGGGAGAGTTGGCTTCGAGTTCACTTAATACGTCGTCTGGCACATCGTCTATTTCATCCAAAGCGACGTCTCCAGCATCCATGGCTGCAAAATCAGTTAGATCAGCTGGATCTCCGCCTTCCTTGATTTCATCAATTTCCACATTTTCCATATCTTGATCAGACATTATTTCCATGCCGGAGATATGTTTGTCTATATCGTCTGTTTCAGTGTTTTCAGCAGCTAATTTTTGACTGATTTCAGTTTCAATAGCTAAGGTTGCACGGCTTGCTTCATCCAATTCGGGTACTGCTTCCAGGTCGGGATTGCCTTCGTACTCGTCTTCTTCTGCGACTTGAGTGTTTTCAAATCTGACAGAAAGTCCGAGGGATTGTAGCTCACGAATCAAAACATTGAATGATTCTGGAGTTTTTGGTTTTTTAATCGGTTCGTCTTTAACTATAGATTCATAAGCTTTGGCGCGGCCATAAATATCATCGGATTTGATGGTCAGCATTTCCTGTAAGGTGTGAGCTGCTCCATAGGCTTCCAGAGCCCAAACCTCCATTTCTCCAAATCTCTGTCCACCGTGTTGAGCTTTACCACCAAGAGGTTGCTGGGTAACAAGAGAGTATGGACCGACGGAACGCGCGTGGATTTTGTCTTCTACTAGATGGGATAGTTTCATTATGTAAGCTATACCCACTGTTGTTTTATGGTCGAATGGTTCGCCACTCATACCATCATATAACTGTATTGTGCCATCTTCAGGTAGGCCGGCTTTTTTGAGTGTTTCATGAATTTGTTCGTTTTTGACACCATTGAGGGCGGGGGTGGCTACTTTGAAGCCTAATTTATGTGCGGCCCAACCCAAGTGTACCTCTAGAATCTGTCCGATATTCATACGGGCAGATACACCAAGTGGATTTAAAATAATGTCTATAGGTGTACCGTCTGCCAAGAATGGCATGTTTTCCTGTGGAACTATCACTGATACCACACCTTTGTTTCCGTGACGTCCCGCCACTTTGTCACCGACGGAGATTTTTCTGGTTTGTGCTACATTTACTTTGATTTGCTGATTGACTCCGGTTGGTAATTCATCGCCGTTTGATCGTGAGAAAATTTGTACACCAACGACTTTTCCTCCTTCACCGCCAGGTAAACGTAGTGAGGTGTCTTTGACGTCACGTGCTTTATCTCCAAAGATTGCTCTAAGCAGTCTTTCTTCAGCTGATAGTTCGGTTTCACCTTTGGGAGTGATTTTACCAACAAGTATGTCACCTTCGTGTACACTGGCACCAATGCGTACTATACCGTTTTCATCCAAATCTTTTAGTCTTGCTTCGCCGACATTGGGAATATCTCGTGTGATAATTTCAGGGCCGAGTTTGGTGTCGCGTACGTCGATTGTAAATGTTTCAATGTGTACTGAATCATAATAGCCGGCTTTAACTATGCGGTCGGAAATAATAACGGCGTCTTCAAAGTTATAACCCTTCCAGGCCATGTAGGCGACTAGGACATTTTTACCAAGAGCTAATTCACCTCGTTCGGTAGCTGGACCATCTGATAACACATCACCGCGGCTGACTCGTTGGCCTTTTTTGACTAGTGCTCGATGATGAATACAGGTGGATTGATTGGAGCGGACGTAGTTGTTGAGTTTGTAAATGGATTTTTTACCATTATCGTAGATGATGACGATTTGTTCAGCGTCAGTGTAGGAAACGGTACCATTGTCTTCAGCCAGATAGATTTGCCCGGAGCTTTTGGCTACTATTTCCTCCATACCGGTTCCGATGATCGGGGCGTCTGGATTGATTAGTGACACAGCTTGGCGTTGCATATTGGAACCCATGGAGGCACGAGTGTTGTCGTCGTGTTCTAGGAAGGGAATAAGCGCGGTTGTTTCTGAGATAATCTGTTTGGGCGAAATATCCATGTGAGTGATATTTTTGGCCGGTACCAGTTCGGGTTCGCCTTTTTGTCGTCCGGAGATTAGTGAATCGATAATTTGTCCTTCTTGGTCTAGGGCGGTGTTGGCCTGAGCTATTACCTTTTCATTGTCTTCTTCTGCAGCGTAGTAGCGAACATCAGAGGTAATATGTTTAAATACGCGAATATCTTCAACGCCAAGTTTGCGGATTTTATCTAGAGCTTTTTCATCCAGAATAGTTTCTTTGGGCAGAATGATTTTTCCAGATTGGGGGTCGATTAAATCGGATCGAAGTCTTTTGCCTTTGAGTTTTTTAATGTCGCCGACCTTGATAGTGTCATTCATGGCACGATAAGGCGTTTCGATGAAGCCATATTTATTAACGCGGGCGTAAGTCGCTAAATGTAGCATCAAACCAATGTTTGGACCTTCGGGAGTGGCGATTGGACAGATGCGTCCATAATGAGATGGATGTACGTCGCGAACATCAAAGGAGGCTCTTTCTCTGGTTAAACCACCTGGTCCCATGGCAGAGAGACGGCGCTTGTGAGCTAGTTCGGCTAGGGGATTGGTCTGATCCATGAATTGTGACAGTTGTGAGCTGGCAAAGAATTCACGTAAAGCGGCGGTAATTGGGCGAGAGTTGATTAATTGAGTGGGAGTTACAGTTTCCAAATCCATTACTGTCATGCGATCTTTGGCGATGCGATCAGTACGTAGCAGACCAACGCGGAATTTGTTTTGTACTAATTCTCCAACAGCTCTGATGCGGCGATTGGCCAGATGGTCGATATCGTCTTCTTCTCCTATGCCGTTGTTTAATTGTATTAAATGTTTGAGTATCAGAATGAGATCTTTGATCTGAAAAGAATGGAATTCTTTGGTGTTGGGAGTTTCTAGATTGAATCGTTTATTCAGTTTGTATCTAGCCACTGGGCCCATGTCATATTTTTTATAGTCAAAAAACATGGATTGAATTGTGGCTTTAGCGTTTTCGGCAGTAGCTAAATCACCTGGGCGGATTTTTTTGTAAATGTTCTGATATGCTTCTTCTACTGTTTTAGTGGCGTCTTTTTCTAGGGTGTTGAGAATGTAATCCTGCTGACCTGGATCGCTAACTAAATCTTGAAAGAGGTCGCGAATTTCCTGATCTGTGGCGTAACCAAATACTCTTAAAAGTGAAGTAATTGGGATTTTTCTTTTACGATCGATTTTTACGCTGATAATACCTTTTTTATCGGTTTCGATTTCCAGCCAGGCTCCACGCTTGGGGATGATTTTGGCGCTAAAAGCGTTTTGCATGCCACTGTTTTTGGAAAAGAAAACACCTGGTGAGCGTACAATTTGTGACACCACAACTCTTTCAATACCATTAACAATGAAAGTGCCTTTGTGTGTCATGAGAGGAATAGCGCCTAGAAACACATCTTGCACTTTGATTTCACCCGTTTCTTTGTTGATCAATTGTACATGTACTTTGAGTGGGGCTTCGTAGGTGAGGTTTTTTAGGCGGCAAGTTTCAGGGTCATATTTTGGCTCTTCTACTGCGTGTTCCAAGAATTGCAATTCCAATTTTTTGCCGGAAAAATCGGTGATTGGGGAGACTTCGTCTAGTAATTCGCGAATACCTTGATCCAGGAACCAACGATAAGAATCGAGTTGAATTTCAATTAAGTTGGGGAGAACGATGTCTTTGTCGATACGGTCATTGAAATACTTCCTGTTGGAAGACTCTTTCATGATGATGTTTTCTTTGGGGAGTAGGCGTGAAACTTCTTCGGCCAAAGAAAAGGTCTTGGCGAGTTTTTTAGGCTCGTTTTTCAAAACTTTAACAGCGGCGCTAGTTTTTGATGGTTTAGTGACGGCGGTAACGGCTTTTTTCGCTTTTACTGGCGTGGCTGCTGATTTGCTTTTAATATTTTTAGGAGCTGATTTAACAGCTGGTTTTTTGATTTTCGCTTGAAGCTTTTTGACGGTTTTAGGAGCTTTTTTAGCGATTGGCTTTTTAACAACCTTCTTTTTGCTGAGTTGCTTGCTTTTTTGGGGGAGTGATTTTTTCTTGGGAGCTGCTTTTTTGGAGTTTTGTTTAAGAGGAGCAACTTTTTTGCCGGCAGATTTTTTATTTTTGGTGGTGGAAGATTTTTTCGGCATGGTGTGTTTAAAATAACTGGAATAGAAACCTCGATTTTGTGGCTACGGCCTAAGAAATCAAGGGGTGCTATCTCCAACAACACAATCGAAAGTAATTGAAGCGGTCCCGGGGTGTGGCAATAATTAAATCGCCATAATCATGTTGTATGATATGCCCGGAATCTCAGCAAATACTATATCTGACAGCCTGGGGCTAGTATAGGTCGATGAGAGCAGAAGTCAAAAATAATTATGGTCAAGGTTAATAATTCGCTTGACTAAACTTATTTAAGGTTGTGTATATTCTTTAGTCGCTACTTTTGACGGTTTTGATGTTGGTGAAGTAGGTTTGGTAGAATTCTTTTAATTCGCTTAAGCTTTTTAATACTTTTTCGTCATCTCCCAATTCTAGGAATTTAGGATTGATTTTCATGGAAATAGTGCCGGGAAATCCGTCTTGTTTTAGTTTAGTCAGGAAGCTTTCGATAGGAAGAATGCCACTGTCTGGCGGGCTGTAAGGGATGCCATTTTTGACATTGCTGAGATGTACATGCACCAAATATGGTTTGAGTGCTTTGTAAATGCGAATGAGGTCTTCTTTTTTGGAAGCGATGCGGGTGGAGTCTATGCAGACATGTTTGAATTTTTTCAAATCTACTACATTATTCATGGAGTGTTCGGGAATGATGCCGAGGAAGCTTTCGGTTGGGGCGTTTTCCAGGGCGATGGAGATATTTTCTTTTTGGCGTATTTTGGGAATTTCGTTTTTGAGCCAGTTGGCGTATTGGAAATCGAAAATTTTCGGAGGTTGTATGACTATTACTTTGCAGTTGAGGGTCTTGGCCATTGCAATGGCACCTTCGATTTTTTTGGCTGAGCCGGTAACTGGAGTGGAGATGGCCAAAACGGGGACTTGATATTGATCGATTAAGCCTTTGATATAATCGGTATCCATACTATCGAAATTTTTGGGATCGATATTGAGGTCGATACCATCGAATCCGGCTTCTTTAACGAATTCGAAGACGCGATTTAAACCGTAGCCACGTAGGCTGTCTGAACAAATTGCTAGCATTGTTTTGATATTATTTTCTAAACTGACGTGAGCCTATTTTAGAGTAGTGTTAAGGTTTTGTAAAAGGCAATTAATTTGAAATAAAACGGTGTTTCTAGTACTATCCGGCCCGTGGTATTTAATCAGATAGATTTAATTATTTTTACCTATGTTGGATACAAAAGTGATACGGTCGAATCCAGATTATCTCAAGAAAATTATTGCTGCCGGGCGGAGTAATCCTGAAAAGGCCAATGTTGATGCCTGGTTGAAATTGGATGCGGAGAGGGGCTCGCTGATAGCACAGATTGATTTGTTGAGAGCGCAGCGTAATGAATTGTCCAATATCAAAGGCAAGCCGGATAGCGCTACAGTAGAAAAGGTGAAAAAGCTCAAAGAAGATATGCAGGGAATGGAAGAGCGTTTGGCAGAGGTGCAGGCAGCCTGGCAGGAATATTTGAATTGGATGCCTAATTTGCCGGTTTCGGAGGAGGCAATGCCTTTTGGCAAAGGTGAAGAGGATAATGTAGTGCTGAAGGCCTGGGTCGCTGGGCAAGGGTATGTCGAAAAAACGGATGTGATGAGTAAGGCGGAAATGCCTGTGCGCTCTAAACATTGGGATGAAGCTTTGGTGAAACCGATTCATCATCTGGATTTGGGACAGTCTTTGGGGGTGATTGATATGGAGCAGGCAGCCAAAGTTTCCGGTAGTCGATTTACTTATTTGACTGGTGATTTGGCGCTTTTGCAATACGCTTTGCAGCGGTATTTGTTTGATGAATTGCTGCGACGTGGTTTTACTATTATCAATCCGCCTTTGATGGTCAAAGATACCGTATTATATGGGACGTCTCATTTTCCGGAGCAGCGAGATCAGGTGTATCAGATTAAAGGTGATTATTTAGAGGAAGGGAGGGAGTTAAATTTGGTCGGGTCGTCAGAGCCGGCTAATTTTGCCTATTTTATGGATAGGGTTTTGGAAGAAAGTGAGTTGCCGCGGAAGGTGTTTGCTTATACGCCTTGTTTTCGCAGTGAAGTAGGATCATGGGGGCGTGATGTTCGTGGTATCAAGAGAGTTCACCAATTCGATAAATTAGAAATGAATGTGGTTTGTCGCCCTGATCAGTCTGAACAGGTTTTTGCTGAATTGCTCGCTATTAATGAATGGTTGTGGCAGTCGTTGGAGATTTCTTATCAATTAGTGCAAAAATGTACTGGTGATGCGGGATATCATGCTTCCGCACATCAAATCGATCCTGAGGGGTGGTTGCCTGGGCAGCAAGAGTTTATGGAGCTCGGTACTGATACCAATACCACTGATTTTCAGGCTCGCCGTTTCAATATCAAATATCGTGATAAAGATGGGCAAAAATATTTCTGTCATACCGTCAATGACACCTGTGCGGCGATGGGGCGTGCTTTGATTGCCATCATGGATAATTATCAGCA
>CAZGSD010000005.1:42206-48226 GCA_964528305.1 uncultured Candidatus Peribacteria bacterium | reverse complement strand
TGGGGGCTCACCGGGATTGGGCGGCGGTGGTGTGGGAGGAAGCTCCTCATCGGACTGATAGCCACCACCCAGAGGGCAGGGCTGATCCTCCCAAGGCACGCAGCCCGGGATAACGCGACATTGACGTTTGGCTTCGTCACAATAGTATCCATTCCCGCAGGTCATGCTGGAACAAATACCACCGCTATCGCCGAAACGCTTCTGATGTGCCATCACCAGCCATTTGGCCAGCTCGGCCCGCCTGATAGGCAGACCGGGGTTGAATTTGGCGCCGCCACCCAGCAGTCCGTTTTGCCAGGCAAAATAGACATAGGGGGCGTACCAGTCGGAGGGACTCACATCGGTGAAACGGGAGAGCAGCTGGGTGGCGGCGGACAGGCTGGCCCGCCAAACCCAGTTGTTGTACAGCTCCAGGAAAGCTTCCTGGTAAAAGCCGGCGACAATCATTTTGATTGCCTCGGCCCGATTCAACTTTTGCTCGGGGCAGAAGTTGCGACCGCTGTCGGTGCAGCTGCGCTCAGGGTTGATCACCCGAATCGTGGCCGTGTCCTGCAGCAAGCCCTGTACATAGAGAAAGTCGGGATCGCTGGCCGGCAGGTCTTGGAAATGTGGGGAGACCGAGGAAGAGGGTGTTGGCAGGCGTAGAGCCTGCTTGAACCAGCGCGCCGCTTCGCGGCGCGCGACCTCCTCGTCCACCCCAAAACTGCCATCGAAATTGCCGAAAAACCAGCCCTGGGCGCGCATTTCGCGTACCACCGTATCGCTCCACTGCCAGGTGGTGAAGTCCTTTTTGTCCTCCTGAAACTCCCGGAAGTGGTCGTAGAGCAGCCCCTCTGGATCCAGATAATTGGCCAGCAGGGCGTTGTTGCCGTAGCTGTAGCCGTTACCGTAGAAGCCCCTGGGATTGTCTTTGATCTGCTTTTGCAGCTCCGCCAGATTGTCCCAGCGGCGAATGGTCAGGTGCAGATGAGTGGGCCAATAAGGGGTACCCCCCTCTTTGGCGATGGTTTGGCCCTCGGACACAGTTTCGCAGCGACCGAAGCGGCGACTGGTCACACCTTCTTTGTTTTCGTACAAATGGTGATAGTGAAAGGTGAGAATTTCCTCGGAATAAGCATTAGCTCGGGTAGCCAGGATGATGGACTCCCCCCAGCCGCCGAAAGCTTTGCGCGAATGGGAGGCCACCACTTTGCCGCCTTGGACGGCCATGACGTCATGATCACCCGCGGCCGCACCGCGAGGATGCAGATCCAGACCATCATGGCCCTTCAAGATGATTTGCCCCTGACAAGAGCGGCTAGTGGCAGAGTATTGCACCTTGCTGACTTGGCAAAAGCCCTCCTCGTGAGAGGTGTTGTACCCCTGGGTGATGCGCATGGGCTCGATGGGCATGTGAAGCGGCTGGCGAAAGTTTCCGATGGGAATATCCGTCAACCGCATGTCCAGACAGAAACCATCCTCGACGGCCGCCGCCGGCCAAGCCCACAGCAGGACTGAGAAAAACAGACAGAGCCTGATGACTCGAAACATGATATTGAGCTCCTTTCAGTTCTTCAACTGTTGTTCGATTTATCCCTTGAAAATCTCACTTCAAGGCTGCGCTGGAATATAGCGCAGCGTGCGCACGACTGGATCGAGTGCTGGGCGAGCCTGTTCCCAATCACCGAGGAGCAGCATGGAGTGTTTCTCACCCTCCCTCTCCCAGTAGGCCTCAGTAGCCTGAAGATTGGGATCGAAAAGTTCTCCATAGCGCTGCAGCAGAAAGACCTTGATCTCGGCCACCTGCTGATCTTCTTTATGGATGCCTTTATCACAGGTTACGAACTGTTGATCTGGATTGGTGGCACAACCGGAAGAAAGCTCTTGATAGCGCTCATCACGAGCTTGCTGGGGTGAAAGAGGATTGTCTCCTCCATAACCGTTACTGGTAGACAGCCCCACCAAGCCTCCCTTGGCCTCGGCGTAGTAGGCCTGCTGATCGTTATCCTCCCGCACGGCCCACCCCTCCGGCAGATCGTACTTGGCGACCCAGCGCTGCTCGGGCTGCGGCTTCTGATCGGGCACGTTAACTACAGACTCTTGGCTGCAGCCGACCATAAAGATGGCCAGCACCGCCCAGAGAAAGCCGAGAATCATGAGCTGGAGAGGTTTGTGCAACTGGCGCATGGAATTGGTTTTCATGATGACTCCTGTTAGATGATGGTGATTAGATTTGGATTTTAGATGTCAATGTACCAACCTGAATGTCGGTTCAGCATCAACATAACTTTTATAGCTTAAATCAATGTTAAAAACTTGTGAAATTTTTCTAAACACGTTTACGACTGACTTAGCGTTGTATAATATTCCAAATTTAATTTGACTTTTAGGCTTGTTTGCCTTTATATTTGCCCGTGCTGACCTTGGAAATTTGGGGTTTTCGAGATTGGCGAGGTTATTTATTTCATAATTTTTTATCTATAAGTAAAAGTCACCGTGTAAATGCCCAGATACGCGTTCCGATGGTCAGATTGATTGACGAGAACGACGAGCAAATGGGTGAGGTATCCATCGAAGAGGCCCTAAAAATGGCGCTAGAAAGGGAACTGGACTTAGTGGAAGTTGCCCCGCTGGCCAAGCCTCCGGTCTGCAAATTGCTGGATTTTGGTAAGTTTGTTTATCGACAACGCAAAATCGAGCAGAAACATAAACGCATGCAGAAAAAGACCGAGATGAAAACCATACGACTGAGTTTGCGAATAGATGAACATGATTTGGATATCAAGGCCAATACGGCCATCAAATTTTTCTCCGAGGGCAATAGCGTCAAGGTAAATCTGATGTTCAAGGGCCGTGAAGCCGCCCATCATGATCTGGGCATGCAAAAAGTACAGGCTTTTATGGAGAGGGTGAAGGATCACTGCGCGGTAGAAGCCCCCGCCAAAAGACAAGGAAATTCAATTAACATGGTATTAATTCCATCAAAACATTAATTATATGAAGAAAAAGAGCCATAGCGGACTGAAAAAACGAGTGAAGAAAACCGGAAAAGGTAAATTCGTATTCACTAAATCCGCCAAGAAACATTTACTGGTGAATAAATCTAAAAGACAGAAGAAAGTTAATCGAGCCGGAAAGGTTGCTTCTGCCAGTGATGCCAAATGGATAGGCAAATTATTAGCTTAATTATATTAATCGAGAAAAACTATGACACGTGTAAAGAGAGGCGTAGCGACAAAAAAACGCCACAATAAATTGAAAGGCATGGTGAAGGGTTACTCCAAAGTAGCCTCTTCCCGCGTAAAATGGGCTAAGAATTTTATAGCCAAAGCTGGCCAGAACAGTTATCGCGGACGCAAATTGAAAAAAAGACAGTTCCGATCACTTTGGATTACTAGAATTAATGCCGCCTGCCGAGCAGAGGGCTTGAGCTACTCCAGATTGATTAGTGGAATGTTAAAAGCCAAGATAGCTGTAGATAGAAAAATCCTGGCTGAATTGGCTGTTCATAATCCTGAGGTGTTTAAAGCGGTTGTGGCCAAGGCGAAGACAGCGTTGTAAGAGCCCACCAAATAAAGAAAAAGTACACATCTCGCCTCCGAAGGGCCCCTACCCCAAAGTCGGCGAGATATGTACTTTTTCTTTATTTGGTGAATCAACTTCTATGGCTATAGGGAGAAAACTGGAATTACTCCTGTAATATCGCTGTCGTGCTTCCTTTATTCCAGTGTGGAAATGGTGACCTTTTTAATTAGTAGTGGTTCCAGGGGGCGATCGCCGGGAGAGGTGGGGACGCGGGAGATGGCTTCGGCGACGTCCTGGCCTTCTATCACCTGGCCAAAAACACTATGGCGATTATCCAGATGTGGAGTACCAGAAGCAGCGGTCACTACGAAAAACTGGCTACCATTGGTGTCGGGTCCGCTATTAGCCATAGAAACGGCGCCAGGATAATGACGTAAATCCTCTGAAAATTCATCATCTATAGTAGTGTCTGGGCCTTTGTAACTGTAACCACCAGTGCCGTTTTGTCTGGTAAAATCTCCGGTTTGAATCATAAAATCCTCGATAACGCGGTGAAAGGGGACTCCATCATATTTGCCTGCTCTGGCTAATTCTATAAAATTCTTGGTGGTTTCCGGCACCTGTTCGGTAAATAGTTTAATTTTGACAACTCCTTTGGATGTGTCCAAAGTGGCGATTGTATCACCTGATTTGGCTGGCTGTAATTGCATGGGTAAATTATTAGATTGATTAATATTGACTGTGGGGGACTGGGAATTGCCTTGACCATAACTTTGTGTGGAGGGCTTCTGGCTCTGGCATCCTGCGAGGAGTATGGCGGAGACAAGTAGGCCCATCAAAACTTTTTGTTTCATTTTTTGAATGACTAATTGGACTCGAGAATTTTACAGCGTTTATGCAGATTTCCAAAGCTATTTTCAGTGACTTTCCCGGCCGGCCAGTATAAACTGCTGATGTTTTCATATCTATTTATGGCTTCTGTTTTCAACAATATAGTTGGGCATCGCAAGCAATTGGAAATGCTGTCTAATGATTTGCAGCGAGACCAATTGGCCCATGCCTACCTACTGGCCGGTCCAGCTGACCTGGGAAAGCTCGCGATAGCAAAAGCCTTTGCTTTGGCCATACAAACTGAGGGGTTGAATGAAGAGGAGTCTTATCAGCTCAGAGCCTTGATAGACCGAGGTGTACATGCCGACACTTTGCTGCTGCAGGCGGGTCCGGAAGTGGAAAGCATTAAAATTGTCGATATTCGGAATGTAATGATGAATTTGCAAATGACTGGTGATAGTCGACGACGCATATTAGTGATCGAGGATATAGACCGCATGACGATAGAAGCTTCCAATGCCATGTTGAAAATTCTGGAAGAACCACCAAGTAAAGTGATGTTTATTTTCACATCTTCCAACCCAAAGGCATTGCTAGAGACAATACTTTCCCGTGTGCGCAGGCTGGACTTTCAATTGATGTCCAATCAGGACATGTTTAGTGCATTAAAAAATCGCTATCGCCTGGCTGAAGAAAAAAAAATTTACCGCGTGTTGGAGTTAGCACAAGGGCGCATTGCAAAAGCCATTAAATTAATGGAAACCAGTGAGCACTTTCAGGCTTATGAAGACATTTATCAACAGATTAAAAACTTTTTGGCCAATCATGATGTCGCCGCCGCTTTTAGTTTGATTGCTCAGATACATCCCGATCCTTTGTTGGTACAGATTTTTCTGGAAATAGCTTTTATGGTTTTTCGGGAAGATTTAAAAATAGCTACCGCCAATGCTGATAGAGAGGCCCAACGCGTCGTTACGGTCAAACTGGATAAATTAATGGAGGTGAAAAAATTATCTGAAACTAATGTGAATAGCCGGCTGCTGCTGGAGAATTTTATTTTAAATTTATGATGGATATTTTATTGGCTTTACTGGTTTTACTCATAGTAATGCTGATTTTTTTTCGCCGCTGGTATTTGCTGGAAAAAGCCACCCTGTTTGGGAAAATGGTGGTGAAAAAAGGCTTTCATTTACCAGGCAAGCTCACGCGTGAGGATCATGAAGTTACGCCCAAAGAGATGATTCCAGATCCTGAAACTATTGACCCTAGGCTGCGAGTCAAAGGTTCAGTGTTTTTCAAAAAAGCAGAACAGGAGATGAAAAAGGGGCAGGCCAAGGAAGCTGAAAAGCTTTATATTAAATCCATAGCCATGGATCCTTCGCGCCTGGAATCTTATGCTAAATTGGGCGCCATATATTTGCATCAGGAGCAATTTGCCAAAGCGGAACTGCTTTATCGCAAATTGGTGGTGGCGGTTAATGATGACCCGGTTTATTTTAGTAATCTGGGATTAGCCCTATTTCATCAACAAAAATATCAGGAGGCCAGGGATAATTATGAAAAAGCAATCGAGCTGGATCCCAATAGAGCCGGCCGTTTTTACAGTCTGGCCAGAATTTATCATTTACTGGAAGAGATGGAGCCAGCTTTTAACAATATTGAAAAAGCCCTAACTCTGGATCCGG
>CAZGSD010000005.1:26753-42106 GCA_964528305.1 uncultured Candidatus Peribacteria bacterium | reverse complement strand
GCGCTCATCGATATTTAACTCTGCTTTGGTAACTTCTGTGTTAAAAGTGATTTCTCTGTCCAGAGAGTTGATAGCCATTTCCAAATTTGCGCGTAACTCTGGTCGATTCACATGCAGCCCGTCCCTAGCCTGTCCTTCAAAGATGATTTGATTTTGTTCATTGTAAAAAATTTTCAAATTGGAAACATCTCTTTCGATTTTTTTAAAAATTTCTGTGAAAAAACCCACTTTAAATAGAGTTTCCGGTACGGTGATAATTACCTGATCATTTTCACGGCGAAAAGAAAGATCTGCCAAATAATCAAGCGGCCGGAACTTCCAGCTTTGGCCATCGTGTTTTATTAGTAATTGATTTTCTAATTTAACCTGTAAGTCTGGCTGGAATTTTTGCAGATCTGATGATGATACTGCGGGTAATTCAGTTAGGGTGGTGATAGCAATGGGCGCTTTTGATAAGCTGTTTAAATTTTGTTCGATGTCTTGATTGAGTATAGCCTGATTAATGATAATACCATTTTGTTCACCAACCAGCGCCAGTTTTTTCTGATCGTCCAAGATGAAAGTTGCTGAGTGGGCACGCTGCTGATCAAGATGTAAGGCTTTTTCAACCTCTTGAAAAATAATTCGATCGTCACGATGAAAAACCGGTGGTACTTCCTGGGCAAACAAACCATGCCAAACTAATTGTAGGAAGTTGTTTTTTTGAAAATCAAAAACTGGGGTTTTGGATAAAGTGCTTTTTTTATCCAACACAATCTGAAGCTGTATGAGTGGCAAAGAGATGGCTTGCCCCTCATATTGGAAAACAAAAGCTTCGTTCTGGTAATTTGATATGCGTTTATCCCAGACGCTTCCCAATTGATCCAATGGAATCATGCCCAAAGCGTGTGGCCCCACGCTAATACGTGGAAAGACCCTGTTGTGAGAGAGCGCTTCAATACCAACCGCGCTGAAAGCCAGCACGATGATGCAGAGGCCCTGTAGGGAAATTTTTTTGAGATCAGCGTGAAGTTTTCTCCAACGCTTTTGACCAGGTACCCGTTCATGCTCGGCTGGCATCCCCAGCAGAATAACCGGCATTTTGGCCCATCTGGCTCGTGTTTTTTGCTCAAAATCACGCACCACTTTTTCCAGCTTTTTGGAGAAAGTGGTTTCTACTGTTCGATTGGGCTCAGTGGGATGGGGGATTTTAACAGCAGCACCTGATGGATGGTGTGGTTTGACATGATGACCCGCTCCACCCTGGTTTTTCTGGTGATGCTGTTGGGCTTGTTTTTGCTTTGCTGCTTTTTTCTTTTTCTTTTTAGCCATTCGTAAATTTTATTTTTCATCCGGAATAGACCTGGTTCCAAAAGACCTGGTTGCACTTAAGCGTGGATCTCGTGATAAATTCCCTTTGTGGTCTGGTTGCTGTGTTTTCTGAGCAGCATCCTGTATCACATCACGCGCACCGCGCAGCATTTTGCCAGCCTGTTTGCCCAAATATTTTCGCGTATCCGCGCCCTTTTTTGGCGCGAGCCCAAGGCCTAAAACAGACCCAATTGCGCCTCCAACAATCATACCCATTACCACTTTATCTAGATGATTTTCTTTTTTCTCCTGCTTTTTTTTGCCGAATCCAAACATAGACTAATGATATTGAATGTAATTATTTAATCCGCGTAATGATTTTATGGTAGCCAAGGCTGCATTGCAACCATTACCAACACTGGAGGCTACTTGTGGTGGCGATCCTGTGCAATCGCCGGCTGCAAAACAGTTGGGTATATTAGTTCTGCCGTCTTTATCTGTTTTGATATAATTCCCCTCCATTTCCAAGCCCAGTTTTTTGGCAAAAGCATTGGCACCAGCTATACCAACAGCCATAAACACCCCATCTACCGGTAACTCAGACTGTCCATCTGGTAGGGGAGAGGCGAACTTAAGGCTATTGACACTCTTATCTCCCTCTATACTGGTTAACCTGGGTGAGCGTAAAAGCTGAATGCCATGGGATTGGAGTTGTTTCAGCGTGGTCTCTGCCATTTGAAAATCTTTGCCATGGCTGAGTATGGTTATGGATGGTGTATAGGCTGTTAACTGCAAAGCTTCTTCAGCCGCGTATTCTCCATGACCAATTACAACTACCGATTTGTTTTTGAAAAAAATTCCGTCACAAGTCACGCAATAAGAAACGCCACGACCAGTAAACTCTTGTTCCCCACGAATACCTGATAAAACATAGCTCTGCCCAGTAGCCAGTATTACGGCCCGCGCTTGATATTCTGCCTGGGCACCGTCTTTCAGGGCAAAACTGCCATCTGGCAGCAAAGATAAACTGGTGATTTCCTGGCGATGGTGAGTTACACCAAAATCTAAAGCCTGTTGTAAACCCAGTTTGGTTAAATCAGGGCCGGACGGTGTCCCTGGGCAGGCGAAATAATTAGCGATGACGTGAGATTTGTACAAATTACTTTTGGTTTCATCACCAAAAACTATTGTATTTAATTGGCCACGGGCTGTGTAGATCGCGGCTGATAAGCCGGCCGGCCCTGCCCCGATAATGGCTACATCACAATTCATGCGTTAGATGATTTAAGCTTGTTTTTGTCCTTGATGGTACGATGATGTTGAATCCGCCGAATCACATTAACACGAATCTGCCCGGGATATGCCACATTTTGTTCTATTTCACGAGCTATTTCCCCGGCTAATTCGGGGAGATTATCATCTCCCAATCGTTGATGATCTACGAGTACACGCAACTCACGGCCACCAGAGATGGCATAGGTTTTAGCTACGCCTTCATAAGAATTAGCTATAGCTTCGATAGCCATAACCCTGGCTAGATATTTTTCAATGGTTTCCTGGCGGGCCCCAGGCCGGCCGGCTGAAATAGCGTCACCCGCTTTGACCAGTAAAGCTTCGGCTGTTTCGATAGGAATAGCATCATGATGTGTCCAAGCTGCGTGAATTTCCTCCCAGGAAAATATTTCAAAACGCTCCATAATTTCCTTGGTCAAAATATCATGCGGGCGCCCATCTTCCTGATCGATGGCCTTACCCAAATCATGGAAAAAACCACCTATCTTACAGATCTCCTGATTGAGCCCCAATTCATTACCGAGTAACAAAGTGAAATACCCAACTTCGAAACAATGCTTCAAAATGTTTTGCCCGTAACTGGTACGGTATTTAAGTCGCCCCAAAATTTCTTTAAAATCAGCAGGGAAGTGTCGATACTCCAAATCTAATTTAGCAACCACTTTATTCCCGATTTCCACCAACATGGCCCTAGTTTCTATTTTAGCTTCTGCGAGTCTTTTGGCGGCTATCTCTAAGGTGACTTGGCGATCTTTGATCAGTTTCAAAATAGTCTCTCTGGCCAAATGTTTTTTAACCAGCTCGAAATGTGACACAGAAATCCCAGGTTTAGCATCATCAAAAACAATATCCACACCCAGCTCATCTTCCAAAAACCGCAGTATTTCACCATTTTGTCCGATGATTTTGGCCTTGGTTTCGTTGCGGTTGATAGGGACAATTAGACTTTTTTTCTCAACAGAAGTGGGGGCGCTGAAGCGGTGAATAGCTCCAATCAGCATATTTTGAGCAATAGAAGGGGCGTGCTCTCGATGATAATCCAAGATTTTGCTCAATCTGGTTTCATGGGCCAACTCCAGATCATTTTGCAGGGCCTGTACAATTTCCTCTTTAATCCTCTCCAGAGTTATCCCACAAAGCTGTGCTAGAATAGGCGCTGTTTGCTGTTTTTGGCTAACGACTTCTTGCTCGAGACGAATAATTTCTAATTGTTGACTCTCCACCTCTTGCTGTATACGCAGATTAATTTCTTCTCGCTGTTGTAAGCGTTCTTCTAGTGTTTGTAGAGTTTTTTCACTTTTTTGTGTCTGCGACTGATAACGTTTTTCGATTTCCTGAAAAGACTCCTGAAAGCGCTTGAGCTGCTCGTGAGTTTTGGACTCCAAATCAAGCCTCTCCTGCTCAGCCTGGCGGATAAGATGCTCGGCTTTGGAGCGGATGGTGGCCATGTCGACGCCGGATTTATATTTGGTCAACAAATAGGTCGTCCAGGCCGTGAAGACAAAAACGATGAGGAAAGCACCTAGTTGTACAAAAAATAGCATTAGTTCAATTCAGTAATTTGATAATCCTTGGGGATATCAAATTCACTGTCTGCTATGTTGGTATTTAATTCAATTTTAGTAGCTACTGTTTCGGTTTGAATTCCATAATCAGGCAGTGAAGCGACACCTTTGAGCGGTACCCCCTGCCAAAGGCAGGTTTGAAGCATATCAGTTACATAAACATCACAGGTTTGACCAGCAATGTTTTCAGTACCTACGGGTGTGGGTGGACTCTTTTTTTGTTCTTCGCTGGAACGGCCATCTCGAACGGCTTCCAGTATCATGCGTTGCTGTCTCTCCTGTGGTGAAAGTTGTTTTAATTCAGCGTAAAACGGTTGCTTAACCAATGTGCCGGTTTTCTTTTCTGTGTCGAGACTATAAAGTTTATCACCATCCTGTATTAAAAGGGTGTTAATAACAGCCTCAGTCCCATCCAGCTTTTTTTGTTTAATCTCATTATGTATGCGTTTTTTTTCACCCTTGATCAAAACATCGCTAGTACCAGTACTGGAACCAGATATTTGATAGGTTAGGTGAGCAGACTGAAATGAATAGCCATATAAATTATCGGCGCGTTGACAGGCTGATAAACCTAAAACGGCTACAGATAGGACAAAGAGATAAATAAGAGAACGACGCATGTGTATGTTGATTATTGTTTGTCTGTTGGAGTAGACGGAAGCGTTTGCAGCTTACCATTTATACCCCCCTTGTTCAACTCTTTCTTTTTTTCTTCAATTAATAACTGTAGTTGGGGATAATGGTCGTCAAAAGCTTTTTCTCCTGTTTTGATCAACTCTTTTACCTTTTTGAAATCAAATAAATCTACCTGTTCAATGTTGATAGAAATAAGAAGATCTGGTTTTGTTTCAGCTAATTTGTATTGCCAGACTTCACTACGTAATATGTCTAATGATCGTAGAACCGTGGCGCCCAGTAAATGCATATCAGTTTTAATTTTTTCTAATTTTCCTCCTAATCCGCCGTGCGGTTTTTTTCGATAAAACTTACTATATATATAGGCGGAAATTTGTTGGCGATGTTTTTGATCTTTGATATAGCAACCGATGGTTAAATCGTTTTGACTTTGTTGTTGGAGAGTTGGGATGGGGCAATCTTCCAGTAGCCCGCCATCTACAAGATATCGCTCATTCAAAAGCACTGGCTCAAAAATTCCAGGAATTGATGTGGAGGCCCTTACAGCTGGAACTAAAAGACCTTTGTTGAGTGGCACTATTTTTCCAGATTCTAAATCTACAGCTGTTACGGTAAGAGGGATTTTACATTCTTCAAAAGTGAAATCTGCAAAAATCTCTCTTAGCAAATTATCAATAAAGTCTTTTTTGTAGAGACTTTCATGCAGTAGGTTGATTTGAGATAGGCTGTTAATGCTGGTTTTTTCCGCATAATGTACTGCTTTTTCTAGAACATGATCTAAATCAAGCCCCAAAGCAAACGCCGCCCCAATAATAGCTCCCATGCTTGATCCCGTCACATAACTAATGGGGATTTGATGTTGTTGAATTCTTTTCAATATCCCAAATTGACAAATTGCTTTAGAAGCTCCGGATCCGAGAGCCAGACCGATACGTGGCCAAGTAATACCATTTATTTGTGGCCTGATAATTGTTTTTTTATTTGTGCTCATTTTTGAAAAGCCATAAAACCTGTGTATTCAACAGGGCGATTAATATAATTAAAATTTGCTGTGTGATACAAAAAACACAAATAGCCTCTAACACAAAAAACTCGATAAAGCTTAGATAAAGTGAAAAATTGACTCCGGTTAAAACAAGACTGAGTAGAAAAGCGGCCTGTATTAGATCGGGAGACTCTTTCCCCCTATATTTATATAATAGTAATAACTGTAGCGCGACAAAAATCAGGCCTTTTAGTATAGCCAGGGGTAGTAGAGGGCCTGACCAAGTAGTTTCCAAAGCAAAAATCCAAATCGCCCCCCCCACGCCAATCCCGCTGCTCAACCAAAGTAGGTGTTTAGTATTGAATGGTTTAATCAATCTATCTAGATTAAAATTTTTCAGTTTCATAACAAGCAAAACACTGAAAAAAAGGTAGAAGCCAAATCCTAGAAAAGAAACTGGTATACCAAAAATTTCAGCAAAAGGACTTTTATTAACTTTATCACAATTCCAATAATCATTAAGATTACAAAAACTGCCAGTGTCGGCTGTTTTAAAATGCAAACTAACAAGAATTCCTGTCACAAATAGAGCTGTAAGCGTCAAAAGCAGCATGGCTGTGTATAATTTTTTGATTTTTGAACCCGATGGTAAAATATCGTTCATAAATGATTGGTGCAAAAAGATACTTTTGCAGAGATTTTAAACTAGTTTTGCACAAGAAGTAAGTTTTTCCACATGGACATGATTTGATAATGATCAGATATACAAAGACATTGGAATAAAGCCTAAAGATCTTGTGGAATAGGCACAAAAGTTTAAACATCATGCACAACAAAGTGAAGAAAAAGTAAATAGATCTCTATTTCTACAATTAATAAAAATTAATATATCTTTTAGTTTATTAACTGGGGGTTTTGGTTTGTTGAAAAGTGGAAATCTGAAGCTTTACTTGAAAGAGGGAGCGATGGAGTTATAATGAGCGGGCTTCTCAAGGACTTTGTTTATAAGAAATTTGTATGAAACTCGTTTGCAGTCAGTCTGATCTGGATAGCGCTTTAAATATCGTTGGCAAAGCCATCAATCAAAATACTACTCTGCCAGTATTGAACAATGTTTTGTTGAAGGCAGAGGGGGATAAACTCCATTTTGCAGGCACTAATTTAGAGATAGCAATTCAAAGTTTTATTGCCGCAGAGGTTAAGGCTGAGGGGGCTATTACCGTTCCAGCCAAACTTCTTTTGAGCTATATATCACTTTTAAAGGACGAAAAGGTTGAATTGTTTGTGGACGAAAGTAACACTTTGCAAATTAAAGCTCCCAGCTCACAAACCAAAATTAAAGGTATTTCAGCCGAAGAGTTTCCTTTGATACCAACGGTGAGTAAAGACCAGTTTTTCCGAGTTTCTAGGCAAGATTTTGATTTGGGAATAGCTCAAACTGTTTTTGCGGCAGCTACCAACACGGCTCGACCAGTTTTATCCGGGATTTTATTTGATTTAAACAGGGATAGCATTAAGTTGGTGGCCACTGACAGTTATCGGTTGGCTGAGAAAAAATTAATGTTGAAAGAGCCTGTAGAATTCAACATGCAAGCTATTGTTCCAGCTCGTACCATAGCTGAATTAGGTAAAATTATTGCCAAATCAAGCGCAGAGGATATTGAGATTACGGTATCGAAAAATCAGATTTTGTTTGTAGCTGGAGACACTCGGATGATTTCCCGTTTGATAGAGGGAAAATTCCCTGATTATGAGAAAATTGTTCCTAAAAGTAGTAAAACAAGGGTTGATGTTCGAACTGATGAGCTGTCTCTGGTTGTACGCCGTGTAGCTTTGTTTGCCAGGGAAAATAATAATAATATTAAGTGTTCTGTTACCAATGATGGTAAGTTAACTGTATCTACTGATGAAACCAAGGTTGGTGAAGAAAAGGCTGAAATAAGCGGTAAAGTGGAAGGAGAAAATAATAAAATTGCTCTTAATGCACAGTATTTATTGGATGCGTTGAATTTTATTCAAGCTGATACTGTGACAATAGAGCTTGACGACAAGCTGTCTCCTGCTGTAATCAGGGTTACCAAGGAAACAGAAAAAAGTTATATGTACATAATCATGCCTCTCAAGATATAATGTTTCCGTTATCTTGAATAAGGCTTCGGAATAATATTCGATGAGCAAGCTTAATAATCTGATACGGTTTTTACCGACTGTGCTAAATGCACGTTTTTTGGATATGTTAGACCGGCGCAAGTCTTTTAGCGTTTCGGGATCGGCCAATCATTCTTCCAAAGTGTTTACTGTGGTGGATGCTTTGCGCGATCAGAAAAAGCTTCGTGGATGTGTATGGATTGTTAATAACCCTGGGGACGCAGACGTTGTGATTCGAGATTTAAAAGTTTGGCAGCAGGCTCCGGCGATTGGCTTTGATAACCGGTTGTCATCAAGTGGATTTAGTAAAATTGAGAGGCAGAAAAAGATAAAATTGATGCAGCTTTTGTCGCTGATTCGTACAAGTGGAGAGAGATGTTTGGTGCTGCCGTATTTTGAGCTTTTGAAGCGTATGCCGGACTTGGAGTGGCTGGAGGCTTCTATGGTGCGATTGCGCCGTGGTGATGAGATTAATTTAATGGATTTTTATGAAAAACTAATAGCTATGGGCTACGAGCTTTCTGAAGAGCCTGTGCTGATTCCTGGAACATATTTTCGGGTAGGAGATACTTTATCTGTATTTCCCGTGAATGCTACTTTTCCGGTGCGTTTAAATATTGCTTTTAATAAGCTGGAGAGTTTAGAAAGCTATGATCTAGAAGCTAATGATGGAGTTGTTGAGGAAAAACTGGATTTGTTGGAAATTTGGCCGGTTTTGTTTGAAGAAACAGATGCTTTACTCTTGGATGCTCTGCGAAAGGATAATTTGATTGTTGAGGATGAGTTGGAGATATATGATGAATTTTATGAGGATTGGAATGCTGGATTTAATGATGTTTATGCCCGTAATCAGGTGGCTAGTTTTGTGACGTTTAATGAAGATGAGAGCAGTCATTTGCATTTGCATTATTTGTCTGTGCTGAAATATCGTGGGGCTTATGATTTGGTGAATGATTTGAAGGAAAAGACAAAAGAGGCTTGGCATATTATTATTATGACCAAACATCGTGATGCCATGCGGACGGTTTTAACTGAAAATGGCTTGTCTTATAATGAAGATTTGAGCCAGTTTGGTTATGGGCATTTTCGAATTTTCTTGTTGGAGGCTGATGGGGATGATCATTTCCCTCAGGCTTTTCAGAACCCAGATATTAAATTGGCGGTGTTGTCGGATCGCGACGTGTCTTTGTTGCAGGAGGAAAAGAAAAATGTTTCCAGCCAAAAGGTTTTTACGGACTTTTTAGCCAGTTTAAAAGCTGGGGAT
The DNA here is from genome assembly GCA_964528305.1 of uncultured Candidatus Peribacteria bacterium. Classification (GTDB taxonomy): domain Bacteria; phylum Patescibacteriota; class Gracilibacteria; order UBA1369; family UBA1369; genus CAZGSD01. Next base: position 32,925 of record CAZGSD010000005.1, on the reverse strand, counting down.
TATGTGGTGCACGTGGATCATGGTATTGGGCTGTTTGCCGGGCTGGAACAGCGTAAAATTGATGATTTGACCAAGGAGTATCTGAAAATTTCCTATGCGGAGAATGATCAATTATTTGTACCTATAGACCAGGCGGATAAGGTAAATAAATTTATTGGGGCTGATGAGAATCCACCGAAATTGACGCGTCTTGGCTCGGCCGAATGGAATTCCATCACTAAAAAAGTTAAAAAAGAGACGGAACAGATAGCCCGTGAGTTACTTGCTATTTACGCAGAAAGAAAAAGTGCGGTGGGACAGAGTTTTAAATACAAGGAGGCTCAAATGCGCGAGTTTGAAAAGACTTTTGGTTATGAGGAAACCCCAGGACAGCTTCGCTCTTGTAAGGATGTGTTGGATGACATGGGAAGGGAAATCCCTATGGATAGATTGGTTTGTGGGGATGTGGGGTTTGGTAAAACCGAAGTGGCGATGAGAGCGGCTTTTTTGGCGTTTTTGAACAAAAAACAGACGGCTGTGGTTTCACCAATTACTATTTTGGCCGACCAGCATTATCGGTCATTTAAAAAGCGCATGGAGCCTTTTGGGGTCAGAGTGGAGATGTTGTCACGTTTTCGATCGCCAAGTGAGCAGAAAAAAATAGTCGCGCAGCTGGCTAAGGGGGAAATAGATGTCATTATTGGTACACATCGCTTATTTCAAAAAGATATTGTCTTTGCTGAGTTGGGGTTGGTGATAGTGGATGAAGAACAGCGGTTTGGGGTGAAACAAAAAGAAGTGTTTAAACAAATGAAGGCTGATGTCGATTTTTTAACACTGACCGCTACGCCGATTCCACGTACTTTGAATATTGCTCTTAATAAGTTGCGAGACATTTCCACTATTACCACTCCGCCACCGGGGCGCTTGCCTGTTATTACTGAGGTGCGAAGGTTTTCTATGGGGTTGGTACGAGAGGCGATTTTGAATGAGGTGCAGCGTGGGGGGCAGGTTTATTTTTTGCATAATAGAGTGCAGACTATTGATAGTTTGACTGATAAATTACGGGTTTTGGTCCCTGAGGCGCGCTTTGGAGTGGCCCATGGGCAGTTGGGCTCAGGCGATTTGGAAGAGCGAATAGTGGCTTTTAAAGATCATAAATTTGATGTGTTGGTGTCGTCGACTATTATTGAAAATGGTATAGATTTGTCCAATGCCAATACTTTGATAGTAAATAATGCTGAAAAGTTTGGTTTGGCTCAGCTGTACCAATTACGGGGGCGCGTGGGACGCAGTAAACGTCAGGCTTATGCTTATTTCATGTATCATGGGCAGAGGTTAAAACTGGATGCTAAAAAACGTCTCAAAGCCATTGTGGAAGCTTCAGAACTGGGTTCTGGATTCCAGATTGCCATGAAAGATCTGGAAATCCGTGGAGCTGGTGACATACTTGGTGCCAAGCAGCATGGCGTGATTAATGTGGTTGGCGTCAGCCATTTTATACGCATGCTGAACAAGGCGGTGGAGGATTTGAAGGCTGGTAGGGTATTGCGTGAGGAAGAGCCCGATGATATTATGGTGGAATTGCCGATTAGCGCTTTTATTCCGGATAAATATATAACAAATACCAAGGAAAAAATTGCTGTATATCAGAAATTATCTGGAGCTGATTCACTGGATTATTTGAAAGAAGTAAAAGACGAATTAATGACTGAATATGGCCATTTGCCGCTGGAGGTAGTGAACTTTTTCAAAGTGATAGAGATGAAAATGCATGCCAAAGCTGCGGGTGTAGTTGGAGTGAAGGCAGAAAGCGTTTATTTAACCAAAGACAAGGAAGTTATTTTACATATGAGTAATTTGGTGAAACCGGAAAACATCATGAATTTGTTGGATTATAATAATCAGTGGATGATTTCTGGGAATAAATTGAAAATTCGCATGGAAAGTTTGGGCTTTCAGTGGGTGGATGAATTGAACAACTGCTTAAAAGCCCTTGCTACGTCTGTGAAAGTATCGTAATTACTGTGGATAAGTCTGTTGAAAAGTGTAAAATTTTGTGGAAAACGTGATAAATCTGGTGGAAAAGTTTTGGAGAAATGTTGATAAGTACGAAAAGTTATGGACAGTAATAGACGGCAAAAATATCCGGCCCGATCGAGGCGCGATAGCTATATCGCTGATTTAGTTGGTAGTTCTAGTTTAGTGGGGCGGGTGGTGGCTGGTAGGGTGATGGGGGTGTGGGATGAAGCCGGCGGTGGCGTTCTTGGAGGGGTGGAAAGAGGGTTTATATTGCAGGATTATTCGGGCAGGGTGGTGGTTGAGGCGGTTGATTTGCCGATTGTGGGGGCAATTGTTGAGGTGGAAGTGTTAGAAAAGGTGGGCATCGGGGGCGAGGGGCAAAATTTTGTTATTCGAGGTAAGTGGTTGGAGTTGGCGGCTTGTGAAGATTTTTATATATCCACGCCGAGTGCCCCCAATTATCAAAAAATGCTTTTGAACGCCTCTTTGAGGGATAATTTAATTAAAAGAGGTCAGATCATGGCTATGATCAGGCAGTTTTTTGTGGAACGAGGTTTTGTGGAGGTGGATACACCTGTTTTGGTGCGATTGCCTGGTATGGAGCCATATTTGGATGTGTTTCAGACGCGGCTGGAGGCTGATTTTTCGGCTGATCAAAAATTGTCAGAAGAGATGTATTTGATCACCTCTCCTGAATATGCCATGAAAAAATTATTGGTGGGGGGGCTGGAAAAGATTTTTCAGATTACGCGGTCTTTCCGTAATAAAGAAACTTTTAGCCAGAGGCATAACCCGGAGTTTGTGATGCTGGAATGGTATAGGGCTTATGCTTCCTATCTGGAAATAATGGATGATACCGAGGCTTTAGTTAAATTTCTTTGGAAAAAGTTTGAGGGGCGTTCAGCGCAGGTGGATGTTCTGGCTGATTGGAGGCGTATAACCGTAGTGGAGGCTTTTAATGAGTTTGCGGGTGTCGATGAGGAAACCTTTTTTGATGATGTGGGCTTGCGCAGTCTTGCGGAGCAGCGTGGGTATGGGGTTTTTGACAAGTTGACTTGGGAGGATGCTTTTTTCGCGATTTTTATGAATGAGATAGAGGGGCGACTCGGTTTTGGGCAACCAATGATACTGTATGATTATCCGGTGTCGATGGCGGCTTTATCAAAGAGATGTGAGAGGGATGGTCGTTTGGCTGAACGCTTTGAGGTTTATATAGCTGGACTGGAAATTTGTAATGCTTTTAGTGAATTGAACGATCCTGTTGAGCAAGAGCGGCGGTTGTCACTAGAAAGAGAGGAGCGGGCAAGTATGGGTAAACCGCTTTACGACGTGGATAAGTCTTTTGTGGAGGCTTTACGGATGGGGCTGCCGCCATCTGGTGGCAACGCTTTGGGGGTGGACAGGTTGATTATGCTACTTTGTGGTGATCAGGATATTAATAATGTCTTGTTTTTCCCTTATAAAGATCTTTAATTGGTGAGTTTAACTGTGTTGGTTTGACGGATGCTTTGAATCTGTCTAATATGGCCGCGGCTGATCGGGGAGTCTCCGGCTGGCTTATCAACAATATTTAGAAGTTTTATGATTACAGCTGATTTTAAAAAAGGTTTAGCTATTAAATATAATGGCGATACCTGTATCATTTTGAGTTATCAATTTGTAAATCCTGGCAAGGGAGCCGCTTTTACCAGAACTAAGTTGAAAAATGCTAAAAGTGGTAAAATTTTTGAAGTTAGTTTCCGTAGTGGTGAGGTGATTGAGGAGGCTAGCGTGGAGTATCGCAATGCCCAATATTTGTATAATGATGGTACTGATATGACTTTTATGGATAACTCCAGTTATGAGCAATTTACTTTGCCGCTGGAAAATGTTGGTGAAATGACTGACTATATAATAGACGGCAGTGAAATGATTGTGATGTTTATTGATGGTAATCCTTTTACTATTCAGTTGCCGCCTAAAATGAATTTCAAGGTGATTGATGCACCCCCAGGAAATAAGGGTGATACCGCTACGGGTGGATCTAAGCAGGTAACTATAGAGACTGGAGCCAAGGTGAATGTGCCGCTTTTTATCAAAGAAGGTGATGTTGTACGTGTAAATACCGATACAGGTGAGTATGTAGAGAGGGTTACTCAGTGAGGCATAATTAGTATAGCTAGTCTTTGTTGTTTTGGGGTTTTGTGTTAAAATGTAGAGATAGCACATAAATCAAAAACAAATATGCAATCGAAACAAAAGAAAATGCTGCTAGCAGGAGGAGCTCTCGCTGCTTTAGTGGTGTTACTAGTAGCCTTGATGGCTGGTGGCAGTGGGTCTATGTTTAAAGGATCCTTGGCTGAATTAACAGATGATGGTTCGGAAAATTTGCAAGAGGCGGTTGACAGTGGTGAAGCTGTTTTAAGTGATGAGCAAGAAGAGGTGGGTGTTGCTGTTGACGATCAACCTGCTGCATACAAGGTTTCGTGTGTTTTATCAGCTTCTAAAGATCCTTGGGATTTAGCCTATACTGATCCAGATCTTGGAATGGGTTATGCTAAATGGACCAGGCCTAATTCTTTGAATATTGATTGGGCTGCTCCGAATCCTTTGGATGAGGCAAATCGGGGTTGTACGCAGAGTATTTATGACAATCTTTCAGCAGGTTTTTGTCCAGCGAATCCTGGAGTGGAGTATGACTTGAGTTATAATATATATTTGGCTGAAGATGGATCTTTGGTTCGCAATGAACGTAGTTCTATCGTGACGGGTTGGGGGTCTGGTGTTAGGAGATGTCCTCCTGCCGCGCCTACTGCACCTACTGCACCGAGCGTTCCTATTACTAATTTGGATAATATGAAGTCTGCCAATCCATATGTGCATAATAATGCTCAGGTAATTAAAATTAAGCGTTAAGTAATATAGTTATTGCTAATTTAACTCCTCCACGCCTCTCTAGGGTGGGGGAGTTTTTATTTACAAATTGAACGGGTTGTTGTATGATGTGGTCACGGGGATGTTTCGGCATTCGACGTTGATGTTCTTTTACAAACAGCAATCACGGGAAGGTACCGTCTCCCGGCAGATCCGTCCGGTACAAACTAAATGCAAATAAACTTGCAAACGCGATGAGAGCTGAATCTTTGGATTTGGCCCCTGCTTTGGCCTTGGCCTAAGCTAGCGCAAACCCTCGGACTTTTAACTCTGAGGTCGTAAACTGATAGACTCCGCTATATCAGACCTTATGTAACTTTGCGGGACTGGTCAGGCCGGTTTAGTGTTTTGAGTCCTGATTTGTATCACCAAAACCAAGTGAAAGGAGCTTTTAGTCAGGCTTTTATTCCTTTTACTTAATTAAGCATGACTATGATTGTAGAAGTTTGTCCTAGACTTTAGCGGACCTGGGTTCGACTCCCAGCATCTCCACCAAAAGATCTAGCTTGGTTTTGTGGCCGGGCTGGTTTATTATGGAACTGAAATAAACAATAAATAAATAAAATTTATGCCAATGCGAAAAATTATATCGACGATTTGGATCGGGATTTTGACTATGTCAGTCATAGTGGGGTTTACGTTTAGTGCTCGAGCCACTACCATGGCTGGATTTTCTGATGTGCCTTCGAGTCACGCCAATTACAATGCGATTATGGATTTAAGAACCAGGGGCATTATTGCTGGTTATCCAGATGGGACTTTTAAACCGGATCAGATGGTAAATCGGGTGGAGGCCTTGAAAATTATTATTAATTCTGCCAAGGTCTCTGTTGGTGCCGCTCCTGCTCAGGCTGTTTTTAAGGATACTGCTGCTGATCAGTGGTATGCGCCTTTTTTAGCTAAAGCTGTAGAGTTGAAAATTGTGGCCGGCTATCCGGATGGTAGTTTTAAGCCTACTCAAACAGTAAATCTGGTTGAAAACCTAAAAATACTACTGAATACCCATTCCGTTAATGTGGCTGATTTAGCTGTTGAAATGAATGCTTTTGCTGATGTTTCACAGAGTGATTGGTTTGCATCTTTTGTTCAATATGCCAAAAATAAGAAATTAATAGTTGCTGAAGCTGACAATAAAATTATGCCGGGGCAGGGTATGACTAGGGCTAAGTTAGCGGAGGTGGTGTTTAGATTGATTTATATGAAAGAGCATGGGTTAGATTATTTTGGGCAGGTTAAGGAAGACACTCCTCCAATTACA
>CAZGSD010000005.1:19557-26653 GCA_964528305.1 uncultured Candidatus Peribacteria bacterium | reverse complement strand
CGTGATCGGTTTTAATTAATTTAACTAAGTCTCGCATTAATTTCTGTACTTGTTTGTGGTCTTTATTGTTTAAGGCTGAACCAATATCACTATTTAGTTGGCGAATGCGAGGGGAGCCCATTAGGTCTATTTTGGCTGATATCTCTTGATATTTGTCATTTTGAGTCGGGGTGGATGAGGTGCTGAGATAATTTAATAAGTCTTGATAAGCATGATCTCTGGCAGAGTTTATATTCTGTTTTTGGCTTTGAATTAAGGAAAATTTAGCAATTCTGTTTTGAGAATTAATTTGCTGCTTATTTAATAAGAAAAAGATTAACCAAAATAGGCCTGCACCTAAAAATGGCATATAAACAATGGGGGCCGGCATTTGGGGAATCACAGGTACTTTTTCTTGTTTAGGACATTCTTGAGGTGTGGGAGATAATGGTTCTAAGGGGGGGCACTCCTGGGGAGTTGGTTCTGGTGCTGGTCGTGGTGGAACTGGAGTGTTGTTTCTCGGGATAACTGGGTTTTTGGGTGGTTCAATAGGTGTATTGGTAGAGGTTGGAGGAATAGTGGTAGTCCCTGTAGAGGGGGTGGTTGGGATGGGGGTGGGTGTGTCGATGACGACGGGGGTAGGAATTGTTTCTCGTGGTGGAGTGCTAATAACAGGATCGTTGGCGGTAGTGGTTGGGGTTGTTGTAGTTGAGGGGGATGTCGGAGTTGCGCTCGGTAATGGCGAAAGTAGGGTGTAGGAGGGGAGATATAAAGTGGTGGATGGTATAATGGTCGTTGTTGGATAAGCACTTTGGCCATAACAAAAGTTGAGCCCAGTGAGGCTGGATATTAAGATGCCCGTGGTGATGAGGTGACGTTTTTGGAGCATTTATGTGTTGATACCCATGTCTTCTCTAATAGCTTCCAATAATCTAGTACGATTAGTCATATAGGCTGAACTGAGAGTAACTTCTTTGGAAGCGTCTTTTTGAGCGAATTTTGTTTCGGCCAAGTTGATTAATTCTTCGGAAAGTTGATTTTTGAGTAGGGCGACTTTTTCGCTGGCGATTAAATCTACTTTGATTTCTGTTCTAGTCCATTCATCATCAAAAGTATCGAGATTTTTTAAACTGAGACCGGAGGGTTTTTTGGTAAGGAAGTTTTCGAAAGAGGCGAGTTCGGAGATGAATTTTGAGTAAATTTCTTGTTTTAAATAGAATTCTTTTTCTTTTTTAGACTTGTTTAAGTTGGCATGTTCTTTTCGCTCTTCTCTTTTAATATCCATGTAGCGGACTATAAAAGAGGTGATGATGGTTATAAAAGTTCCAATAAAAAGGCCAATTACGCCAATCATCGCGCCAACTACTTGGCCGATTGCCTCGGGGTCTTGTTGTAAAAATTCAAAGTCAAACATAATTGAGAGGTTTTTTTGTAATGTAACATGTTTATAGTGATTATAAAAGTCGAGAAGGGGAAGTGACGCTATTTGACAAATTTAACGCCTCTGTTTAAGCTAAACCTCCTGTGTATAACTTATGACCGCATCAGCACACAATGAGGCTTTCTTGATTCTTCAGGCAAAAGAGGATTCTGCTAAGTTTGCAGCTTTGTATGATATTTATTTTGACCCGATTTACCGCTATGTCCGCAGGCGTGTTTCGGATCAAGCGGTAGTGGAGGATTTGGTTAGTCAGACTTTTTATGACGCCCTCTCTCACATAGGTGCTTATGAAGATAGAGGATATCCTTTCTCCGCTTGGTTATATAAAATAGCGCATAATAATGTTTTGAAATGGTATAAACGTAATCGGCGAGCTGAGGGTGTGGATATTGATGTTTTGGAGGATAGGCCGGCTGAAGTTGATCTTGTTGCGGAGCAACGGTTGCGTGAGGGGAAAGAATCTGTGCGAGAGGCTTTGGATAAGTTGTGTTTTGACGATCAGGAATTGATTAGATTGAAGTATTTTGAGGAGTTGTCCAATGTTGATATAGCTGTTGTGATGGGGCTGTCCGCTAATAATGTTGGGGTTAAACTGTATCGGGCTTTAAAGAGATTAAAAGATTTATTGATTATGCCATAAACCATGTTGGAGAATAAATATTTTGAAAAAACGGCGGTTTTATTGTCTGATCTGAGACGAAGTGAGGATATTCTTGTGCCAGAAACTTTTAAGCAGTCTTTGAGAGCTGATTTGATTGAGAAGGCTGGTTTGATTAGTCGTAAGTCTGCTTGGGAAGCTCTTTGGGGATGGAGGCCTGAGGCGAAACTTTATGCAGGATTGTTGGGAGTTGCGTGTACGGTTGTTTTGGTGATTAACCTCTGGCCGCGTTTGGAATTAGGAGGGGGTGCGCAAGGGGAAATATCTATAGCTAGTAAAGAGGTGATGGAAAAAGATGTCTTGAATCAGATTGTTGAGCCCCAATCCCTAGCCATGCCAGCTCCAAGCGTGCTTTTTGAATCAGAAAACACTGCTGATTATTATATAAATCCTCAGCTGGAGATGTTCGCACCCATGATAGCTACACCTCCTAAATATTTGTTTGGGCGTGAGAACTGGGCTTATGTAACTGATTCTCTGGAGGAATCGGTGTTAGCTGAAATTGATGGATTAGTGGAAGCGGGGACTGTTGTCAGTCAAAGAATTCGTTTAGTTGAGGTTACACCTATGGTAAATAATTTTAAATTGCGCTTATTTGATGAGCAAAACCGTTTGCTTGCTGTATATGTTTTAACTCGTCGTGAGGAGCGCCTGCAGATTGTGCTGGAGGTTATTTATTAAAGAGATTGTTCGGTTGAATGGTAAAACTGTCCCAGTAAGGTGTAGAAGTAAATCATAATTGGTGCGAATAATAAGCTGTTGACGAAGCTGCTGTGTATTAATAGCGCTAGGATGATGCTAAAAGTACTAAGTGCGAGGCTTTTGGTTGCGGTTTTTCTGTGTTGAAGCCAGTTTTTCCAGCTGTAAAGTGTGTTTTGAATGAGAAATAATAAAAAGGGTGTGAATCCGACTAGTCCAGTGGTGAGTATGATTGTGAGCAGGCTTGAATCTGAGCCGCTGGCGGAGTGACTTTGCTCGTCTGAGATGAAGCCCAGCGATTGTTTGATGGTGGGTAGGTTGTTATATCCGTAGCCGAGTAGTGGTTTTTGTTTAAATAAAATTAAGCTTTCTTCCCAGTTTTTTATTCTTAATCTAGCCGTTGGGTCTGGATTGTCGTAGGTTTGGAAAATAATAGCGTTAATAGATGTGCTGAGTTCGCCGAGACGTTGTTGTGCGCGTTCAGAAAAGCTTAAAGCTATGATGATTATGCAAAACAAGACAAACAATTGTTTGCGGGCCCTGAGTATGCCGATGATCAAGGCGCCTGCTATAAAAGCTAGATAGGATGAGCGAGAATAGGTGAAAAAAAGGCTGATTAAGGAGATGATGCTGGTTAGGCTGTAAAGCCAGCGACGACGTGGGGATTTTTCATCTAGATAGAGGTTGATAAAAAGTAGGCTCGTGATGGTGAAAAAACCTCCAATGAGATTGGGGTCTAACCAACTACCGGTTAGTCGATTAATGTGTGGGTCGTAACCAGCTGTTTTGGCTAAAATCTCCAAATTGGGCATGAATATTAATTGTATTGCTCCGCCCAGGCTGATTAGGAGGGAGATTAGGCTGAGCGGTAGGGAGAGGTTAAATTGGGGATATCGTTTTAGTAATAAGGTGGTAATTGGAAATAATCCGGCATATGTCGCAAAACGAATTAGATAGAGCGATCCTTTGATAACATCACTTGGTGGGAGGAAAAATAGGCTATTCACTAGTGATAAAGTGGCAAGAAAGATAAAGATTAATAGTGGGGTGAAGTTTTTGAGTGTTTGAATGTCTTTGGAGGTTGGTTTTAGTTTAATTGCTATTGAAATTATAGTTAGAGGAATAGCAATATCGCTGATAAGTAAGGATTGGCCTGCTAATTCTAAACGGCCATATTCTCCGAGGATGGGGAGGCTTAAAAGTAGCGTTAGAGCTGTGGGAGGGTGTAGATATGCCGTTGTACATAAAAGGCCAAGTCCTATTATCCAAAGCATGTGGATAGGGCTGTTGATAGCTATAAGCACCAATAAACATGTGACTCCGCCGGCGATTAGGCCAAAAAATAGTTTGTTTTTTATCCTCATAATGCCAAAATATGCGCTGATGGTATCAGAAATAATTAGTTTTTAGAAGAATGGTTTTATGAATATTTTTAGTGCCGATTTGTGGAAAGAGCTGGAGATGATGGAGTCTGGGCGTGAGGTATATTGGAATGTGCCTAGAGAGACTGCCCAGTTATTGTATTTTATGGTTAGGGCAATGGGGGCTAAGAAGGTGCTCGAAATAGGTACGTCTAATGGGTATTCTGGGGTGTGGCTGGGGCAGGCTTTGAAAGACGTTGGTGGCGAAGTTCCGGGGCGCCTTTGGACTATAGAATCTCATCAAGAAAGATATGATATGGCTGGGGAGACGTTTAAAAAGTTCGGTTTGCAGGAGATGATAAATCAGGTTAAGGGGCACGCTCCAGAGGTTTTTCAGGCTATGGGGCTTGATTCGATTGGGGCTTTTGATCTGATGTTTTTTGATGCTACGAAAAAACAGCATGGCGATTTTGCCCGTGCAGCTTTGCCTTGGTTGCGCTCTGGTGGCGTGTTGGTGGTTGATAATGTTATTAGTCATGGAGAGTCTATGGGGGATTTTTTTGATTATGTTAAAAATGAGGCGGTATTGAAGGGGGATACTGTGGTGATTGGAGATGGGGTGTTTATAGGGATTAAGGCCTAGACATGGCGAGGGTTTTGTGTTAGAGTTCCATCTCCTGGTTTTAGATATAAGTAAATGTTTTTGGATAAATCTCGTAATATTATGGAGAGAGATATTGATCATAATACTGCTGCTGATGACCCCCGTAGACAGCTTCGTTTAAAGGATTTTTTGGGCGGTAGTAGGTTTCTGAACTTGCTGGATGATTTAACTAAGGTTATTGAAAATGCGCCGGCCAATCTTTCTTTGGGGGATGTTATTAAAACAATGGTTAAGACGGAAGCGTATATTCGTTATAAGTTAAGTTTGGATGAATTTGTTGATGCTTTTGAGCGTTTTGCTCTCGCTGAGCGCGTTGTGGCAGTATTTATAAAGTCTTTGCAGTCAGAGGAGGTTGGGCAAATGGATTGTGATAATGATGTAATCGAGTTTGAGGTTGCTAATAGGATTAATTGGTTTTTATCTAAATTTAATTTAACCGGGGCTGAAACTCTATCAGAGTTTGTGGCGAGTCAGAGAGACGACTTTTCTGGAGTTTTTATATCAAAGATTTTTTTGAATGATATTGTTGGTGTGAGAAGCCGCTTGGTGGCGATTATAAATAGCCAAGTAAAAAGGCTTGCGGCTGAAGCTTATAATGAGAAATTCCGCGAGGATTCGAGTGGTTTTGTGATGGGGTTTTTAATGTCTAGGGTTATACGTGGTGATTTGGATAGTCGGCAAACAACTTTTGATGAAGCCCAGTTTTTAAAGTTAATGAAATACCTGGATGATATCGGGGCTAATATTGATATGATCGCTGGAGAGAGTCTTTATAGCGCTTTGTATAATGAGAGTCGTGGTATGTCGCGATATGCTATGGGCCGCAAGGTGGATGTTTTGCGTTTTGGATTCAATAATGCTGTGAGAGGTCTTTCTGATGTTGATTTAGAAGAAGATAATGGGCTTTTTCATAGTCCTAATTTTAATGTGCAAGCATTTTATAGTGCTTATATTAAGCCTGCTTTGTATAGATTTTATACAGCTAAGCAGTCTGCGGTAAGTCCTGTTCGTGAGCCGGATCTTTTATTTATGCTTAATGCCCCAGATAATCATGGTGCTCGTAATTTTACTAGACAAATGTTGAGGCATATCTCGAGTCTTCGTAATACGGCTAAATTTGATCCAGTTGCTTTTTGGCAAAAGATAGGAGAAATGCTTGGCTTGTCATGTCGCATGGTTGAGGGGGATTTAAATGAAGCTGATTTGCGCCAACATGTTGAGTTTTGTCTGGAAAAAACTGAAGAAAAGTTTCGCTATATTTTAGAAGAGGCTTTGTCTTATAGAGGTGATACGACTTCTCAGCAAAAACTTGCTTATCCTGCTGAGCTTTTGGCCTGCAGGGATTTGCATGATTTATTAGAGTGGGTTGTTTCGCCAGGAAGTTTTAAACAATCTTATCCTGTTTATAAATCTATGTCAGATGCGCAGATAAGTTTTGCGGCGGCTGCTTTTTTGCGTGATTTTTTGCGTGTTAGTAAGAAGATTAATGATAGTGATTTTCTTCAGGCTGTTACTGATAGGGATTTATTAGAAAAGGTTTTGATTAGACGGGTTTTAGAAGTGTCTGATATCGCTGTTAATGTTGATGTGCCTTTTAGACTGCTTGAAGAGTTGGGGGCGGATGGACAGGTTCTGTCAGAGAGGCGTTTTCAGGTGGCGGTAAATTTGCCAGTGGTTTTGGCTGACTTTGAGTCGCAATTTAATAAAGAGTTGGAGCGTTTTATGAGTGAACCAGATGGCGCGGTGGTCCAGTTTAATGGACTTAGTTATCGAATTCATCCGATTGAAAATAAGGTTTTTAAACTTGTGAATATGCGTGTTCCTGTTATGTCGCGAGGGATTTCTGATAATGGGGTGGGCTCTGGGTTTGAAAGGGTGGCAAAGAGGGGGATTAAGGCTCTTGTCTATACTGGTGATCAACACTATATACATGTTAAAAATGATTTAGCTAGATTGGTTAGTGAAGACAGAGGAAAAGAGGTCACCGATCATCTTAGATGGATGTTGTCTTTTTCTTCCAATGAGGATTTAAATTTGTTTAAGGAGTGGCTTTATTCTTCTAATATACGGGCTTTTTTAAAGGTTGATGATGGTATTGAGGGGCGACATATTAGTTGTAAGGCTGTGAACGGTAGTGTTCGCGATAGATCTGAAAAATCTCGCAGATTTAAAAAGAAGCAGGCTTTGGCCCTGGTTAAATGTTTCAATATTGTTGTTGAAGAAAAATTGCGGGATGGTAAGAAGGTTTCAATTACTCGTGCTATTCCTTTGGAGACTCAATGTCATGGGTTGGC
>CAZGSD010000005.1:7516-19457 GCA_964528305.1 uncultured Candidatus Peribacteria bacterium | reverse complement strand
GAAATAATACTAGCGGTTTGATGTGAGCCCAGTTGAAATGGCATGATAACGTGATCTGCTCCAGCCTCATATAACTCTAAGGCTTTGTCAGTGGAATGTGAGGCTGTGATGATAATGCATTTGCTGTTTTGTTGGCGGAGATTTTTGATTAAATTTAAATTAATATCAGTATCTTCAATTGCGGAGATTAACATTTGAACTTCATTTATTCTGATTTCTTCTAATGTTTCTTTATTGCTGACGTCGCCATAAAGATAGGGGAGTTTCGCTTTTTTTAATGTGTCTATTTTTGCGGGGTTGTAGTCGATGATAAGTAGTGATTTGTTTAAGGCTTTTATCGCTTGTGGAAGTGAGTTGGTCAGGTGTGAGTAACCGGCGATAATGATGTCGTATTTAGTTGTTTTGTTTTGTGAATGAGCTGTTTTTTGTGAAATCTTTCTTTCAAATATATTGAGGGCTGGATGGATTGCTTTGTAAATATGTTCGCTTAATTGCATCATGTAGGTGCTGCCAGCGATACTAATTAGTGTGATAAAAGTGGTTAGAGATAAACTGGATGGGGCAAGGTGACCTGTTTTAACTCCAAGGGCCATAATGATTAAGGAAAACTCACTGACTTGGCCGAAATTTACGCCTGCTAGAAAAGAGGTTTTTTTGTTATATCCTAAAATCCCCATAGGAATGATGACTGACAATGGTTTTATAATTAGTGTCGCTATAGAAAGTACTATCATTGCAGTGTATACACCTTGTAAGTCTGTAAAAATTATTTGTGATCCGAGGAATACAAAAAACAGCATAATGAAAAAATCTCGTAGTGGTTTTGTCTTAGCCATTATCTCGTGTCTGTATGGAGAGATGGATAGGCATATGCCGGCTGTGAGGGCGCCGATTTCCATGGAAAATCCTAGGAAATGAAAGGTTGTGGCTATAGCCATGCACCAGCTTAATGAGAAGAGTAGTAGTATTTCCTGTGAGCTGGCAATTTTTCTGCTAATAAGTGGTATTAATTTGTTGGCAGCTAACCATAATGCGCTTCCTAGGAATGCGCCTTTTACTATTGTGATTGAGAGCGTGGTGATCACGTCATTGCTTCCCTGGTTTAATGTTGATATAACAATGAGGATGAGCATTGCTAATAAGTCTTGTATAATCAAAACGCTAATCGATATTTGTCCTGGCAATGACTCCAAGGAGTGCCGATCAGCTAAAGTTTTCATGATGACGATGGTTGAGCTGAACGCCAGGCTTATGGCGAGGTAGGCACTAGTAATGTTATTGAATCCAAGTATTTTGGCTGCACAAAAAAACATGATGCAGCAAAATATAACTTGCATTAAACCGATTGATAAAGCAGCTCCTCTAATAACTTTTAAATGTTTTGGATTTAACCCTATGCCTACGATGAATAGTAGCAAGCTAATTCCTATTTGTGAAAAAGTGTTTAAACCCTGGTGTGGGTGAATTAGATTGAGAAAATTAGAGCTAAGGAGTAGGCCGGATATTATGTAACCCACCATGATTGGTTGTCTCAGGCTTTTGAGTAATCCACAGATGATTAGTGTTGTGAATATGACAATGCTTAGTTCTATGAAAGCCTGATTTTCCATGGATGATGATTATGTTTTTGTTTTGAAATGTATCTTAAAGATATCATGCTTGGATAATCTCCAATAATCTTTTTTTACCGGCGGGATTTGTGATGGAGAAGGGGATGATTTCCACGTTTTCTAATTCTGGTGGCAGGTTTTTGATGATGTTGTTTTTCTCAGAAGATTTTAATTTGTCTGTTTTTGTTAAAATCGCTGTAAAAGGTAGTTTATGTTTTTTTAATTCGTTAATAATTTGTAGATCGTCTTTGGTAGGGCCTACTTTTGCCTCCATTAGAAGTAAAATGTGTTGAGGTTTTGGTGTAAAATCTCGAATAAACCAATTTATCATGTGCCGAATCTCGTTGCGTTGTTGTTTGCCAAGTTTAGCATAACCATATCCTGGTAGATCAGCTAAGATGAGTTTTTTGTTGATCAAAAACAGATTGATCTTTTTTGTGACACCGGGTGTGGAACCTGATCGGGCTAGATTCTTGATTTTGGTGAGGCTGTTTATTAAACTTGATTTGCCCACGTTAGAGCGCCCTATTAAGGCGTAAATAGGCAGGTTTATTTCTGGCCCCGGCATGTTTTCAACTATCGAGGTTAGATATGTTGCTGAGTTGATAGACATGATTTAAGTGAAGGTTAAAAGGTCGATTTTGGATATCTGATTGTCTTGATAATTGATGCGTGCGTAGGTTTTGCTTTTTCGAATGGGGTGGTGGTTTTTGATGTTGAACTCTTCTCTCCAGGTGTCAGTCACAATTTGGACATTGTTGTTGAGCGGGTGGATGCTGTGATGCATGAGATGAACATGACCCATGATATAGGCTGTTCGGCCTGGATATAGCTTGAGCATGTTTTTGAATCGTTTGCGAATAAACTTACTTTCGTCGTGTAGTTCCAATCCATGGGCGAACATGTGTTTAATTAGGTTTAAGTAGGGGACGCTCGATACGGGATCGCCCATGCTGGTGATGAAGTTTAATAAAAGTCCTTTGAGGGCAAAATTAAGGGCTATTTTTTGTTTTCTTTTTTTGAATTCAGGGAAGTGGTCAAAAGCTGTGTGTCGTGGATATACGGTTTCTTCTAATGGAAATAATCTTTTTAATTCTATGAAGTATTTGATTACCGCCACTGATCCAAAAGGCAGGTTTAGTAATAATTGGTTTTTGTAACTGATGAATGGTTTTCGAGCGTCCATTTTGTAGAAATAATCCACTTGATTACCATGCTCTACGTGTATTCCATTGTCGTCAAAGGAGTGGTCAAAGGTGACAAGTTTTTGGCTACCCAGTACTTGGCGCAAGCGTTTCTGTAGCCCTGGCCATAGCAGATCGAAGTCATGGTTTCCTATATTGAAATGAATGCGGTTATCTTTTTTGTTTAAGAATAGCTTAAGGTGATGAAAGACTTTGGGATATGTGGCTAAAATTTGTTCCAATTTCCATAAGGAGATTTCTTCGGTGATGTGATGTGTGAAAACATTTTGATATGGCATTTTGAGAAAATCAAAAGTGTCTCCGTTTAGTATTAAAATATTAGGGCCGGGCGTGTGTGTTATTGTTTTTATAAATTTGATTAGTTTTTCTTCATCTTTAAAATCATCAAAAATGTCGCCCTTTCCCAGTTCAATGTCGCTAATGATAAAGATGTTTTTAATCATTGCTGTTTGGTTTAACTAGGATAATGTTTTGTACCTTTTCGAATTCTGGCAGGTAGGTGTTTGGTGTTGCTAGTCCTGAGGATTTCCCTCCGTCTAAATTGATTAAGTTTTTAATTTGGAATTTTTTCATGGCGGGGGCTGTTTGTATTGTTTTTGCAAACTCATAAAGAGTTTGTCGATTTTCTTGATTAAATAAGTTGGCGCGGAGCATTATTACGACAACCTGATTAGTCGACGTGACTCCGATGGCTGTACGTGAGGATGATTTGTCGTTTGCATTGGTGATTTCAATCTTATTGTTGTCTAGTAAAACTGGTCCGGACTGAATGGCAAAATCTATTTGTGAGGATAGATCTTTTTGTTTTTCTTGGAATATTTTGTCGGACATGATTATGGGGGCGTTGTCGTGGGTGATAATAAATACCCCGTTCATAAGCTTGGATGATTGGAATTCAGCTAATGTTTTCCCCCCTGATATAACTAATCCTAGTGCGTTTAGACTGGTGTCAAAGAAGCTGCCGTTGAAGGCTAGTGAACTGTTGTTTGTTTTGAGTGCTTCCTTAATGCTTAAAGATTTGTTTAGGGAGTTTTCGGCAATACTGAATTGAAAACTTTTTGGGTCTATGATTGTAACGATATATTGTTTGTTGTTTATGGCGATCTCTTCTAGTTGTATAACTCCTGCGGAGTCTTTTTGTTTAAATCCGTATATGAGGCAGGTAATACCTATTAAACCAGCAGCTAAAAAAAGTAATAATTGGTGGTGATGTTTTGAATGAGTCTGATTCATGTGATTCTGTTTACTCCGGAATTTTTGTGATGGTGATTTTTGTCATGCCAATATTACCAGCTTGGTCTTGAGCTATCACAGTGATGTTATGGGAGGTGGGGGAGGGGCTCTGCGGCAGCCTAATATTGCCTGAAAACGGAGTTAAATCCTGTTTATATTGAAGATTGTTGTCTACATAAAATAATACTTGTTGTATTGGGTTAGCTGATTGAATGTCGACTTCTAATGTTTGTCGGGTAGCAGAAATGCTGTCACCGTCTTTTAGGTTGGTAATAGAGATTTGTGGGGACTCTCCTGGAGAGGATGGTTCGCACTGTATACTGCCACTCATGTCTCCGATAAAAGAGGGGTTTTCAGCTAACCAGGTTTGGGCGGCGTTGTTCCAAACTTCTCTGGATGGATCGATATCCTGCATGACAACGTGCTTCAAATTCTGTTTTTCTCCAGCTTGGCAGTTGAATTCGGATAACTGTTCGCTAGCGTGAAAGCTGGGGCTGCTAGTATAAGCTGAGTCGACTTCTGTGGGGACGGCAAAACTAGCGAAAAAGTCTGTGATTTGCGCGTCTGAAGGCGTTAGGTCACTAGCTAGTTTGCCACTATATTTGGAGACGGTTTCTTGTTTTATGCCTTCCGGAATAGGGAATTCTTCGGCGGGTTTTCCTTGTAGAGCTTTTTCCATGAATTCTTTGAAAATTGGTGCGGCGACGTTGTAGCCATCTGCCGAGCTGTTTGGTAATCCATCTTTGTTGTCATCATTGTTTCCGGCCCAAACACCTGTTACCAGTTGGGTTGTATAGCCAATGGTGAGTAGGTCGTGTGGCAGGTATTGGTTGCCTTTTTTAGTGTTGGATGTCCCTGTTTTTGCGGCGTTTATTTGTCCAGTGACATTTAAATTTGAACCAACGTTAACGCTGCGATCTGATAGTATGCTGGTAATAAGGTAGGCAATTTGAGGGTCTAAGGCTTCTGTGCCGGCTTCATCTTTCCATTCCTCTAAAACTTCTCCTTGAGCGTTTTCGACGCGTAGAATAGATACTGGTTTGTAATGTAATCCACCATTGGCGAATGTTCCGTAAGCGTTAGTCATGCTAAGTAGCGTTGTTTCTGCTGTTCCCAGGACCATTGGATATCCATACTCAATAGTTTCGTTTTTGAAATCGACGCCCAAGGCTTTGGCGAAGGGGAGTATTTTAGCTTGTTCACCAGCTAAAAAATAAGATTTTACCGCTGGAATGTTTCTAGATTGGCCTAGGGCTCTACGCATTGTGATTGGGCCTTGGAATTTTCCGTCAAAGTTTTTAGGTTTGTCTGTTCCAAAAGGGGTGGGGACATCAAAAACTATAGAAGCTGGTGAGTAGCGATTTAGGAAGGCTGCTGCGTATACTATGGGTTTGAAAGTTGATCCATGTTGGCGGTGGCTGGTGACGATATTGTATTGGCCATCAATAGTTTTGTCGAAATAATTTCGTGATCCCACCATAGCTAATATCTGTCCGTTTTGAGGGTTCATGGCTACTAGGGCTGCATTTTTGACATTGTATTTCTTTTCGTAATTTTCAGTGCGCTCTGTGATAGCTTTTTTAGCAATTTCTTGTAGTTTTGGGTCAAGTGTTGTGTAGATTCGTAATCCACCCTGTTCGACCAACTCTTTGCCATATTTTGATTCTAATTCTGGCAGTATGTATTCTAAAACGAAATGTGGAGCTAACATGTCTTGTTCAGCTCTAGTGAATTCCATTTTTTTGATTTCTTCTAAAGCATTTGTTTTTTGTGATGCGGAAATATATCCAGTTTCTTCCATTCTTCTTAGAACTAGATCTGCTCGGCCTTGTATGTAGATATGTTTGTCGCCAATTTCCACTTCTTGTCCCAGTAGGCCTCTTTTGATTTCATTGTCGTGCAGGTCAGCTTCCGTTCGAATGTTTCGACTAGTCAATTTGTCCAAGTCAGTTTTGCTCGACAGTCTGGAATGTAAGTTCGGGCCGTAGGGGTTGTAGTAGCTTGGTAATTGTGGAATAGCGGACAGCACAGCTGCTTCAGCTAAGCTAAGGTCGATAGCGTTTTTGTTGAAATAAATTTGAGCTCCTTTTTCTGCTCCAAAAGCATTATTACCGTAGGGTATTTTGTTTAGGTATTTTTCGAGAATAGTGTCTTTATTGAAAGCCTCTTCCAGTCGAACTGCTAGAATTAACTCTTTGAGTTTACGGATGTAGGATTTTTCGGAGGTGAGAAAGGTTAATTTGATGTATTGCTGTGTGATGGTTGATCCCCCCTGGCTTGATCCGCTGGTGAGATTAGTAAATGCTGCTCTGATAAAGCCGACAATGTTAAATCCAGGATGATGATAAAACTGTGAGTCTTCGATGGCTATTGTAGCGTTTATTAGATTGGGAGATATTTGGGTTAATTTTTTATATTCGCGATTTTCATTGCCGAAATTAACGTACAGTATATTACCTTCGCGGTCGTAAATGGTGGTGGACTCGGGGACTGCTAAATTATCCAAGTCTCTAACGTCTGGTAGGCCGATGGAAATAATGCTGATACAAAGGAAAAGCAGTATGGCAAATCCTCCAATGAGTCCAGCGAGGCTAATGCCGGCTAGCTTAAAGAATTTTGGCCAATCAGTATGCCCATGCTCGGTAATCATGTGTTTTTGCCAGGTCTGATGTATGTGCTGTTGTAGCTTGTGCCAATGTGTTTGATCTGGCATGTGAATTTTAAAGTCAAAATAACGCCAGAAGCCTAGCATAAATGCGTTATTAGAGCAATCTGCTGGCGTTGACTAGCGTATTTCCATGCCCTCTTTTTTTAGGCCTTTGCTTATTTGTTCGAGAGCCTGTTGTAAATCCTCTTTGGTTAGGGTTTTTTCCGCTGACTGTAAAGTGATTTGAAAGGTTAGAGACTTCTTGTCTGATGGGAGGTTGGGGCCTTGATATAGGTCGAATAATTGAATATTAGATACTGATTCCGGGCTATGTGTACTGATGATTTTTTGAATTGTTCCAACTTCCATGTTGAGATTTGCAATCATTGAAATATCAAAAGCTAGGGGAGGGAATTTGTTAATTGGGTGAAATTTTTGACTGCTTCGTGGAACTTCTTGATGTAGTTTTGTGTGGTTTATGGTGAAGCAAGAAATTTGCTGTTTTTCTAAGTCTAAGTTTTGGGCTATTTGTGGGTGTAAATCAAAAATTTCAATAATTTCTTGTCCAGAAGCGGTTTTCCAGATGGCATGTTTGTTGGGGTGGGCAAGTGGGTTTTGGTGTGGAGATTTGCAGTATTCCAAGCTATTTATGCCGAGTCGTTTAATCAGTGTTTCTATGCAGGTTTTTGTTTGATAAAAAGTGGATTGGGTGTTTTTGTTTTCTGCGACTATTACTCCGGCAAAGTGGTTTTCCTCTAATGGGAAAAATTGATCTTGTAGTTTGTAGGTGCGGCCGCTCTCAAATAATCTGAAAGATGTTGAGGTTTTGAGGTTTTCTTTGATATTGCTAAATAAGTGTGGAAGTAGTGATACTCGAAGATGGGTTTGTTCTTCGGATAGGTAGTTTTTTATTTTTAAATGAATTTCCTCGTTTAAACCGCATTGTTGTAGTGTTTTGAGGCTGTAGAAAGAATAGTTAACAACTTCGTGGAAACCAAGTTCCAGGCTGAAAACATCTCTTATTAAGTGTTTTTCTCGTCGAGAGGTGTTGGGGCGGGGTGTGGGGCGGGTAGTCAGTTCGGGTAAAGTTGCGGGGATGTTTTCATAACCGTACATTCTGGCTAATTCTTCAATTAAATCATCTTGATGGTTGATATCTTTAGTAGCGCGGAAGCTTGGCACTGTGACTGTTAGGGTTTTTTTATTTAGACTTACGGTGAAGTCTAGTTTTTCTAGTAATTTTTTAGCTTCTGCATCGCTAATGTTGCTGCCAATTTTGTTGTTAGCCTGTTCGAGATTTAGTTTGATGTGGCGCTCTTGATAATGAAAGTTGTTAATGTCTTGTTTGGCGCTGCTGATTTGAGCAGAGGGACAGATGTTTGAAATAATTTCAACCAGTCTGTCTAAGGCTTGTTCAGCTAATAAAGGATCTAGATCTTTTTCAAATCTTTGTACTGCTTCACTGCGCAAGCCTAATTTTGTTGAGGTTTGGCGGATTTGTATGGGGTTGAAATTGGCTGCTTCTAGTGTAATTCGAGTGGTGTCAGCTGTGATACCTGAGTTGGCGCACCCTTTGATTCCGGCTATAGCGAGAATTTCTTTTTGATCAGCTATGACCAGGGTGCCGGTTGGTAATGATTTTTCTTCTTGGTCTAGGGTTACTACTTTTTCTTCTGTGTTGATTTGTTTAACAATTAACTTTTTACCCTGGATTTTATCTGTATCGAAAGCGTGCAAAGGGTTGCCCAGCTCGAGCATGACAAAATTTGTGGCGTCAACGATGTTGTTGATGCTTTTTTGCCCGACGCTTTCCAGTGCTTGGCGTAACCAGTCAGGGGAGGGGGCTATGGTGATATTGTTTAGATCGATTGTGAGATATCTTGGACATGGTTTTGGGGCTTGAACATCCACAGAAATGTTTTTGTGGAGTGGTTTTGGGTAGTCAGTAAAAGTTTTTATGGGTTTTAGTTTTTCGTCGGTAATAGCGGCTATTTCTCTAGCTATTCCGTAATGCCCCCATAAATCGGGACGATGTGTTAGGGTTTTATTTTCTATATCGATGATAACGTCGTTTTTGTTTAAGGCAATGGCTAGAGGTGTGCCAGCTTTGTCTTTGAGGTGTGATAAGTCGATAATGCCGTCAGGATTTTTGGTGTCTATTAACCCTATTTCGGAGCCAGCGCAGATCATGCCAAAACTTTCTGTACCACGGATTTTGGCTGGTTGCAGGGTGATGAGGTCTCCTTCACCATGCCATTTCACTTTTGCGCCGGGTAGAGCGACGGCTACTTTTTGACCTTCATAAATATTGCTAGCGCCGCAAACGATTTGCTGGGTAGTGTCTCCGACATCAGTTATAGTGATGCGTAATTTGTCGGCATTGGGATGGGGGAGAATGCTTTTGATTTGTCCAATAACCATGTTTTGAAAACTGCTGGACTGATCGATAATTTCTTCCACTTCGGCCGTGCGAGTTGTCAGCAGGTTGCTGAAAGCTTGCCAGTCGGTGTCATGTGGGATATTTACGTAATTGCGTAGCCAGTTGACGGATATTTTCATGGTTGATGTATGCTGTTATAAAGCTTCGAATTGCTTGAGGAAACGTAGGTCGTTGGAATGTAGATGGCGTATGTCATCTATGCCATAGCGCTGTAGGGCAAATCTTGTTAAGCCAAAACCAAAGGCCCATCCTTGATGTTTTTCTGGATCGAGTCCGCCGGCTTTGAGTACATTGGGGTGAACCATGCCCGCGCCCATCATTTCCATCCATTTACTTTGATTGCCTTTTTTCCAGAGCATATCCATTTCTATGCCTGGTTCTACGAAGGGGAAATAGCCTGGGCGGAAGCGAACCGTGGTTTCTCTTTTGAAAAAGCGCTGTAAAAATTCCTGCATTAAGCCTTTTAGATGGCTGAGGTTGACGTTTTTGTCTATTAGTAAGCCTTCAACCTGATTAAAGGTGCTGTCGTGAGTGGCATCGGTGGCTTCATATCTAAAAACTCGGCCTGGGACAATTAATCGTAGTGGGGCTCCGTATTTTTGCATCATGCGTATTTGTACTGGAGAGGTGTGCGTGCGCAGAAGTAATTGCCCATGCTCAGGGTCGCGCGGGTGATCCAGGAAAAAAGTGTCCTGCATGTCGCGGGCGGGGTGATGGGCTGGAATGTTTAGAGTTTCGAAATTGTAGTATTCACTTTCAACTTCTGGCCCGTCGGCTATTTCAAACCCCATTTCACTAAAAATCTGTTCTACTTCCTGTTGCACTTTGGTGAGAGGGTGGAGCGTGCCTGGAGTTAGTGATCTCTGTGGGTTAATTTCACTATAAGTTAAGTCAAAAAACTCGTTACTTAGGCGGTTTTCTATTTCTGCTTTTTCTAATTCAGCCTTTTTCTTTTCGTAAGCTGAGGTGAAAGAGGTCTTGAGAGCTTGTAAGTCTTGGCCAAGAGATTTTTTTTCTGCTGGGGGGGCGTCTTTTAACTGTTTTAAAAGGGCTGTTATTTGGCCAGAACGGCCGAGATAGGCGACATCTACCTCTTTTAGGGTTGTGAGGTCGGAGCAGGAGGCTATGGACTGAAGGAAGCTTTTTTCTAGATCTTGGAGGGGCGATTTAGAGGCAGACATCTAATGTTTTTAAGAGGTAGAGCTTGCAGGAAAGAATGTACTTTTTTTTGTAAAAATAGGCAAGAGAGAGGAAAATAAAAACGCGCCCTGTTTTCACGGGGCGCGTTTTTAAAAAGGCCGATAGATACTATCTAACAGCGTCTTTCAGAGATTTACCAGCTTTGAAAGCAGGAAGTTTCATAGCAGGGATCTTGATTTTTTGCCCTGGGTTTCTTGGGTTAACACCAGTGCGAGCAGCTCTTTTTGATACGCGGAATGTACCAAAACCTGTGATAGTTACAGATTCACCCTTTTTGAGTGATTTAGTAACGCTTTCCAGGAGAGCGTCCAGGACAGCAGCTGCGTCCTTTTTTGTAACACCAGCTGAGCTAGCAGCTGAGTTTACGAGATCTTGTTTTGTCATGGTCTTATTTGGTTAAGAATTAGACTAGCTCGATTATAGGAGTCGAAAGTCAAAAGGCAAGAAAGCTTTTGATGCTGCGGTTTTGGGGGTGTTTTGGCGGTTGTACGTTCGGGTAAGCGGTCCGCGGCTTTGCTTTAGTGTAAGCCTTTTTGTCTGTATATTGCCAATTTATGGCTTTGTTTTGCGATTTATAGAGGGTTGGTGTGTTTGTGAAATAGTATTTAGAAGTTGTCAAATTGAATTTTGGGCGTAAAAAGCCTCCCAGTTCTGTAGAAATTGCTTGGAAATGGGGGTAGTGAGGTTGTTTGGAGTGGGGGTTTCGTGTTATAATACTATGAATATGTTAAATAAAAATAAAATGAAAATGCAAAGAGCACTGGAGAAGATTTTTCATAAATTAATTGTTGCTGGGGTGGGGTTGGTTATTTTGTTGCCGACAATAGTTTCGGCCGCGGGTTTTTATGATAAAGCTACGCCGCCGTGTTATGACATTACTGGTAGTACAATAGCAGTGCCGGTCGCTGGTGTGAATAATGGTGGAATTATGGATTTTGACGATAATCGCGTTGAAGCTAAGGATCAGGCTTGTGTTCGCATGAAAGCTGATTTGTCTGGGCCGGATCGTTTGGAAGGGTGGGTGTATAATACCAATTTAGGCTGGGTTAGTTTGTATTGTCCTGGTGGAGTTAATGCTCAGAACCTGGGTATATCCTGTGGCCAGCTGCCTTATGCTGTGACTTTTCAAACTACTGGTGCGGCACCGGATTTTGATAGTGTGAAGTTAAGTGGAAATGCCTGGGGGGATAATATTGGGTATCTTAGTTTTAACGGTACTGCTAATCCGCCTGGTAGTGGTGCTCTTCAATATCATATGACGACGGTGGCCAGTGGATCTAATAGAGGACGTGTTGAGGGGACGCTTGATAATCTCGGTAGTTCTGTTTGGACGGAAACCGTTGGTTGGTTGAATTGGACTGGGGTGTGGTTTCATTGGGAAGATTTAGTGGTTCCAGAAGAAGTATTACCAGAAGGTGAGCCGGAGGATTATATAGCTATTTGTAGTACAGAAGATAAAGGATGTAATTGTGATTTGGATGGTAGTTGTCCTGGGATTAGTGATCCTGACAAAATTCCTGATGCTGATGGTAAAGAGGGGTATGATATAGTAATTCCTTTTGTGGATGAGGGGAAAAAGACTCCGGATAGTCAGATTGAGCAATGT
>CAZGSD010000005.1:2060-7416 GCA_964528305.1 uncultured Candidatus Peribacteria bacterium | reverse complement strand
AATTCCTTTTGTGGATGAGGGGAAAAAGACTCCGGATAGTCAGATTGAGCAATGTCTTAATACTGATATGAGTATGGCGGCTTTGCCTGGGGTGGCTGGGAAGAAATATTGCGCTAGAATCGAGCTGAAATGGGAGGATGGTGTCGACTATAACCAGACTACGAGAGAATCTCAAAATCAGGGGGAAAATCGTTTTGAATCAAATAATGATGGCGCTGTGCGTAAGCCTTTTGCGCAAGATTTGTTTGGCAAGGCGATTCCCGATGGGCTTGAATATAGTGCTAATGCGATAGCCTGGGTGGGTAAAGTAACTTCATTTGCGCCAACTTCGGATCGTAATATGCTGGATAGTTTTGAGAATGAGAAGTTTTACTATCCTGCTGAAGTGAATGGTTATAGTGGTAGTTTGACCGGGCAGAATTTGCTTAAACTGAAAGAGTTGAAATTGTTATTTATGAAATATGCGGCTGCTGGGCAGCCTGCCAAGTGTATATATGGTGAATTGAAGAGTGGTAAGTGTGTGATGAAAGATTATATGAAGGCTGGCGGGACTATGTTTAGTTTCAATCCTTTGGTGGAGGTGAAAAAGATGGCTCATGTGCTGGGTGATAAGGAGTTTAAGTTTATTAATATAATGGCGCCTGATCAGTTGCAGACATTTAAGTATGAGTCGCAGCAAAAAAACGGAGCTAATAGTCTATCTGTGTCTGCCTATATCGGAACGCAGGATCAGGTTTATGATATGCAATTTGTGGATGAATTGATTGCTATGGATAAAAAAGGCCAAGAGTCGAAATCTGTTGCAGATGGAGTGAAAACTTCTGGAAGTGGTGATTTGAAAGGGCAGTTGTTTTATGATAACACTAAAGCCCCCTCTTTAGCTGATATTGGTGCTTATCTCTATACTATCGTGAATTATAATGTTGAAGGTGCTAATGAGGCTATTAAATATTTCTCCGGTAAATTGCCGCGCATTAAAGCGGGTATTTTGATTAATCCAGTGGCGCGGGTGCAGGGTAATGTTTATGTGACTGATTTCGGGCAAAAAGCTGCTGATGTGTCTCTGCGCAGTTTAGGTAATGTGTCTAGTAATCTGAGACGAGAGGCGATTTTGCGTAATGTTTCCAAGTATTTGGCGGGGAAGACGGTGGTTGCTGTTGGACGTGATGTTGGACGTGATGTTGGCGTGAATAATTTAAGTGATGTTCGTGGGTTGGATGAACTAGTGCCTGGCAAGGTGTATTATTTAAAGAATGGTAATTTGACTATTGAATGTGAGGGGGGAATCTGTAGTTTTGCCAAAAACATCACCTTGATTGTGGAGAATGGTAGTATTTTCTTGAATTCTAATTTGATGCCTAGTGATGGTAGAAGTCAGATTGGGTTGATAGCTTTGCGTGATTTGGATAAACAAGCTCCTAAGAATCAAGGGTTTTTGTATCTGGATAAGGATGTGACGCATTTGAAGAATACGCATATTTATCTGGATAGGGTGCTGCAGAGTTATGATAAGGCTATGCTGAAACAGTTTGATAACAACAATGGTTTTATTAAATTCAATGGAGATGATTATGAGCGTCAGCAGGTTTTTCGAAATCAGTTGGTGATAGAGGGCAGTATTTCATCCATGAATGGTATAGGTAATGCGGTGGCTAATGGTAAAAAAGTTACTGATGAAACGGGCGCGGTTGTCGATTCGCCTGATGGTTATTGTAGTAATTATGCGGGCCAGGCCTTGTCAGGTATGTGTCGGGCGAGGGTCGTGGATTTGAATTATCTGCGATATTATGGTCCGGGGTTGGAGATATGTACTGGTTTGGAAGGTGGGAATGCCAAGGCCAATGTGCCGCGTGATCAGGCTTTGAGGTCTGATGGGACCAAGGCTTATGGGTGCAGTGGTGATGAGAGGGATGGATATGATATCGATCCTAAGAATTTGTATAATGCGGCGAACCCCCTAGCTGGTGATTTGGTGAAAAATCCTGACAATGGAAAACAGTCTGTTTACTTCAATTGTGCAAGAGGTAGTCTGAGTGGTTGTGACGATTTGTCTAAACAAGGCCCGGTTTATTTCTACTACAAAGCTATTTCCAAAGATTTAGCTGGCTTTGAGCAGGTCCAGTCAGTGAATCAATTAATACAAAATTAATGGCTACTGAGGCGAAAATTAAAATTATCCCCGTCTGAAATAACGCGCGATGTCGCGGTCCTGGGCTTTGCGTTTGAGGGTTTGGCGTTTGTCGTGGAGTTTTTTACCACGGACCAGCGCGATTTCCAGTTTGATTTTGCCTTTTTTTAGATAAGCGGAGAGGGGGACGATGGTTAGGCCATGTTCGCTGGTTTGTTTTTGTAAAAAGGTTAATTCTTTGCGATTAAGTAGTAGGCGGCGTTCACGGTCGGGCTGGTAATGCTGGTCCGCGGCGGCGGCGTAAGCGGCTATGTGGCATTTTTTGAGTACGGCTTGGCTGTTTTCCAGGCTGATGTAGGCTGTTTTGAGGTGGAGGTGTTTTTGTCGGCAGGATTTTACTTCTGCGCCGGTTAAAACCAGGCCGGCTTCGAATTTATCCAGTATTTCGTATTGGTGAAAGGCCTGGCGGTTTTCGGCCAGGCGAGAGTCGGTCTTTTTGTCTTTGTGTGGAGCGCTCATGGCTGGCGGGTTTTAAGGGGTGAGTCGATAAGGGGTGCGGGCGAAGGGTATGGATTCACGTACGTGATCCAAGCCGCAAATCCAGGTGACTAGTCGTTCCAGGCCATAACCAAAGCCGGAGTGTGGTACTGAGCCGAATTTGCGTAGGTCCAGATACCATTGAAAGGCTTCTTCCGGTAGATGATGTTCGCGTATGCGTTGTAAAAGGGCTTCGTAACTATCTTCGCGCTGGCTGCCACCGATGATTTCGCCGTATCCTTCTGGAGCGAGGAGATCGGAGCATAGTACGCGGCTGGGATCGGCCGGGTCACGTTTCATGTAAAAAGCTTTAACGGCTGAAGGATATTTTTCAACGAATAATGGTTGGTGATATTTTTTCATTAACATAGTTTCGTCATCACCTCCTAAATCGTCCATGGATTGAATATCTGAGCCCATAGATTGCAATTCAGCTACTACTTCGGCATGAGTTTTGCGAATGAATGGCTGATTGGCTTGTTCCAAAGCGGAGATATTTCTTTCCAGTATTTGCAATTCGGGGCGGTTTTCGTTTAGGACTTTGCTTAGTATGAAGCGCACCAAGGCTTCTTGGGTATTCATATTGTCTTGATAGTCGGCGAAGGCTGCTTCGGCATCCATCATCCAGAATTCGGTTAGATGGCGGCGAGTTTTGGATTTTTCAGCTCGGAATACTGGGCCGAAATCGAAAACTCGGCCATAAGACATGATGGCGGCTTCCAGATATAACTGACCGGATTGGCTGAGATAGGCTTTGCCCATTTCGAAATAATCTATTTCAAACAGCTCGGTTGTTCCTTCGCAGGCATTGGGAGTGAGGATGGGGGAGTCGAATTTGATGAAATTATTGGCGTGGAAATATTCAAAAGTGGCTCTGATGATGGTGTCGCGGATACGTTGTATGGCCCATTGTCGGTTGGAGCGCAGCCAGAGGTGGCGATGATCTAGTAAAAAGTCTATGCCATGCTCTTTTTTGCCAATTGGATAGTCGGGATGTGCTAATTGGACTATTTCCAGAGAAGTGATTTGTAACTCATAAACACCAGCCTGCTTGGGGTGGCGGCTGACTTTGCCGGTGGCCAGCAGTGAAGATTCCAAAGTGAGTTGCTCGGCTATTTCAAGCGTGGCGGCTGATACTGCGGAGGCTTCGACAATACCTTGAATTGTCCCTGATCCATCACGCAGCTGGAGGAAATAAATTTTGCCGCTGCCCCGTTTGTTGAACATCCAGCCGGCTATCGTTACTGTTTGGTCAACGTGTTCGTGTAAATCTTTGATAAGTGTGTATGACATTTGAAAAGAATTAATCTAGCCACAGGATTGTAGCAGGAAGCTGAAAGAGAGGGAATACCCCCTCGCTTGTAATTGATGTTTTTGAATGGAGGCCTAGAAAAGGCTGAATTGTCTAGCATAAAAACTTTATCTAGGGAAGGTGGTGGGAGTATATAAAGGGTGTAGTTCTTGCTTTTGCCCGGGGAAAGTAAAAGCCAAGTGTTAGAATCAGTTTATGTTGGATGAGAGATCGCGACTGAAAATTGGGAAATTAAAAGAAAGGGCTAAAAAAGCTCGAGGTGTTTTTGATGAATTCACTGAGTTTATTAAAGAATATAAAATTATAGGTATTGCCGCCGGTTTAGTGATAGGTAGTGCGGTAACCGCTTTGGTTCAATCTATCGTGGTTGGTTTGTTGACGCCCGCTTTGCAGCTGCTTTTTCCTGCGGAGGGATTGAAAACGCTGACTTTTGTGGTGAATGGGGTTACTTTTCAGCCGGGCATGGTGATATCAGCGATGATTAATTTTGTGATCATAGCTTTGCTGTTTTTTGTTTTAGTGAAGGTTGTTTTGAAAAAGGAAAAAGTTACTAAGGATGCGCTATCTTAAAAAACCGTGTTTAGCTGTTTTTGGCTTTGAGGTAGATATCAATCATGTTTTTGATCTCTTTTTCCAGTACTGCTTTGAGTTTTTCCATTTCTTCCGTGGTCATATGGGGCAGCTGAATGGTCCAGAGATTTTTTTCGGCCTGATCCATGGAGGACAGGTCCAAGAGTTGAAGTATTTGATCGGTTAGATTTTGATTGGTGTCAGACATGGTTGTATGTATGAAAATTTTAAAAATGTAGGATTAAAGGCTTAATGTGCCAAGGCTGGTGTGGGGCCTGCTAAACCTCCGGTAAGTCCCAAGGCGCTGAGAGCTACTTGGTTGAGAGAGGGAAGGTTGCTAAACTGATCTTTTAATTTCTCAAGGGCTACTTTTCCAGTTACGAAATCTTGATGCATGATGCGCAGGACCTCAATAACAGCATCCGGGTCTTTGTCTTCTAAAATTCTTTTGCGTAGGGAGCCGCCTTTGCCAATTCCTGGTAGATCTTTGCTCATTAGGCCCGTGGAGCCAATAATGGGTGCATCTATTCCGTCCAAACCAGGCCAGTGTTCTACCATGGTACGGAAAATTTCGTTTTCAGCGAAAAAGTCGGTAATATGATGTTTCCAATCATTGGGAATGAGGATGAGAAAGGCGGAAATAGCTTCGAATTCATGTTGCCAGGGGACGGTTTCGGGGCGCTGATTATTGCCGGTGGCGGCATTTCTCAGGTCAGTGGCGGCGTTTTTAAGATCGATCATGGCGGCCAAGCGAGGAAATTGGCGGAGGAATAATGATTTTCCAACTTCTTTCCAAAGGGAGGCTCGTT
>CAZGSD010000005.1:0-1960 GCA_964528305.1 uncultured Candidatus Peribacteria bacterium | reverse complement strand
GGAAATTGGCGGAGGAATAATGATTTTCCAACTTCTTTCCAAAGGGAGGCTCGTTCGGTTTGAGCTTCACCTTTTGCTTTTTCCGCTTCGGCTGCGGCTTCGGGATTTTTACCGGTAACCATTTCCATGATTTTGCCAAAGAGGCCTCCTGGCGTGGGTTTATCGGGAGAGGTTTTGGTTTGCTCGGTTAGAAGTTCGGAGGCTTTTTTTTTGGCTAAATCCATAAGGATTCGTTCGCCCTGTTCTGCTATTCCCATGTGTTTTGGTTATTTATTTGATTTAATTTTAGCATGTTTTGTGGTATAATTGCTAGATTGAAATTATTTAGGTGTAAGCCATGATGTACGGGTTGCAACAATTAGTTAAATGGGCTCCAGAACAACCTCATGGAGGGGGTGCGGATAAGCCTGTTATGAAAACTTCTGAGCAATTGAAAAAAGAGGTGGTGGAGGTGACTTTGCGTGAGATTAAAGCTAATCCCGTGTCAGCAGGCATGGAGGTGAAAAATATGGTGGATACGGCGAAAAAAAAGATTGCTGCGATGCCTGATTTGGACGAACAGTTAAAAGGGGAGGTGTTGAAGCGATTGGATGGTGGAGTTGTGGAATTTATTGTTTTGGCTGAAGATTTAAAAGCTAAAACAAAGTTGATGGTGGATTTGTTGGCTATGAAGCCTGATCAGGCTGGTTTTGATTTTGCTAAAGCTGAGAAGTTTTTAGGTGATGCTAAAGTTGATGTGGAAGATTGGGCCAATGAATATGCCACAGATGATGTAGTGATAAAAAAATATTATCAAAAAGTACAGGAGGTGAGTAATGCGGCTAATAATAAATATGTGGCCATGTCGGCTGGGTTGCGAGATGTTAGTCAAAGTGATGGAGCTTTTAGCGCTTCTCAAGTAGAGAGGCTTTTGAAAGGCGTTTATGATATGCAGGGAGTTTTACTGGCTGATTTGCCAGGAGTTATGGATGCTTCATTAAAGCAGAATTTACGGGCGGAGTTGGCCCGGGCTGAAAGTGAGGTAGTGACGGTTTTGGCTGCGCATCTTAGTGATTTGAAAGGTGATCAGGCTGAGGCGGCAAAGAGATTTTTGTTTGCCAGGACTAATTTGATAGAGGCGGGTAAGGATGGTAATAAGGATCATTTGGCTGGAGCTAATGAATATATGGAGATGGCTTTGGCGGAAAGAGAGGCGGCCGGTTGGCGGGATCAGTTGGATGGGGCGCGTCGTGGTGGGGAGGTTTATGGCAAGGCGTTGCGTTTGTTTGAGCAAGCCGGCCGTTTGATGGGTAATCGAAAAATTGGTGATTCTAAGGCGGCTAGAGATTTATATCGGCAGGCGGCTGATCAATGGAAGCTTTTGGTGGAAGCCCAAAATTTAGTGGTGAATAGTCGTGAGATGGAAAAATTGGGGCAGAAGGCTGTGAAGGCTTTGAACGCGGCTTCGATGAGGGTAGAGCAACGCGCGGAAGATTTGGGCTTGCAGCAGCTGTTTAAAGTGTTTTTGACTGATGCGCGTGATGCTTTGAAGGTTGGAGCTTTTGATACTGTTTTGAAATTGTCACAGCAAATACAGGACATGGTGGCTGGAGCGGATAGAGCCAATGTTGTGTATGCCCATTTGAGCGAGCGATTTGGAAATAGGGCTGATTTTAAAGAAAATATGGAGATTGGTAGAGGGAGAAATTTTTATCATATGGGCCAATTTGCCCAAGCTGAGTTGGCTTATAATAAAGCGATCAAAGAGTATGTGATTGGAGGTAAAAAGTCGGAAGGGCCCATGATGGCTGCTAGATAAATACTAATATATGACTAAAGAAGAATTTAAAAAATTGGTGGAAGCGGCTTATTCTTTTCAGCAATTGCCTGCTGCCGATCAACAGAGAATTTTGGCGGCTGAGGGGGCTGAGATGGAACAATATGTCCAGATGTTTGAAGAAGAGGGGCGTGTTTTAGCCAA
>CAZGSD010000004.1:41404-51569 GCA_964528305.1 uncultured Candidatus Peribacteria bacterium | reverse complement strand
GTTTCACTTCGCTCCACCCATATCGCTATCGCGACATCGCATAGCCGCAAACGTTGTGGTAAAAGCTCCCCAGAGGTCGCACATCCCACAACAGCGAATAACCGGTTCACTGAGGTTCACGCGAGTTTACTTTTTGCTACGCTCCAAGTAAACTTCGGTTGCCCTCAAACGTTATACTCTACCCACAACTTTACTATAAACATCCTATGAAACGATTACGATTTGTCGAACCATTGCCAAAATTAGTTTTGAGTGGGGCTAAAACCTCAACCTGGCGGATAGATGACGAGCGTGCAATTGTTGAAGGCGACCAATTGTCACTTTGTCATGTGGATGGCCGCGAGTTTGCTCAAGCTCTAGCGACAAGTGTACATGAAACAACTTTTGGCGAACTTACAGATGAGGATAAAGCCGGCCACGAAGACTTTGTAAATGATGAAGAGATGTACGCCACCTTTTCACGGTATTACAATATGACCGTGACTCCCAAAACCAATTTAAAAATAATCAGGTTCAAATTAATTCCGCCAATTGTAGGTAGCGCATAACGCCGGCTAATCAATATTAAAACGCTGTTTAATTTCAAGGAGTCTTCAACAAAACCTTAGGTGGACTGCTTATCGCATTAGGTATAAAGGTTGCTTTGAGT
The DNA here is from genome assembly GCA_964528305.1 of uncultured Candidatus Peribacteria bacterium. Lineage (GTDB taxonomy): Bacteria > Patescibacteriota > Gracilibacteria > UBA1369 > UBA1369 > CAZGSD01. The sequence goes on along the minus strand of CAZGSD010000004.1, from coordinate 50,920 downwards.
GAAAAATAAAAATGCTCTGAAGTTTACAAAAAATATGGATAGAATCACAAAGCCAACCAGGCCAGAAGAGGATAAATATATTTTTACCGAGGGAATTAATTATTTTACTACAGGTAAAGATTCTATCTGGGGGATTGGCGATAAAGATACATTACAACTTCTGGGAAAAATTAAAATTCCTGGTAAATGGTTAAATCTCGCAGCCGGTGATGGACGATATAATCTGTCCTTGCTGGAAAAAGCTGATTTAGTTGTTGCTTCTGATATTGATGAAGGTGCCCTTAGTAAATTGTGGCATAACACAGGTAAAAAATATCAATCCAAACTCCAGATTAAATCATTTAACATTATCAAGAGATTTCCATTTAAAAGTAAATCCTTTGACGGCGTGTTTTGTGCAGGCACTTTACATCTTTTCCCCTCAAAGATTTTACAAAAGATAATTTCTGAAATTAAAAGAGTTCTTAAACCAAATGGTAGAGTGATAATTGATTTTTCAACAGATATAAAAAGAACATCCCCGTGTGGGGAGATAATAACATTTGGCAAAGAACCGCTTTATAATTTAGAAGATGCAAAAAAAACACTAAGAAATCTATTCAAGAATTATCAAATAGAAATGCATGATTCCGAGACTATAGAGGCTTTTGAGGCTGCCAATCCCCCATACACATTAAAATGTAAATTTGTTATTCTAATAGCTGATAAAAATAATTCCACGCCCACTTTAACCACAAAAACATGAAGGCAAAAATCTTAACAGTAATTCTAGCAATTTCCATCCTTGCCAATATCATGCTGGCCGGTTTGTTGTTCCAAGCTGATTCTACACAAAAAATAAATACCCCCCCACCAACGACATCAATACCCCCTGAATCATCCTATCCAGAAATAGTGGAAAACTGGATTGAGCCAGTATCCTTGTATTACGATGGAGCATGCTTAATCAAAAATGCAAACTGCTCCGACCTTGGCCAAGCACAAATTGGTACAGGAGAGGGCACGGTGCGCGCGCGAATTTTCCCCATTTCCAATGATAACAAAAATATAGAGATCCGATTTTACATGGGTGATGAAGAATGGGTGATACCACGATTCAAAACAGCATCTTTTATTGAAGAGAATTCAGGCTGGTTTAAAGTTAAAATTTGGTACAACAGTGGCAGCTCGGTCTACATTGAAACATCCGGTGGGCACGAGGGCTACCCAGAATACTTTGTCTCACACCTTGGAGCGACTCAGCCAAAATGGGAAAAATTCGAGCCGTGGAGCCATCTCAAAGAAATTTTCCCAGATACGATTCAACCTCCATTTTCAGTGGAAGTTGGCTCGCAACATATACGCTTAACCGAAGAAAATTATTGCTGCGACACTGTTCACAGCGATACACAGGAACGCAATACAAATCGTATGGTGTACATTCTGAAGCAAGAATATAATGAAAAAGGACAGCCAATATATAAAATTATTAATCAAGGTTCGACGCCACGCTAATTTGAATATGATTATTAGAAAAGCCGATAAAACCGAAAAGGCTCAGATTCAAGCTCTCATAGATGAGCTGAATTTGTATAGAAAAAAGATTTTTAGCTCTGAAAATCAAAAGTTCCACGAAAGAATAAATCCTTACACTCCCTTAGAAGATAAAGATTTTGATGAAAGTTATATTTTTGTCGCCGTAGATGATTCTGAAAAAATAGGCGGATTTATTCAGGGTAGTATTCATCAAAGAAAAAATCATAAGCTAAGTAAGCTAGGATATATTAATGAGCTGTATGTTAAAGAAGAGGCTCGTGGACAAGGAGTTGCTAAAAATCTTTTTTCAGAGCTTGAATCTGAATTCAGAAAACAAGGTTGTGATCATGTGACAACACACACTGACTTTGAAAACGAACTCTCTCAACAGTTTTATTTGCAATCAGGAATGCACAAGGCGACAATCGAATTATGGAAGGAACTGTAGGAATTTTACATCGCCCAACAGTCTGTATGCGCCCCTACCCCAATTAACCAAAGCTATCAAACATGACCAGTAATCACTCCACGGAAAAAAGACATCAACTCTGGGCATAGTTAAAGAAATAAAATGTTATGAATTTCAAGGATTGGACGGTCAAGATAAAGCAAAATGGGCCCAAATTCCGTGTGCCAAGTAAAAATCAACGAAGACCATTTCCCATTTCACTCAAATCTCTTGGCTGCTATAACTAACACAGTTATTAAAAACACACACATATGATGCGAGAAAACATGTTACTAGTACTCGACAAAATGCTGTCGAATATCCCCCTATTTATCTTATTAGGTCTATTTAACCTAATCATCATAGAGAATAAAACAATTCTTGAGGCTATTAAGCAGAAAAAACTGAAGCTACTTCTGCCGATATTGAAAAGAACCAAATATATAGTATCGGGCCTAATACTAATAGTATTTTCTTTCACACTGGTGACCATGTTGTTCGACGCACTTCTACCAGTTATATCAACGATACCATATTACGAGGGTATTGAGCCAAAAGGGTTTTGGTCTACCTGGAAATATCACACACCATATGTCGGTCTTATCTCCGTAATAGGTGTCAATATGGCTGGCATGGCACTGCTTTTATCAGCTGGCGGCAAATGGTTGTTAAATCTAGCAAAACTATTACTAACCATCACGATTTTATATTTCGTGATTTCCATGTTTGTTGCATACGCATGATAATATCAACGGGTATTAATGGATGGAGTTAAATTATCTCTAATCGCCCCCTCTTGCCACCACCGCCCTTTCCTAGTAACCTATAAGCGCTTTCAAAAATTTTCCAAAACAAATTTATGGGTAACAATGGCACTATCATCGACGCCGCATCCAATTACAATATCTCCGACCTGATCAACAAAGGCCTGGCCTATGCCATCCTGCTGGCCGGTATCGCTTCAGTTTTCTTCATCATCGTGGGTGGGTTTTCTTTCATTTTCTCCGGCGGAGCCGAAGACAAAATCAAACAAGCCGTAGGTACTATACGCTACGCCATTATCGGCCTGGTCGTGACTATTTTTGCCGTGGTGATCGTGCAGGCTGTCGGCCAATTCATCGGTCTCAATGTAGTCAAATATCTGGACTTTGCTGACGTCTACCACAATATTCAAAATATCGGCGAGGCTTTCCGCAGTAGTGGTAGCAATTCCGGTGGCGGCAGAGTTTCATTAGACTAGGAAAACTCTGAAAATCGGTTTTTCCCTAAATCTTGTAGACCTTGCGCACTATATGCTGCCAATCATAGGGGAATTTATAGGTTTCCAGCGCCCGCACGGCCGCCGCGAACACACTCCATAAATCCTTTTTATCAAACAAAAAAGCATTACCGGTTTCTTCATTGGGCCGGTAATTCTCCAAAAAAGGCGAAATCTCCTCAGCTATACTCACCACACCGTATTCCTGCAGTAATTGCAGCAACTCATGATGTTGATTAAATACTATAGCCAGATCAGCGGCCAGCAACAGACGGTCAATTTCTTTTTCCGCACGGGCCTCCCCACTTTCATCCTGTTTAGGATTGTACCAAATTAAATTATGCCCGGCATGCGCAGATAATTCGCCCAAATCATTAATATCCGAACGTTGTTCCGTATCTATCACCAGCAGCCTGACTTTCAATCCAAGCAGTCCCTGCAGCAAGTTAAACAGCTCTTTTCTGGGAAATAATTCATGTTCGCCATTCAAATCAGTAGCAAATAACAAAACCAGTGGGACCTTGCCCGCTTCCCTCTGTCCCATTTGATCTGACAGCCCTAATACCTCCATTTTAGCCTGTTTTTTGCATTTCAATAATTCATGCAGCGCTTTTTGCTGTCCAGACTCTTGCTCCTCGGCCATCATATCAGTCAGAAGTTGACCGCGCGAAAAAGCCTCCAAATCAGCTTTTTTAACTGTTTTTTTGACCAGTTTCCTCCTGTCTGAAGTGCTGTGGCCGGTCAGGATTTTGCTCCGTGCCGGTATTTTACTTCTTTTAGACATAAAATTACGAATTTGGGTATATCAACCTGCTATCAACAAATCTTTCCATTGTATCATAAAACAAAGTTTTTTAGAATAGACAAAAACCACTATGTCCAAATTACTGCTTATCGACGGAAATGCTATTTTCCATCGCGCTTTCCACTCACTTCCCCTACTTACTGACAGCCAGGGGCGCTACACCAATGCCATTTATGGCTTCACTCGGATGCTTTTTGAGATTATTAAAAAAGAAAAACCGGATTTTTTAACTATTGCCTTTGATCATCGCGATAAAACTTTTCGGCATGAGGAATTTTCTGATTACAAAGCCAATCGTTCCGCCCCTCCACCAGAGCTGTATCCACAATTGCCCACGCTGCTGGAGCTGCTGGCTACTTTTGACATTCCTATTTTTCAACAGTCAGGTTTTGAGGCCGACGACATTATCGGCACGCTTTCTCAGCAGGCAGAGCGACAGGAAGGCCTCCAAACAGTCATTCTCACCGGGGACAAAGACGCTTTTCAGCTGGTTTCCCCGCATGTACAGGTTATTGTCCCCATCAAAGGTATTAGCGAAACTCTCACCTGCGATCCGGCTACTGTAGAGGCTAAAATGGGGCTGCGCCCGGATCAGATTGTGGATTACAAAGCCCTGCGCGGCGACGCTTCTGACAACATCCCCGGCGTCAAAGGTATAGGCGAAAAACAGGCCGTGGAGCTGCTGCAAAAATACCAAACTCTAGACAATCTCTACGCTCATCTGGATGAGCTCAAACCCGGGCAGCGTGCCAAGCTGGAAACTAATCGTGATACCGCTTATCTCAGCCAAAAAATGGCCACCATTATTCGCGACATGCCTATAACATTGGATCTGGAGGCCTGCAAACTGCACACCTGGCCGGTAGATCAGTCCCGTCTCGCTCTCACCGGGCTCGGCATGTCTTCCCTGCTCCGCCCATTAGACGAATTAGCCAAGCTTTTTCAGTCCCGTCAGCAGCAGGAAAAGCAGCCAAGTCTTTTTTAAGTTGAATTGATTTGATAATTTTCAAGCATTAATCTATATTCTCCACAGACAAAAGGCCTTGTCTACTGCTGTCCACTCCACTCTCAAGGCTTTGTCCAAAAACAAAAACCCGCAACAATTTTCTCATTTAAAAAATGGCCAAAGTAAGAGTAATCGCCAGCCTAGACATCGGTAGTTCCAAAATTCGCACAGTAGTAGGAACTCTGGATGAAGGCTCGCAGGTGCCAAATATTATTGGTGTGGGCATTGCCCCATCTACAGGCATGCGCAAAGGCGCTATTATTGATGTAGAAGAAACTATCAATTCCATAGCCTCATCCCTGGAGGATGCGGAGCGCATGGCCGGCGAGCCGGTTAATCATGTTTTCTTAGGGATAGGTGGCAATAATATTGAATCCATCAATTCCAAAGGTGTTATAGCGGTATCCCACTCCGGCAATGAAATCACCGAAGATGATGTGGATCGGGTACTGGAAGCGGCTCAAGCCGTGTCTATCCCCTCCAATCGCCGCATTTTGCGCATCATTCCCAAATCTTTCACTGTAGATGAGCAAAAAGGTATCAAATATCCTGTCGGCATGACCGGCATACGTCTGGAAGTGGAGGCTCATATCATCACCGGCCTGGTCCCAGCCGTTAAAAATATCGAAAAATGTGTACTCCAGGCTGGCGTAGACATCGATGATATCATCCCATCCTGTCTGGCTTCAGCCGAAGCTGTACTGTCCAAGCGACAAAAAGAGCTTGGAGTAGTCGTGATCGATATCGGCTCTGGTGGCACTTCTGTCAGCGTGTTTGAAGAGGGAACTACATTGCATACAGCGGTTATTCCAGTGGGCGGCGAAAATGTCACCAATGACATAGCCATCGGTCTGCGCACTTCTATCGATACAGCAGAAAAAATCAAAATCGAATACGGCACCTGCTCACCAGATGACGTTAATGAAAGGGAGATTATCGACCTCTCCCTGGTCAGCAAAATAGACACGCAAAAAGTGGCCAAACGGCATATGGCTGAGATTGTTGAGGCCCGTTATCATGAAATTTTCCTACTGGTGCGCGATGAATTGGCCAAAATCAATCGTGACGGCATGTTGCCAGCCGGTGCTATACTAACTGGCGCTTCCGTAAAAATTCCCGGCATCCTGGATTTAGCTAGAGAAACACTAAATCTGCCTGTACAAATCGGCTTCCCCCAGAATTTTGATGGGGTTGTTGATAAAATAGACGATCCAGCGTATGCTACTGCCATTGGACTAATACTGTGGGGCTCCCGCCTGGAACATCGCTCCTATGGTTTCAGTCTAAAAGGTCTTAATTTGAAAAAAAGTCTAGGAGGAGCCAAAGACTGGTTCAAAAGCCTCTTCCCCTGAAGCCTGCATCCCACAACCGCTGGCGCAAGCGAACTTTCGTTGACACGTTATCAAAACATAGGTAATAATTGGCACTCGACTACATAAAGTTTTAGCACTACCCAATATGGCAATTAGCAACCATCAAAAAGATTCACTGAGAAACCTTTTTTCCGGGTCCAGCTCACTTGGTAAAAAAACCATGGAGGTAGTGCCGGAGGGACTCACACCCGTAGCCCGCATCAAAGTGGTGGGCGTCGGCGGTGGTGGTAACAACGCCCTGGAGCGCATGATCAAATCCAATCTGCACGGAATCGAGTTTATCGCAGTCAATACCGACGCCCAGGCCCTGCATCATTCCAATGCTCACGTCAAAATCAATATTGGTAAGGCCACTACACGTGGTCTCGGCGCTGGCGCCAATCCAGATATCGGCCGCCAGTCAGCTGAAGAAAGCGCAGAAGAATTGCGTGAAGCTCTAATGGGTACCGATATGGTTTTCATTACCTGCGGCATGGGCGGTGGTACGGGTACCGGCGCTGCACCTGTTATCGCCGAAATTGCCAAAGAATTAGGCGTATTGACCGTGGCCGTAGTGACCAAACCCTTCTCTTTCGAAGGTAACAAACGCCGTCAGCAGGCCGAAGATGGTTTAGAAAATCTGCGCAACAAAGTAGACACTCTCATCACCATACCCAACGACAAAATTCTCTCCATTATCGATAAAAAAACACCTATTACCGAGGCCTTTACAGTGGTAGATGACGTACTCCGCCAGGGTGTACAGGGCATAGCCGATTTGATCACCGTTCACGGCATGATCAACGTGGATTTTGCCGATGTCAAAGCTGTCATGGAAAATTCCGGCTCCGCCCTGATGGGTATCGGTTATGGCACAGGCGAAAATCGCGCTGTAGAAGCCGCCAAAGCCGCTATCGAATCCCCCCTTTTGGAGCTCTCCATCGATGGTGCCAAAGGTGTACTATTCAATATTACCGGTGGCAATGATCTGAGCATGTTCGAGGTAGACGAAGCCGCCCGCATCATCACCGAAGCCGCCGATCAGGACGCTATGATTATCTTTGGATCAGTTATCAATGATTCCTATACCGGCGAAATCAAAATCACCGTGGTGGCCACCGGTTTCGACGACAGCCCACGCGAAAAACCCACAATTCTCCGCCAGCACATGCCTCTTTCCAATATGATGAGAGGATCTGCCAACAATAACAATGATGTCATCGCGGCTACCCGCAATACCGACCCAGCCGCGGCTGCCGCCACCCAGGCCAAAAACATCGAAAGCGAATTGGATGTACCAGCTTTCATCCGCCGCAAAATGGACCGCTAGGCGCTTCTAGAAAATTAGCGTTCTACGGCGCTGCGGTTGCTGGCCGAATTAGTGTATTAAAGACCGTCTTTTGCAGGGCTAGGCAGTAATTCTTGCTGCAATCGAAGCGCTCCACTCCTTGTTATGGCTGGTTTCAAAGCATCTGATTTAGACAAAAAATAGTTGGTCATTCTACTACGTAAACTAATCATATCATACGGACTTGCTAATGGTCTTCTCTGCTGTTTTTTTAACCTCACCTGATCTTTCAGTAAATATTGAGCCTTCTCCAATTGTTTGGCAGCTTCCAAAAAATCAATACGTCCAAGCAAATCTTTCATAGCACGCTCTACGGGCAATTGGGCCATCTCCGCCAAATATATAACCATGGCTTTGACTAAATTCACCCTGTCTAGCTCACTTAGCCGTGGCCGGGCTTCTACGTCCAAACTTCCAGGGGCGATGTGGGGAAATAGCCGCAATTGGTTGAGAGCTTCCTGAATGAGTTTTATATACCTGGTTGCCATCGGTTTTGTAGCGTCCATTAGATAAGGATATACCCCCATTTCCAGTTCGCCATTTTTACGATCAAAAGCCGGCAAAGGCAGTAGGAAAAAAGCAGATTTGATCTGATCATTCGATTCATCCACATCCTTAAATATTGCCATGCCAAGCGTCAAACGGTTCATGTCAGCTGTACTACCATCAAATCTCTCAGCCACGGCTGTCATAATTTGTCCACAAGCAACCAAAGCAGGGTCTTCCATCACCTCTGGTGCAGAATCTGGTACAACACTTCCCGCGTGGTTAGAGCCTTCCAGACCAGTCGGTCCAACATTATTTTTACCAGACTTTGGACCAACTGTAGGGTTATTATTGCCACTGGAGGGCGGCAATACCTCTGCCATAGCTGTTGCTTCCTCTCCTTTTCGTAAAACATCCAGTAATTCAGCAGCAATCTCCGTCGTTCGGTGCTCCACTGCTAAGCCATCATCACTATCCATGGCCGGTGGGACTGGACTATCTGGTCTACGAGTTTCCATCTTATGTACCTCCCTTGGCACAGCTAAATCAGCTTCCCTTGCTGCTTTATATTGATCATCACCACGAGAAACAGCCACCAATTCATCCAGGAGTGCTGGCGGTGGTAAAATAGTCGGGCGCTCATTTGGCGTAGTTGGCTGCTGGTCAGCGACCGGAGTAGTCTCATCGCCAACTCCTCTGGCTGCTGGGATCTCCCGAACGGCAGTCACCGGCTTTTCCTCATCAAAGAGGCCTGCCAGTACTTCTGGTCCATTTGGTTTTGGTAAATTGCTTCCTCCTTGCATATATCACTATATTCCAAAATAAGACTGGATTTTAACACATATTTATAAAAAAGCAAGCTATTAATCCCCCAAAACAGTTAAAAACCACCCCAAAAAGCACAAGTAACAGCCAATTCCAGGCTTTTCACCCCTCAATTGTCACCGCTTTCCCCCGCCCAGTCGGCCACCCCGTCAGATCCAGTATATATCCATGATCACCCACCAGAGCCACCTCGCGCTCCAGTTTCACCCCAAATTTTTCCTCCACCGCTTGCTGTATTTCCACGCACAATTCCAGCACATCACGCATGGTGGCCCGGCCGTCATTCATCAAAAAATTACCATGTTTCTCACTGATAAAAGCCCCGCCCACCTGCCGTCCACGAAATCCACATTGATCGATTAACCAGCCAGCCGACCACCCTTCCCCCACCGAATTCCCCGATGGATTTTTGAAAAACGACCCAGCCGAACGCCCCGAAGGATGCTTCCCCGCCCGGGCCGTAATAATCCGTC
>CAZGSD010000004.1:0-41304 GCA_964528305.1 uncultured Candidatus Peribacteria bacterium | reverse complement strand
GACCCAGCCGAACGCCCCGAAGGATGCTTCCCCGCCCGGGCCGTAATAATCCGTCGCACCTCCTCCACCCCGGCCTGCGTATCCCCCGGCCGCAAACGCAACCAGACTTTCAGCACTATATCTCGGCTGTCTTTGATCTGCGAATGACGATAATCAAAACCCATAGCCGGATGCAAAACTTCCACCATTTCTCCCGTTTCCGGTCGATAAATCAGAGCTTTTTCAAATATATGCTTGGTTTCCAACCCAAAAGCTCCGGCATTACCTCGCACCGCGCCCCCAATAGTCCCCGGCAATCCCATCAATTTTTCCATGCCAGTCAGCCCATGTTTGAGAGAAAATTGAATAATCTGCGACAGCAAAGTACCGCTATCCGCCACCACCAGCTGTTCCCCGTCCAGGCCATATCCAGTCGCACTATCCGCCGCCGCAGGCTGCGAGCTGGCAGCAGCCCCAGCTACTTCACATTGCCGGGCCAAATTATGTATCACCAGCCCCCGAAATCCTCTGTCTGAAAATATCATATTGCTCCCCCAGCCCAGCAATACATAAGGCAGCCCATCACGTTTACAGGCTTCTATCAGCCGCGGAATCATCAGTGCGTCTTTCACGGAACAGTAAAAATCCGCCAGCCCCCCCATCTGAAAAGTGGTCAACCCCGCCAATGGTACATCCCGCTCTGTGCCCGCTATTTGGTCTATTTGCAGCATGATTTCGACTGGAAAATATCTATAATTAAAAACAATTCTACTCCCAAATTTCCCACCTGGCCAATTTTAAAATTTTCATCTTGATTAATCGGGCGAAAGTGGTATTAAGCGCTACTTAATTACTAAGTCAATATTAATAAGTCAATTACCTCCATCAGTTATGGCCAGTTTTATCTTACCGCCACCATCAAAGCCGGGCTATTCATCTCGTAAAAACATACTTCCTTATAAGGAAGAGCAGGTATTTATACCCTCAAAACGGCCACTAACCAGATTGAAAGGCGACACTCGCTTAGCTTGCCCACTTCCAGCACTTGGGCAGGGGGTTCATACACAACACGTTAAGCTGGAAACTAACAAGCTCTCTATAAAGGAGAGAGTTTTATATTATGAGTCTACTCAGGTTGCCCAATTACAGCCACAGGTGGCGACATTACTAGCTAGGTTATTAAAAGATCATTCAGCGGATGTACATACAGCCTTGGAAGTAAATTATGGGCCCATACAAGGGCCCCATACTATGGTGGCTAATCTACATCTAGAAATACCTTTCTCGGTTATTACCCGAGGCCGCAACAACCAGTCCACAGACAATCCTCATTATAAACTGCGACATGATGCTAAACAAAATTGTCATTTTCGTGCCACGATAGATAATCGTCTGGCTTTGTCGCTATTTGATAAAGCAGAATCTATCATAGCCAAAAATAGATTTCATATCATGCAAACGCTTGAGGGAGGGCAGAGGACTCTTCAAGAAGATATCTTTATAGACGTGTTTTTGGCTAGAGACTCTGCTATCTATCCAGATAGCCGTTTCGCAGATAATAGCAATTTGGTGCTAATTCACCTACCATTACAGCCCGGCGAAATGCGTCCTAATAGCCAAGATCGGGTCGTGATAGATTATACTGATTATCAGGACAAAGACATAATATTATGCGCTGATTCTATGGGGCTTCAAAATGTTATCAGATTGGAAGGTGTGCCTACAGGTAAGTATCCCGGATGGGTAGGTACAAACATCAGCACAGTCCCACATTTTACAGAATACGCTTTGCACGCCCGGCCGTTTTCAACCTGGCCATCCATTGAGCAAACTACTTATGGATATCCACCATTCCCTACCGAATAACCCCCCGCACCTTTCAGAAATTTTTAATTTGACTTTGCTCTATCCTTTCGCTTATCATCACGGCGCTAACGGCCTTTTGTTATTTGCCAATTAAGCAGTCCACAAGCCACTTTAGCTCAGTTGGTAGAGCAACTGTTTTGTAAACAGTAGGTCATCGGTTCGAATCCGATAAGTGGCTCCAGTTTATATTCAAAAAGAGCCCGCATCCTCAGCGCGGGGCTTTTGAATGTGCGGGTACTATTTAGGCTACCGGTCATGATGAAAACCACCCCCTCTTTTTACTATAACTTAGGGCGCAATAATTCTCGAAACCAGCATTGTCTATCAATCCATCAGGGCGCCCACAAACATCACGGATACCAGGGTTTTGTTCCCCCACTTTACGGGCAAAGGCCATGTCAGGAGCACCAAAAATATAATCCGGCCCCTTACCAATCGCAGCAGGGAAAAATACGGCCCTATATATATCAGCAAATGAATGTAATTTCCCAGCATAGCGCTGGAAATACTTTTCCACATAATCCAATTGTTGTAGGCCTGACATATGCCTTAAATCCTCTGTAGAAATGCCATAGCCTTTGGCCGTAGATGGCATCCACTGAATCAAGCCTATAGCCCCAGAACCCAGAGCATTTGGTCGGTATGGATCACCACCTGATTCTATTAGGAAAATAGTGTACAACTCTTCCAATTTCACGCCTAATTTATCACAAATTTCTTTGGCTCTGGCCTGGAATTTTGGATGATTAAGCAAAGCCGACCCTTGTAGTCCCCAGGTTTCATCAGCATTGGTCGGAGGAGGTTCTGGAACGGGAGCGAACTTCTTGCGTATTTCTTGCTTTACTTGCAATACTGCAGCAGGGTGAACAGTTGGCGCCGTACTAGCACTTTCCACAGGTTTACTAGCGCTGGGCGCCGGAGTCTCAGCCGGTTTATCATCAGGCAAATCAAACTTAGGTAATAACAAATTCAATAAAAACCCCAATACACCCTTCTCTTTACGCATTTCATTCACCAATTTTAGATTGTCTTTCATTATATCCATAAAGAGCTTTCCCATAATGTTGTCTTTGAAAAAAGACCTAGCTTTCGGTTCAAGGGTTTGACCGGGCGCAGCTGGAGCCGCCGCTGGCGCGCCAGCTGCGGCGGTCGGTGCAGCAGCCAGATCCGCCCTCTGGGCAGCCGCTACCTGGGCCACTTCTGCCCGGCCCTGGCGGCGCTTCATTTCCGCTTCGGCCAGCTCCATCGCCTGCTGCGCATACTGATTATCCCTAGCCTGTTCAGCTGGGGATTTCGGTTGCACCGGAGCCGCCTCGGGAGCTTTTCCTGGTTGTTCCTGCACAGAAGGTGCCATTCTTAAATATAGTTATATCTGTACATTATAGCCTAAAATCATCTAAAGTTCCAATTTCCTCCTGCAGTTTAGCTAGCTATGGTCCCATTTTTGTAATACTTTTTTGATGAGACCAGTTTTACCCCCTGATATCTTAATTTCACACCTATGTCCCCAAAGCCCATGCTCCGCATCAGTACAATATTATTACTGACACTTACTACTCTGGCCGCGTGTGCCAATCCAGCTCAGATTCCAGTAAAAACCGATTCTACCAATGTCGACACTCCGGCCGAGGTCCCCAACAGCAATACCCAGCAAACAGAAGCCGTAAATTTAGATGTGGTATTTAACCAAGCTCCACGCCAATTAGATAGCAGCAAAGTGCTAGCCAAATATAAAAATGACATGCTGGCAGAGGCTAGAAAAATTTACTCCGAAACTCAAAATGGTATTTGGGCGGACATTATAGCGCCCGGTTACGATTTCTATGATTTGGGCGAAATAAAAACAACTCCTTATCAAGGACAACGGTTATTAATGGTTAATGTACACATAGATGGCATAATGGCTATCGCTTCTATTCATCGCGTGGCTTGGAATGATAGCACAGGCCAACTTACCTGGTTCAGCAAATTATCCAGCTATAATGACAGCTATAGCGGTTTTGATCAGACCGTTGAGTCTATTACTGGTGCCGAAAAGGTCTTGTATCAGAATATCGACAATAATTTTTCCCTGGATAAACTAACTTTGCCTGCCACAATTACACTACCAAATGGAAAGGGCCTAGCGAGAATGGAGGAGTGGGGGCGTAGCATTCATTTGCCAATATCAGTAGCCAGCGTTGAGAAACAGTATGGCCATGAATCTTTGGGTAAAGTAGCTTTTACAGATCCAGTTGCCGGGCCCATTTATTTTTCTGAGGGGCCTTCAGGGTGTTTGTACGCTGTATCATGGGATGGGGCTGTTGCTATTTATAATTATGATAATGATTTAATGACTGCGATCAATCCAGCCACTATCACTTTTAAAGACGGCAATAAAATTACCCCAGCTACAACCTACTCTTTAATGACTACTGGCTGCGGTATTGGGATGAGTTGTTATTTTCTGGAAGACGTAAAAGAAACTGAATTAGTAGAAGTAGGGACGAGCAGCAGTGGGGCAATATTATTTGAAGCAAAAAACAGGCAAAATTTACTAGCCAATGTGCAGGAAACCGGCACCGATGCTGATCTAGATCCTTTGGCACCTTTCCGGGAAAAAATGCCAGTTTCCACAGTCTCTTTAAACAGCGCATATAGAACTTATGGCCAAATGTTTGAATATACTGAAGCTGGCCAGCATGGTGGAAAACGTATGAATTTTGAAAACTTTGTCGCTAGTCATCCCATTCTATATTGGAAAGATCCCTTCGGCAGATTTAGTGCGATTATCAATAATGATGTTAAACCGCCTGCTGAATGTGGTAAACCGGTTATTTATCTCTATCCAGAGCAGACCACCAAAGTCAGCGTCAGGGTAGATATCGATCAATTCACAGTCACGGAACCAGCCTACAATGATGGTTGGGAGGTTATAGCCGAGCCTTCCGGACGTTTGACTAATCTGGCAGATGGGCTGAATTATCCCTATCTTTTCTGGGAGGGTATTTCCAAAAAGACTTTACCTGTTCGGGGTGGATTTATCGTAGAGAAAACAGGAGTTGAAGCATTTTTAGCTGACAGCCTAGCGAAACTTGGATTAAACAAACAAGAACGTCAAGATTTTACCGAATTTTGGCTGCCCAAAATGCAGGCCAGTGAAGGACGGTATTTATTAATCAGTTTTGTCGGCACAGAGGAGTTCAATAAGGTGGCCCCCCTTCATATTGAACCAAGTCCAGATACTTTGATCCGCGTCTTCATGTATTATCAACCATTGAACAAGCCGTTCAAAATCGCTCCACAAAATCTATCAGCCATAGAGCGTAAAGGTTTCACGGTATTGGAATGGGGGGGCACATCATCAGACGGATGGCAGGTAAAATAGTCAAAAACAAGCAGTATTGCGTGAGCACCAAGGCGCACCGCAGGCGCGCCTTGGTGCTGCTCTCTTTAGTTTTGTTAATCACCATCACAGGCTGTCAGGTGGAGACTCGATCTACCTCAGAGTACATAGATCCCACCACCTGGTCACAGCCTACCATTAAAGTCAGTGATAATGTGACAGCCGTGATTTTGCCACATCATCTATTAGTGCAAAGCCATATCGATAAATTCTACCAAGAGTTGGCCGCAAAAAATAATTACAGCCGCATAGTATTACTCGCTCCTAATCATTTCAGTTATGGTTTGGGCATGATTCAAAGCACTGATTTAATTAATACTGAAGAAAAAACTATAGATTATACCTCCAGGCAAATGTTGCGCACAGCACCCGCGCTCGAGCAAGCCTGGATTACCACCCTGGAAACAGCGCGGGTGCTACAGATCTCCCCCCGCTATTTCAGTCGTGAGCATGGTCTTTTTATTCATTATCCATTCATCAAAAAATACTTCCCAGAAGTTTCGATTATTCCCATTATTATCAAACGTGGCACCAGTCAGCAGGCCCTGATGCAGCTTGGAGAGGAGCTGCAATCACTAATTAATGCCGAGCGGGGGCGCACTTTACTATTGGCCAGTCTGGATTTTTCACACTATACTAGTGAGAAATGGGCTGTGCAGCAGGATCAGCGCATGTTGCACTGGCTGCGGAAGTTAGATGGAAATATTGAAGCACCATCCCCCAATCTAACAGAAGCTTTATTAGTGGGGGAGGCTTTGGATAAACAAAATTCTGAGGCTGTGGCTATTGACTCACCTGAAGTGCTATACTTGCTAGCGTGGCTGATGCATGAGCAAAAAGCTGCTTGGCATTTTTGGGCAAGAACATCTAGTGCGAGTCTACTAAATGGGGTGCCAGCTCAAGACAATACCAGCCACATTTTCGGATTTTTTAAATAATCAGTCATGATAAATCCCCATTCAGACACTTCACCACCCACAGCATCTGTACCCGGAACCATCCATCTGGGGCCTATTTTGCGTGAGCCTTTGGCTAATTTAGTCCGTCCACGTACTCTAGAGGAGTTTTTCGGGCAGGCGGATTTAGTGGGAGAAAGCCAGACTTTGCGCAAACTGATTGAGTCGGATCAGCTTCATTCCATGATTTTTTATGGGCCACCCGGTGTTGGCAAAACCACTTTGGCTCAAATCATCGCTGCCCGCACATCATCTAGATTTGTCACTGTCAGCGCGGTTACAGCCGGTGTCCCGGAACTGCGTCGTGTCATCGATGAAGCGGCAGAATATAGCCGCCTGGGGACATCAACTATTCTTTTTGTGGATGAAATTCATCGTTTTAATAAATCCCAGCAGGATTTCCTCTTGCCACATACCGAGCGTGGAACCGTAGTTTTGATCGGAGCAACCACGGAAAATCCTTCTTTTGAAGTCAACTCAGCGCTGCTTTCCCGGGCCCAAGTTTTTGTTTTTAAAAGTCTGGATGAGCAGGCTTTAGGCGAAATAGCTAATCAAGCCCTGGCCAAGGTCAGGAGCCTGGCGGTGGCGGCCGGCCTGGTGCCACGGCCCCAGGAGGCTTCAAATGTCACAAGCACAACCACAGCGGCGGCCATCCCCGAACAAACGCTTCCAGATGATATAGACGCCATCCCCGCCCCAGACGCCTGGCTGACTCTGACCTCCGCCGCCCAGGGCACTCTGCTCGCTTTTGCCAATGGCGACGCCAGAAATATGCTCAATACCCTGGAATTAATCATCAAAGTAGCTGATAAATGGCCGGTGACCGCGGAAGACATGCCTAAACTCCTGGCCCAGAAAACTCTGCGTTACGATAAAAAAGGTGAGGAGCATTACAATATCATCTCCGCTCTGCACAAAAGCCTGCGCGACAGTGATCCAGACGGAGCCCTCTACTGGATGATGCGCATGCTAGAAGGAGGCGAAGACCCTCTCTATATCGCCCGCCGCCTGATACGTTTTGCCTCCGAAGATATTGGTATGGCCGATCCACACGCTCTATTGGTGGCGGTAGCTGCCAAGGACGCCTGCCATTTCAATGGCAGGCCGGAATGTGATGTTAATCTGGCTCAAGCCGTGGTTCACCTGGCTATGGCCCCAAAATCCAATGCCCTTTATTTAGCAGTCAAATCAACGCAAAAACTCATCAATCAAACCGGTAATTTACCTGTTCCACCGCATCTCCTAAATGCCCCAACCAAATTAATGAAAGAATGGGGTTATGGCCAAGGCTACCAATATGCGCATGATTTCCCCGGGGGGCTGGTTCAACAACAACATCTACCTGATAGTCTGGAGGGTACACGGCTTTATCATCCAACCAGCCATGGACTGGAGGCCAAAATTCACCAACGTCTAGACGGTCAAAAAGTTGATTGAGAATAAGCACTCAATTTCCTAAACTACAGTCTTATCGCCTCCCGCACTATCACCGGGATTTTGTGTGGATTCGGTAGCACTAGGGCGAGCTGAGTTAATATCAGCAGATATATTGGGTGTTGATACTGCAGCGGCACCTATTGGTGAAGAGCCGCTAGGTGGTGTTGTTGATATTACTGGATTTGCTTTCATTGAATTGTCCACTGTCTGGCCAGCGGTAGTATTTCCACCAGCGGCAGGTGCTGTAAAATTCACTCCAACCACACTCGCAGCCCCACCATGTCCACGACGACGGCTCAAATAAAGGGCAACCCCTAAGGCCAAAACCATAATCACCGCCCCTAGAGCTATTGGCATCAACGGCAGGCCGGCACTAACCATTGCTGTTCCAGGATGTATACGGAAAGTGATTTTTTGGGTCTTACTTTGAGCATTATCACTATTGCGATAAGCTGTCAGATAAACGCTATGTTCACCAGGTTCCAGATCAGATGGAGGAGTTAGACGGAAATCCTGATCAAGTGAATCAGCCAGCAGGGCTGAACCAGTTACATTGGATTTCCACAAAGCAACTACGCGGCTAGGGGTAGTCACCTGTCCAGTCAAAACCGGTCTAGTGATGCCGGACGGCATGTCCAGTGTCACCTCGCCATTTAAGGCGGCAGCATCCAATGGCTTACTACCTATGGTTTGTACTTTGGGAGTAAGCAGAGCCAGGGCGCTATTCAGGGTGAATTCAACCGCTTTAGAGAAATGATTTCGCGTTACCGCCATAGCTAAATATTTATTGTCACGCAGGGAAACTTCTGAATCCAGTACAAAAGTACCGTTTTGATCAGCTTCAGTTTGGCCTATTAATTTAGCCTTACCTATAAATTGGGCCTCATTTGCTTTCTCAGGGTTCAATGATTTATCAATGGATTTTCGCAGTACTAGGGCCACTTCATTGCTGAATTTTTCTTCAAACAAATTATCTTTTTCAGTAGTGGTCAGATTTTCTTGGGTATCCACAGCCTGGCGTATAGCGGTGCGTAGATTTTCAAATACCGCTGCATCAAACAAATACATACCAACCATACCACGTGGAGCAGTCTGCCCTTGGAAAATCGGGCTATCATCACCTGTAGCCAATTTCACACCGGGCGAGGTAATCATCACAAATGATTTTTGCTCATCACTCACAGCAGTGTTAAACACATTGGCTTGAGTTGGATTAGTAAAGAAATTCAATATCTCCATACTGTCAGAATGGCCATCACTATCAGTATCTGCTGTCAAAGGGTTGGTAGCTAATTGACATTCCATACCATCAGACAAACCGTCACCATCACTATCACCAGACAACTGTACCTTGGTCAGGCCATATTTGGCGGCAAAAGCATTACTATCACAGAATGTTGTAGCCCCTGAGGCGTCAACTTCAGTAGTGGTCGTTGGCAAAGCAAAATATTGATACAAATCGGGACGCTGATCAGTTGATGACGCTTGTACCAGCGCGGGAATTTCCAATAAATTTACTGGGCCTTCAGTCAAAATCTGCGCATCTTCAGCCGCTACCACTTCACCCGATTCTGCGGTAACAGATTCTCCTGTAACAATTTCTTCCTCAGTTGAACTGCCTGAAGCTACAGGCTTAACGCGAACTGGAAGTGGTTTATCTTCATCCAGCTCAGTCGTATTTTTTGAAACAATTTCTTCTGAAGTTATTTCATCTACCACTTCTTCCTCAGTGGGCACGGCCTCAATAATAGTAAAACTGGAAATAGCCAAAGCCTCACTGATATTACCCAGTACATCGGTAATAGTTATAGTACAGAGAGAATATTCACCTGGTATTAAAGTATTGAAGGTAACAGTCACGTCACCTACTGTAGCTGTAACAGTATCAGATGAACATTCACCACCATAAGTAATAGAGCCCTCTGCTGTACTAGAAAAGGTGTAATCAGGAGTGTCATCTGATGTGGGGCTATCCACTGGTTTAACCTCAGACAAAACTGGGCCGGCTTTTAATTGTTTTTCATAGGAACCAATATCGTCTTTAGGTCCCTGTGGTCTGGCCACGCCGCGTTGATCAGTTTTTAACTGACTAAAGCCTTTATTAATAGCCGGACTATTGGCCAGTAGTGCAAAATTCAGGGTTGGGCCATCATGTAAATCCAATGTGCCCAGTTTAGCGTCCACGTCACGCAAATCCGTATTTTGAAATTCTTCACCACAACCGGCGCTATCACCAAATAAATTAAAACCAACACCTGAGAAACTGCCCTGGTTATCACAGTCAGCTCCGGCGGTCTCTGCTTGATTGGAAGCCACTATCGTGCTGCTAATATTAACAGAACTTCCGGACGAAAGTGACATGCCGCCGCCGGAGCCCCCCGCCGTATTAAACGCAATTGTGGAGGCCAATATTTGATTGCCTTCAGAAGCGGCAGATAACAGTAGGCCGCCACCATTTCCAGATGTGGCTTGATTATTGCCGACTGTAGAATTTATCAATTTGAGGCTACCACCATCCATTTGTATACCCCCACCATTAGCAGCAATATTGTTACCCACATAAGATTTTTGTATATCCAGTTTGGCTTCAGAATATATGCCGCCACCATCTTCTATAGCTGTATTTCCTTGTATAGTAGAATTTTCTATATTCAAATTACCACCAGCATTATAAACAGCGCCGCCCCTAGTGTGGACGCTGAAGCTTTGCATAGAGCTGTTGATAATGCTCATGTCAGCAAAATCACCAGTATTATAAATAGCTCCACCTCGATAGGCCAAAGGATTGCCAGAGCCAGTCATAGTGGCCCCATCAATAGTCACATCAGCATTGTTATTGTAAACAACTCCGCCATCACCAGTTGCACCGTCATTATGCGTAAAACTGGCTTGCTTAATATGTAAATCAAGGCTGCGATTAGCCCGATTCATAAATATGTCTCCCCCACCAATGGCAGCCAAATTATCAGTAAAAACACTATCATCTTCTATAGTCATATTACTGTCCTCACCAATATCTTTCATGGCTATAGCGCCACCACTGCCATAAGCCACATTGATCTTGAATTCTACCCCATTTAAGGCCACGCTACCGCTACCCAGGCAGATGCCGCCGCCGTCCATTACAGCTGAGTTACTCTCAAATATGGACTTACTGATTTTTAAAGATGGAGATAACATGTTATAAGCACCTTGCAGATACATTCCTCCACCATCCTCACCGGCAGTATTATTAGTAAAGAGGGCGTTTGCTACATTCAAAACATTGTTGCCAGCCAAAAATAGCCCACCACCAAAATTATCAGCGTTGTTGGCATTCACTGTTCCGGCTGTCATGTCTAGGCGGGCGTTACCATCGAGATAAATGCCGCCTCCTTTCTTAGCGGTTGAACTGGTTATTTCAGCCGAATCAGCTATGGACATTTTAGCAAATAATGACTGGTAAATGCCTCCACCCAGGTCGGCTATACAGGTATTCAAATTCAAACCTTGTACGGATAATCCTTCAACGCTTGGCCCCAGATAAAGACATCCTCCACGGCCTCCATTGGCATCAATATTGGCTTCCGCTCCCCACACAATAAAATCCTTCAAAGTCAGATTATCTGTGTCAATTGGCGCTGGCCCGGTCTCCCCAGCATGATAAACAGCTCCCCCGTGGCGAGCCGCCCGGCTATTTGTTAAGGTCACAGTGTCAAAATCAGCTTCGGTATTATTTCCCAAAAACACTGCTCCACCATCATCAACCAAAGCCGTGGAATTGGTAATAGTAGTATTATTCATTTCCAAATCGATATCCTCTTCACCTTCAGTAGAACTTTCGCCATCCAGATAAATAGCCCCACCGGTATTGGCTGACGTATCAGAAATCTGGACATTTTCCAGTAACACTTTGCCAGCATCGAGGTCCACACCTATTGCTCCACCCTGAGCAGCATTCACTGCTGTATTCAATGGGTGCTCTACAGTGGAATTGGTTAAAGTTAAACTGGCATTAGTCTGCACATGCAGCGATCCCCCCACTTGTCCGGGTGCGGCTCCATTGAGCATTTTGACACCATCTATAGTCACATTACCGGTTTGCAACTCCAGAATACGGCTGTTTTCCCAGGCATCAATACTAATATCCGGAGTCATATCATCATCAATATCTCCATCAATCATCACTGATTCGGTGATGGCTGGCAATTCAGTACCATTCAAAACGATAGTCCCCGCACCAGTAGAAAAGTCAATTACATCTACCAGTGATTCATCTGCATCAGAATCTTCACCCGGGTTACAACCATCCACAGCAATATTGGAATTAGCAGAGCTAATAGCATCACGCAGTTCGCAATCTCCTTCCGTGCCGCTATCTTCTAGCGTGTTAACCGTGATAGTAGCCGCCATAGCTTGCAATGGGGTACTAATCAAAGTCAAAAGCGTCAACATTGCCGCTATTTTAGCCCGAAGTTGATGTGTGGAGGAGTTTCGCATATCTTTTTATTTTAGATAAGATGGATTTAACCTGTCCGCATTTCAATTCACTAAATTTCGTGAATCACGCAGCACATCTAAAAACATCTCACAATTATACCTTATTTCCAGCTGCACGTCAAAAACTTCCATTAAGGATTTTCTATTGGTGGGCAGAGAAGGATTCGAACCTTCGTAGGCTTACGCCAGCAGATTTACAGTCTGCCCTCGTTGGCCACTTGAGTATCTGCCCAAACACCGCTTGCGCCCGTCAAATATAAGGCCAAGGCCCAGCTTTGGCAATAGGAATTTAGTCAACCAGCAAAGGAATAATCAAAGGCTGCCTGTCAATTTTACTATTCACAAACTGATCTACGCTTTCACGTATGTGCAGCTTGGCTTCTTCATAATTAAAACCGGGATTGCTCTTGGCAAAATTGGTATAGGCTTCGGCGGCCCTGCGGCAAATGCCATTGATGATTTCCTGGGATTCTTCCATATAGATAAATCCACGGGTATCCACTTTTATCTCACCTTTTAAAGCGCGACTATGTTTATCTATATGTAGTGATAACACTATCACGCCATTTTCAGCCAAAATCTGCCTATCCATCATCACTTGTGAGCCTATGTCGCCACCGCCCATACCATCCACCAATATATAATTGGTCTGCACTTTTTCGGCGGTCTTTTTCAGTTCGCCCTCACGCATTTCCATCACATCACCATTTTCCACCATCACCACGCGCTGGGCCGGGAAGCCCAGGTCATGAGTCATAATATCGCCATGGATTTTGCGCATGAAATACTCTCCATGAATAGGTATAAAATACTTGGGCTTAACCAGACTAAACATCAATTTCAAATCTTCCTGCTGGCCATGCCCGGAAGCATGCACATCCATAATATGATTGTTGATTACCCGCGCTCCCAATTTGGTCAAATTATTAATCACGCGCACTACAGCCATCTCATTACCTGGAATAGGGGATGAGCTTAAAACTATGGTGTCGCCTTTGCCTATTTTAACATGGGCATGCTCATTGAGTGCCATGCGCGATAAAGCAGCCACTGGTTCACCCTGCGAACCGGTGGTCATGATAATGGTTTTATTGGGAGGGTGTTTTTTGGATCTTTTGATGTCGGAAACCAGCCCCTGAGGATATTTTAAATAGCCCATTTCAGCGGCCATCACAGAGTTATCAATCAAACTACGGCCACTCAGGAAAATCTTGCGCCCATGCTTTTGAGCGGCATCAATAATCTGCTGTATGCGGCCTATTTGTGAGGAAAATGAGGCTATGATTACGCGACCCTCGGCATCTTTGACTATATTGTCCAAAGTTTGGCCGATTTTCTTCTCAGAAATAGTATAACCGGGTCTCATAGCATTGGTGGAATCGCTCATCATGGCTGTCACATTGCGTTCTCCAAAGCCGGCTATTTTGGCGAATTCCGGAGGCATTTGCGCTCCGGCAGGACTCAAGTCTATCTTGAAATCCCCAGTATGCACTATTGATCCGGCCGGTGTTTCTATAAATAGTCCGCAGGAATCCGGTATGGAATGCGTGACGCGGAAAAAGGATACTTTCATTTTGCCGAAATACAGCTGATCAGAGACAAAATTGACCACATTCAATTGGGCACTTTGCAGTAGGCCATGTTCTTCCAATTGTTTTTGAATCAGTCCCATGGTCAGGCGACCGGCATAAATTGGCGGATTACCCAGCTTGGTCAGCAGATACGGTATGCCACCTATATGATCCAAATGACCATGTGTGACCACTATACCTTTGATTTTATCAACTTTGTCTTTGAGATAATTAATATCCGGTATGACATAATCCACACCCAGCATATCTGCTTCAGGGAATTGAAAACCAAGGTCTACCAGGAAAATGGCATCTTCATACTCAAAAATCATGGTGTTTTTACCTACTTCATCCAGTCCACCAATGGGAATAATGCGTAGCACGCCACGTGGGTCATATTTCACCGGTTGAGTGGTGGCGCTGCCACGGCGCAGGGCACTTTGGAATTTATGTCGCTGATTGAAATTACCGCCAAAACCGTTAAATGGGCGTTTGCCCCCGGCCCGACCGCCTGCGCCGCGCCCTTTGGCCTGGCCACCAGCGTGGTTATGATTATGACTGGCTTGACCAGCTGGGCCATTGCTAGGATGTCCGCTTGCTTTAGCGGCGTGCGGTGAGTGCTGACTGCGCTGAGCTTGCCCTTGTTGCTGCCCCGGCCGGTTTCGATCCCGCCACTTTTTGGCCGGCATCTGGGCGGGATGATGTCCCTGTCCCGGAGCGGGCGCTGGTCTGTGGCCAGTTTGCCCGGCCCTTGGCACGCCCAAACTAGCTTGGATTTGATGCCCATCATTTGCTTGAGGCTGATGGGGCGTTTCCATTTTCTCGGTCTTGCCTATGTTTAAAGTTTGCTTTAACCACTGGTCCAGAATATCGAGTTTCTTGGATTTCTCCTCTTTTCTGAAATCTTCCATATCTAAGTTAACGAATTATATTTGTGTTTTGTATTTTGAAGAATCTTAAAAGATCTTACTTCAATTATAACACGGATTTAGAGAGCATATTTTACATGCTATTTACAAATTTGCAAATAATTTCCTTGACTTAATCTTACTCAAACCAGCATTGCTAAATTTATTGTAGTCGTAATTTATAGCTGTTGTATCTCCTCATAAATCTGCCCCTGATAACGCAAAGTCCAATTTATCAGCGCTAGGGTTGGGGCATCGGTAGATTCATCGCCATTACCTCTTTTCGCCATTTTATCTGCAGGAACATTATTCCGCCCTGTACCCTCTTCAGCTAAGCGGGCCAATTCAGCCATATTAAACCAGACTACTTTTTCCTCTGCATTATTTATATTGGCCAATTCAGCTTTGCTAAACATTTTAAGCATCGTATCGATCTGGCCAGACATCCGCATAGCATCAGCCCGCATAAATTTGTTTTTGAAAATCTGGCCACCATTAATAAATGCCGTTTGATGTGGGTTGGATTTAGAAGATCTGGGCGCGGTAAATAGCGGTTTGCCCCAGGAACCAACCGGGTTTCGTATGGTGATACCTGCTTCCAAAACGCCATCATCATTAACTCTCAGGGGTAAAATAATCTGGCCAGTCACATTATCAGCTGTGCCCTTATCCAATTGAGTGTCTTCCTGAACTACTGTGGGTTGAACATGGATCTTCCCAGTGGTGGGATTAGTGGCTCTTACAAAAACAATTTTGAAAAATCCTGCTGCCGCCTTACGGGCTATTTGGGCCGCATTACTAAACCATCCGTCTACCCCGGAACGTGGGACGTCTCTGACTATTTCACACTCAACTTTAGATCCATAGCTGCGTAATTCAGCCACCTTAGCCCTAAATAACTGCTCATCAAAAAGAACTTCCTTGGGGCCGGAGGCCTCTCTTGGGGTTGCGCTGATTACCGCTTCTCTAATTCTACCTGCTAATTCAGAGACGACACCTTTTACCGCCGCTCGCTGCTCTGGGGTGAGTCCCTCTATTGTTTCCAGCTGACCTCTCGCTGCCTTACTTGCTGCATCAGTTTCAGCCAATAAACCCTCTGCAGGAGTGTTTGTCGTCAAATCACCTAATTTTGAAGAACTAAAAGGCATAATAAACGCATTAAAGATGCTATTTAAACATTTTTAAAGTACCCAGTCAAGGCAAACTCCCGTGGCAAGCCATCATTTCATTGACGTCTGTAATCAGTAGTGTAAATCAAATCCATGTCGCTCATTAAATTCTTATTTCGTCAAGGATGATTGGGCGCTACTAGTGTCAGCAACAGTTCCTTGAAAAATCAACATCGCAAATCCTGGATTAGAGTTATTATTTGCCTCAAATATCAATTCCAATCCGGGATTTGTGGTTGCAATAAAAAGCACCACGCGTCTCTGGAGAAAGGCCAATGGTGTTCGCGGAAATCCTTCCAAACCACTTGCGGCCCTCGTGTCCGAAAGGCGCCTTGTCCTTAGGAACAAGATCGCTGATTAGGACTCTCGGAGTCAGAAATGAAAGAGGAAGTCTTTCGCTGCGGCCAGTGGGTCTGCAGCATTACCAAGGGGGCGGATGGTGAGGTGACCTCCTTCCAGATCGCCAACCCATCGCCCGAAGGGAACCAGAGGTACTTCAGGGTGGTGTCCGGCAAGTTCGGTCAGCCGACCCTCGAGGTGGAGCCTCATCTGGCCCTACTCCTGCCGTCCAACCTGACCTACAGGAGCTCGGCCGGAGAGAAGCTCGAGCACTCCACCCTGGAGAAGCTCGGAGGCTTCATCGTCGCCGACGAGGCTGGGGCGGTCATCCACCGCTACAGCCTGACCAACGCCCAGAACAAGGGCATCAACTACGGCTTCCGTGAGGACGGAGCCTTCATGGTCAACGGCAAGGCCTATCACCTGCGCACGCTGTTCAGCAAGGACGCGAGGCGCATCATCGGCTACGACGGCTACTTCTCGGCCGTCAACCCAGAAGACGTCAAGCCAGACCACGTTCGCGTGCTGGAACTGGCCGACCTCACGGCCTACTTCTGCGCACCCTAGCCCCCGCAACCACAACCCCATGCCACCGCTCTGACCCCCCGGTCATGAGCGGCGGCTGAACCCGCGTCGAAAGCCGCATACCCCCGAGAGCACGCCACAAGCGAGCCCGGGGGTTTTTCTAAAACGCCAATATTTTCAAACTGGAGTAGTTTATGCTGATTTCTATTGAACCAACTCTTTTTCGCAGCCAGCAAAAATCATCACCCACCCACCCTGCTTTTCTCCAGATAATCGAGATCAATTTTATGGGCGATCTCATGATGCTCGCGACACAAAGGCGTTAAAAATCTCGGATCATGATTACCGCCCATAGCAAATCTGAGCGTATGATGAATAGTCGCCGACACGCGCTGACAAGTCGCCACGCTACATTTGCCCCCATGTTCCTTGGTCAGCACTCTCTTAATCTTCACCGGAATATAACGGCCAGCTTTTGACACAGGCCCAATCACTCTCTGTTCATATTCAGCCCTTAACTCTGCCTTTCTTTCTTGCTCTTCCCCCAATTTTTCTTTCTCTGCAGCGATTTGAGCTTCACGCTGATCCAACGCCTGATTAATAATTTCATCAATATCTATACCTTTATTCTGCAAATCTTTCAGACGTTGAAGTGTTCGAGCCTCAAGCTCCACCTGCACCGCTTCATTTTTGCCAGCCCGCTCCAAAACCTGCTCACTTGCTTTTCCTAAAAATAATGGTATTTTCGAATTCACGTGCAGACTTTCTTGCGCTAAAGCCACAGCCGTAACCCCTCGATTTGCCACCACCTCAGGTTTCACACTCAGAACATCTCGACCTGCCACTAACATTGGATCTGCCGTCAGCCCAGCTTTTTCAATTTTCCAATCTCTCACATAAGTTTCCAAAGCTCGAGTTGAAAAGTTGGCAGACAATCTTAAAATTTCGGCCTGATTTTCGAGAGTCACAATAGAAGCAACTTTTGCTAATTTATTGATGGAAATTTCTCCTTTGGTTAGCGCTTTATGCAACAGCGGTTTATCTCCAAAACGCCGCCCCAAATTGAGAGTTAAACGAACCTGCTCCTCGCTCACGCCAGCCAGTTTAGCCGCGAAATGGAAAATTGAGCAAAAGCCCTTTGATCGCCACAGGTCGCGGCGCGAGACTTCCGGCAAAAGCCCCAAAAATTTACGGCGGGCTTCCAGAACAGCGGCTCCATATTTCTGACACATTTGATAAAGCTCCAGATCCGACCAGTTTTCCAGTTGATTTCCCTGTTCACTTCCCAAGACAACTTCTACCATATTCTCAACCACCTTTTGATTATTAGTTTTAAGCATATTCTAGGGTTAAATTGATATTCTTGAGCATAGCAAAAATCACGCAAAAGTGCACGCCTCTGACCTTGCAAAACTATTAAAACTGTCCAATTGTAGCACTCAACAAAAACAGCTAAAACAAGCCAAAAATTGCTATGCGAATTGGGCCTGCAATTCTGCACACGCAAACCCAATACATCATAAATTCGCTACCATCACAAAATCTATTCACGCAGAACTATAAATCCACACAATACTCCAGATGCCCGCCCACCGCTTCGCGAGGGCTCGCTCCCAACCAAACATCGCTCCCCCCCCATCACGCTTACTCCACCCCCTTCAAAAACCCTTCTCTATACAAATAAGCCAATACCCGCCCATCCTCCTGATGTTTTTCCAAAGCCTCATGCACGGACATCTGCCCTTCACGCAGCAGTTTAATTATTTCAGCTGCTTTTCGACGCGAATGTTTATGTAATTTGTCTTCCCGCACAATCAATGATGCTCCGATCACCGTAATTATCCCCATCATTAACCAAAAAACACCTTTTTCAATATGCACGCCGAGAGTCTCAAAAGACAATTTCACTCCCACGAAAAACACCAATTGATAAGCCAAATCCTCCAATTTAGGAAATCTCTCAATAGCTTTGACAAAATATCCTGATAAAAATCTCATCAAAATAATACCCATAACTCCCCCAAACCACAGCACCCACAATTTGTCGCTAAAGGCTACAGCAGTTGTAATACTGTCTATGGAAAAAACAATATCGGTCAATTCCACCGCGATAATAATTTTCCAAAAAGTTGAAGCTTTGGAGGATTTCTGATGGGTATTTTCTTCTCCACCCAGGCCAAAAAACATATGTTTAATAGCTAGGTAAATCAAATAAGCCCCACCAATTAATTTAAAAGCTGAAAATTGCACCAAATATGTCGCGAAAATCACCGCCAGCAAACGAAAAGTAAAGGCCCCCCAAATCCCCCAGCGCAGGGCTTTCTTCCGCTGCTCTTCCGGCAAAGGCCTGACCAATATCGCCAAAACCAGAGCATTGTCCACTGAAAGTATGCCTTCCAGCAGAGCTAAAGTGAAAACCGTAAAAATGTCATGTAATTCCATAGTTTATTGATTAACCTATTAATCCAGCTCCGCATACAGTCTAAATTTCCCCAGCAATACTCCAACTTCCGCCTTCACCTCATCCCGCACCGCAGAGTCCAATTCATATTTAGCCAAACTAGCCTTCCCATCTTTCCCCGCCGCCGGCTTACACGCCACCAAAGCCTTTTTAATCATCCCAGCAATCTGTTTCATCTCACCAACTCCCATCCCCAGACTAGTCAGCGCCGGCGTCCCCAAACGCAAACCACTGGTATACCAAACACCATTGGCATCAAAAGGAATAGCATTTCTATTCATGGTTAACCCGCATTCGCGCAGAGCTTCCTCAGCTTGTCGGCCGGTTAATCCAAAGCTCTCCGCCACATTAATTTGTAATAAATGATTGTCCGTCCCACCAGTCAAAACTTTCATACCCAGTAGTACGCATTCAGCTGCCAAGGCTTGTGCATTAGACACAATCCGCGCCGCATACTCTTTGAACTCCGGTCGCAAAGCCTCCCGAAAAGCCACCGCTTTGGCCGCCAAAACATGCGGCAGCGGGCCGCCCAACACCGCCGGGCACCCCTTATCCACCGCCTCCGCCAGCCACTTCCGGCATAGCACCAGCCCGCCCCGCGGCCCGCGCAGCGTCTTATGCGTAGTCGAAGTCACTATATCCGCATAAGGCACGGGATTATACTCCCCCGTAAACACTCCTCCAGCTACCAATCCGGCAAAATGCGCCATATCCACCATCAAAACCGCTCCTACTTCATCAGCAATCGCCCGCATTTTGGCAAAATTAATTTTTCTGGGATAAGCAGAATACCCGGCCAGCAATATCAGAGGCCGCACTTCCCGCGCCATCACCGCAATCTGCTCATAATCCAAAACCCCACTCTCCCGTGACACACTATACTGATGCGCCTCAAACAAAGTCGCCGAAATATTCATCCTATATCCATGCGTCAAATGCCCACCAGAACCAATATCCAAAGCCATTAATTTCTGATTCAAAGTCTCCAAACGCAACCGATTCCAATCCTCAGCACCAAGCCCCCGAATATCCTTCAACTCTTCCCCGCCCTTCTCTTTTAACAAAACATTCATTCTCCCCAAAAAATCCTTTTGCACTTTAGCGCTCAAAACAGCCGCAAATGCCACCATATTAGCATCCGCACCCGAATGCGGCTGGGTGTAAGCATGTTCCGCTCCAAACAATTCACAGGCCAGCCGCCCCGCCTCCGCCTCGATTCTATCCACATTCTCACAACCAGCATAAAATCTCGCCCCCGGAACGCCCTCAGCATATTTATCCGTCAACAAATTCCCCATCGCCTGCTGCACGGCCAGAGAAGAATAATTTTCCGAAGCAATTAATTTTAAATTCGAGCGCTGATCTGCCAATTCCTTCAAAATCCCCTCAGCTATTTCCGGACTCACCGCGGCCACCGAATCCAAAGAAGCATAAAAAGCCACCGCCGTCCGTGGCGCTGAAGCCAAATCTTTTCCAACTAAATATTTTTCCAAATAAGACATGATTAAATTTGAGTTAAAGTATACAACTGTTTAGCCTGCTTTTCCTCTCAAATTAAACCATAATCCAAATATTTAAAATAATTCACCTGCTCACATCCCCAATTTAACACAGTAAAAAATTTCAGCAAAATTTTCCTCATCGCTTTACTTGCCCCGAGCAACCAGCTTTAATACCACTATGAAACACCCAAAAGTCACAGTCGGCCTGATTCCCTATCTAGGCCAAAAATATCTACTGCAGTCTATCCCCAGCCTACTCGATCAGGACTATCCCAATCTCGAATTTCATTTCCGCGACCAAAGCCCCAACGCCGAAGCCTATCACTACTTCAAAACTCATTTGCCAGAAGTTTTTGACAAAGCAAAATGTGAATACGGTGAAAACATCATGCACAGCGGCGGCCACAATATCCTGATAAACGAAATGCAGGGGGAGTATTATCTCTGCGCCAGCTACGACATGCTCTATCCACGCAATCTGATTTCCACTTTGGTCGCAGCAATGGAAAAACCGGAGAATAAAAAATACGGCTCCGCCACTTGCAAATTAATGCATTGGAATTTTGATGAAAATCGCCCCGGCAGTGGTCAAAGCAATACGCTGGATAGCCTCGGCATTACACTCACCCACGGTCATCATTTTTTTGAAATCGGTCAGGGGGAAGTCGATCATGGTCAGTATGATAGTATCAGAGATATTTTTGGGCCATCTGGCGCGCTTGCCTTTTTCCGCCGTGAAGCCCTGGAAGATATCGCTTATGTCAACGCGGCCGGCCAAAAAGAATATTATGATGCATTGCTGCATTATAAAAACGACGTGGATTTAGCCTATCGTCTGCAATGGGCTGGCTGGCCGTCATTACTGGTCCCCACAGTCAAAGTCTATCACGATCGACAGGTAGCCAATCGTGAACAGCGTTTTTCCCGCCTGGCCGGCATTATCAAAAACCGCAAAAACACCGGTGATTGGGCCAAGGGAAGTTCTTTCCTCGGCCATGAAATTATGATGGCGAAAAATTATCACGGCCAACCTTTCTCATTATTCACGCGCTTACGCACAGGAATATTACACGCTCTACGCTGGCTTTTTATTCATGTTTTTGAACGCCACCTACTCAAACAACAGCAAATTCTCAAAAAACATTGGGCCGAAATCCAGGACAAAGCCCGCCACCTGCCCCGCCGGGTCAAACCTTCGGCCATCGAGAAGTTGATGCGGTGATCTCACGACATATTCTCACTGTCTTTCACTTCTGCTCCGCTAGCTCCAGAGATAGGGGCCTCTACCGGAGCCCGCTTTTTCATCACCATCTGAATCATCTCTTTGGTTAGCGCCCCAGTCAAAAGCAGCATACCGATATAGACCGCCCCGCCCAACGGAATCAGCAATATGAAATTTTTATTTTGTATATTCCACAGCTGATAAGTCGGCTCTTTTAAACCCCACACCACCAAACCCATCACCATTGTACTTAGTATCATTTTCAAAAGCCGCCCCAGTTTGATTTCAAAATCTATATAACGCCGCGCTAGCAGGAAGCTGGCCACAAATATGTAAAATTCCGTGATGATATTGGCAAAAGCCGCTCCACGCACACCCCAGGCGGGTATCCATAACCAGGTCAGTAGCACCGTCAGAGCCGCCCCGATCAGATTGCGCACCAGCAATTTATCCTGATGTTCGGAAGCCACCAACACATAACCAAAAAGGCCATTTAAAAAACTAAATAGCAAAGCAATAATCAAAATTTGCAGCACTATATCCGAACCGACATAACCGGTGGCCCAATTGGTCAAAAACTCCGGAGTGGTGATCAGATAAATAAATTGATAAGCCAAAATAAAAGTGCCGGTCACTATGGGCAGGGCACTCATCATCAAAAAATCAAAAGAGTTTTGGATAATCGGCTTATGAGAACCATCTTTGGCATGTAATGCCCTGGTGAGAAAAGGTAATATGGCATTCATGAAATAAAGCGGTACTATGCCGGCCGCTTCCAGCATAGTCGAAGGAGCAGAGTAAGTAGCCACATAACTAGCTCCAAACCCAGGCGTGTTGAGCAACATCACCGAACCAATGCGGAAATAAACCTGATTTAATATCAGAGCAATACCGTAGGGCAGAGCTTTCCACAGCACTTCTTTCCAAAACCACCAGTCCAGCCTGTAGCGTATACGCACCAGTCGACCGGCAAAATAAGCCGTCACCAAATACATCACCGCATTACCCAACAGCCCTGCTCCGATCAGCTGCAAAAAAGCTGTGTCCGACACCGCGCAGGCCGCCCCACTATTATTCAAAAAAAGCACCTGCCCGGGAGCGCAGCCATGCGGGAAAAACCAGTATATCACCATAGCCATATAGGCCAGGGAGACCAGCTTCCCCACCACCGATCCCAGTGAATTTTTATCCATTTTTAAATGCACTTGCAGGGCAGTAGACACCGTGCCGGTTAGAATGGCAAACACTGATCCGACCGCCGCCAAAGCCACGGCATAGGGCGCCACGGTCCCGCGGTATTCATCAATCACAAAAGCCGCTCCAAAAGCCACCACCGAAATTACCACTATCACCAGGGTCCTGGCCGACATCATATTGCCCAGCACCATGGCTTCCTTGTCAGGATCTTTGCTCATTTCCCGCACCCCCACGGTATACAGTCCCATGTCGGCCACTATGGCAAATAGCGCCAAATATTCATAAATTGATTTGTAAATTCCATACCCCTGCTTACCCAGATAAGTGGTCAGCATTTTTAGAATAATCACCGAAAAAAGCCCCACCACCACTTTGGCTACTACTTGTGCCACTGTATTGAACAAAATTTTGCGGGCGATTTGCGACATTTACAAAAATTAAATTTCTAAAAATCCAATTCATAGCGGCAGCATTTTAATGCTCCAACCCCGTCTTTGGCAATTTTCCAGGCAATCCCGCTTCCCAAATCAGGTGATTTTTGCTATAATAAGCAGATTTATTAAAAACATTATGCGTAATTCTGCTGGCAGAACATGGGAGGGTATGGCCGAAGAAGGTTATAAACAGGGCCTGGAAGTCGTGCAAAATGGTCGGGCGGATGAGGCTTTGGATAAATTACGCGCCGCTGCTGAGCATCCGGAAAGATTGAGCAGTTTAAGCAAACTCCTCATTGCTGTAGATGCCAGCCGGCCTATGAATTCTATTCGAAATTATTGGGACAAACGACCTCACCTGGCCCAATGGTCATTACTCAATCTGCAAAACACTCCGCTGGCCCTGGTCACCGGCTATGATTTTTGGGAATTATTGATCAAATGCGGTTTTATCGATTACAAAGGTCATTTGCACGAAGACCCAGCCATCATGGAACAAAAAGTCCAGGCCATGGGCGGCAAAGCAGATTTCCTACTCACTCATGGCGTCAAAATCGGCAAATATCTCTGTCCAGAAGTCAAACTGGTAGAACCTTTTATCGGCCCATTGCGCAAACTTCACGGCATTTTCGCAGATACCATGGATAAAGTCCGCGGCCAAGTCCGCGCCGCCCGCCTGGAACGGGAAAGGCAAAACAACACTGTCGAGGGCATCACCCGTACCACTCATGCTCAGGTGGCCACTCATCTCGTCGATCCAACCACCCCTGCCGAGGCTAGACAAGGTCTCCCACATCTTCCCCACATGCCCGCCACCAATCATAAGGCCGGCGCCCGTACCACCAGCCATCGTGAAGCCGCTTAATCCCCACCAATGACCACCCGCGCCTCCCAATTAGTCAAAAAAATCAAACAGTCGCCAGCCTGCCAATTGCTCATACCCACCTATCGTGATCTACTGCTGCGCATGGCAGTGGGAAATGACATAGCCAATCAAAAAGCCCTAGGGGTTTTATTGCGGCAGGAGAATCCCGCCGAACTGCAAAGTGTCTTTTTCATTGAAGATCGTTTGCAGAATTTCATACAAACACACTTATCCCCACCATCAGACGAAAATTTACTATCTGAATATCGTCTCAAAGCCGGCAGCCTCATCCAATCTTTCATCATCTTTACACCAGAAGAAAAACGCGAAGTGCTCGAGGCTTTAAAAAATATGAATTTAAGCGCAGTTCGCAAATTAATCGATCTCTATCGCTACGCCCATCACAAGCAGCATGATTATTTACAACTTTTAGCAGTCTCAGATCCAGATCACGCCAGGCAATGGGAAAAAATAATTTCATCCAATCTGACCAATTAAATTTTATGGCTCCCAATCAACCACAATCAACCCCAGGGCAGCAGGCAACCTCCAATGATCATGAATTGGTGAGGCCCCAAGAGCAGCAGCCGGATTTACGTGAGCAAGCTTTACTTGAAGCAAAACAAGCCGCCGCAGCCGATATCGGGCGGGCTAATATCCATACAGTTGCAGCTGGTCAAATCAGTGATGCTGCTCAAAAGCATTTGCATGAATATTTTCAGGGAGCCATCAATAAATTTGATACCAATAAGGATAATAAGCTTTCCCCAGAGGAAGCCCGCAACTTTAGCCAAGCTATGCGTGAGAAAACTCAGGCTATAGTCAAAGAAGCCCAGGAGGCTGTCAAAAAACAGGAGGATATGAAAAAGTCTGCCGAAAAGGCCGGGGCTGAACTGCAGAAGGCCAAGCCCATGGAAAATCTCGATGCTCATATCTCTAGCATCAGCAAATTAATCGATGGCGCTGATATCCAGGCAGCCCAGGAGGCAATGAACAAAGCTCAAACTCAAAACACCGCCCTCCAGCAAAGCGTGGCCACGCAGGTGGAATCAATACAGCAAATTCACCAAAGTTTACAGCTCTACTCAAAAGAAAAAGAGGGCTATGGTTTTCTCAAGTATGCCTGGCTTAGCGCCGTAGATTCACAGCAAACCAACGCGGCCGAGCGTGAGCTGCAGGCTAAGTTGGAAAAAACCAAAGCTGAAGCCAATGCCAAACTAGCCGACTTGCAGGCCAAAAAACAGATATTGGACGAAAATGCCAAAACCATACAGCTAGCCATCGCCCAGGCCAGACAGCAGGCCATCATCGAGCGTGATCAAAAACTGGCCGAGATTGCCAATACCAAAGACACACAGAGTAAAGAGGTACAGGAAAAACAGCAGAAATACCTACAATTGGATAAAGCCCAGCAAGATCTACAGGTCAGGCACGATAAATTAGATCATAAAGCTGTTGTATTACAAAAACGCATAAACCAGAATGAACAGGATTTGAATAACGCCAATCTGGCCAAAGAAAGGCTGCAGCATTCCCAACAGGACGCCACCACCGAATTACAGGCACTTCAACTTATAGCCAATGATCCTCATCTCACTCCTGAGGCTAAAAGCAAAGCTCAGGAGGCAATTCAAGAGGTTAGTAAACGCCTGGAAAGGGCTCAGACGGGTGTTAAATTAATTGATGAAGGCGTTAAAACTGGAACACAAGTTCAGCGACAACTTTCCGATGCGGAAAAAGCTGCTAAGGACGAAACTACTAATCTGGATAAATACATCAGCGGTCAATTGGAGCCAGCTCGGAAGTCGATGAGCACTAATATCGCTGATTTGGAAATGCTCAAATTTCAATACGCCACTACTACCGATCAGGTCAAAAATCATTACAATAAACGCGTAGAAGATCTCGATAAATATAGCGAGTCCGTCAATGAATATAATTTCCATGCCGCCCTCTCTCGCGACCAAGCCCTCCAGACTTTGACTGGCGCAGTTAGGTCGCTGGATAACGCTAGTGTGGATGCTAAAGCTCTATGGAACCCCCTAAATTATGTTCAGGCTCCTCTAGCTGCTGTGGCAGGTCTCGCTGAAAGGGCTTCGCATGGCATAGAAAAAGGCATGGAGGATTTAATGAAAAAAAATGCACACGATTATTTATACGCTAAAACTAGTGGTGACGCCTTGTTAGCAAAAACTTTAGTCTATTTCAATGGTGGCGTCACTTCCGTCTCTGCTGGTATGCTCAGCGGCGCTCTGGAGCTAGGCGGAGGGGTCTTCAATATGGCTGCCCATCCGCTTGAAACAATCAAAGGAATGGCTACGCTGACAGGCGCGAATTTTCCTGAATGGGATCCACGGACATGGAGCTTTAACTGGGACAATCGCATAGCCGCCTGGAGCAATCTCGCGCGCGCCATGAGTGGTATGGAACAATGGGAAAAAGGCAATTACGGAGTAGCTGCAGGTAAAGCTGGTTTCAATGTGTTATCCATGCTTGTCGGGGCCGGCGAAGCCGGCGCCGCGGGTAAAGTCGGCATGATCGGCCGGGCCGGTTCCGCCGCCCGTATAGCACGCCTGGGTAAATTGGGTGAGCTTGGTCTGCTGCCCAAAGCCGCCGTCGCCGCCGAAACAGCTGCTGAGGTCGGGCAGGCAGCAGGAAAAGCTAGCCGTGCAGTCAGTACAGCAGCTAAAGCTGGTGAAATAGGCAGCCACGCCGTGCCCTTCTGGGCTGGCCGCGGAACCTATGCGGCCAAATTTGCTGGGACATTAATTCGCGAAGCCTCTCCAGCCTTTATCAGAGAGGCTGTCACAGTTGGTAAAGGCGAAGGCTTTCTGGGTCGGACCGCAGCCATAGGCAAAAGCCTGGGGCGATCAGTCAAAGCCATGCCTGGTAGAGCTTTAAGTGGAACCTTCAACTTAGGCAAAACAGCCGCCCGTGTCGGATTTGATTTTTATAAAACTCTTTTCACCGCGCCTTTCAAATATCCCGCCCGTCTAGCCAAACTATTATATCGCGGCGCCAAAGGCGAGGGTCTGCTACAGGCCTATCGTGCCGGTAAAGTTGCCGAAGCCGTCAAATTGATGGAAATTCATGGCGGGCCGGCCGCCAAAGCCCGCGAAAAAATCACCGCTATTATTGAAAGCGACCCCCATCTGCATGGACTTAACCAAAAAGGCGGCGATTTCGCCAAAGCCGCCCACGAAGAAGCCCTATACAGACTGAGCGCCGAACACCCCGACCTGGCCGCTTCTCTCCAGCATGTCGAAAAAGCGGTCGGCCAACTCAGCGAAGCTTCTGAAGCTATGAATAAACACGCTCTGGAACAAATTGAGAAAATTAAAAACAAACAAAGTTTAAAAATCGCCAAAGACGAGTATGCTGCATTGGATAAAGCACATGAGCAGGCAAAAGCCGCATATAAAGCTGCCCAGGAATCCGGAGACGCTTCCGCTATCACAAAAGCACAAGCAGAACTGGATTCGGTAGCTGAGAAAATTAGAAAATTTGAACGGTCAGAAATGATGCCTGATTATCTAGCCTATCAGGAAGCCGACGCCGCCGGAAATGCATTGAAACAAGCAATGGAAAATCAAAAGCCCCTCTACGACTCCTATCTCAACGGCTCCAGCCAAGATTTGGCCCTCCTAGAAACCGAAGTCGGCGAAGCCCGCGCCTTAGCAAGAGAATCCCGTGGTGAGCCGGGTCGTCTACCAGCGCAAGATCCACAAGTTTTGTTTGATGGTATAATCAAAGAATATCAAGAGCACGGCTCAGTAAAATTGGAGGATATTAAAAAGCAGCTCGGTAGTTTTGGCAAACGGGAAGATATTGGCAAATTTCTCGAGAGTATGAGTGAGGCTGCAATAGAAGATTCAACGCTACGTTCTCAGCGCCGCCAAAGAATAAAGCAGTTTAGGGATCAGAATCCAGAAACATGGAAGGGCCTCAATGCGGAGGTCCTGGATGCTGTAAAAAGGGGGGATATACAAAAATTAGAGCAAATTAAATTATCTCCGGATAGGCCGCATCCTGGCATAATAGACGATTTAGCCTTCGAGTACAGATCCAAACCAGGTAAATTAATGGACCTGTATCTGGAGCATCAAAAGGGGTTAGTCAATTTATATGAGCAGTATACAAGTGCATGGGAGGATCTCAGTCTCACTAAAGAGCAGAGAGATCTAAAGTTGGGTGAATTACAAAAGCACCATCCAGCATGGGAGAAGGCTTTAACACAGCTTAGCGAGAGGAGAGAATTTGTACAAAAATATTTACAGACCAATCTAGACATGCTCACTGCCCGCATGCAGGCTGAGTTGCCTAGTTTGCTCAAACCAACAGATTCTCTGGAGCAGATTAACCAAAAAGTCAGCAGATATATGCAAAAACACTCTACATTATTGGGAGATAGTTTTGCTGCAGGAAATCCAACTAAATCAATTAATATACGAGGCCACCATTATAACATTACACTAGAGGGAGAGGGGAAAATCCGATTAGAACCAATAAAATCATCCAGTAGCACCAGCGATGCTGTCCAGGCAGCTAATGGGGCGGCCCAAGCTGGCGTTGGCTTGGACAAGATAGCGGCGCCTGTGACTGGTAGGATGAATGCGCCTATCAGTGTCACCCAATTACGCGAGAATTTAAACTTTGCCAATGGTGTACATGCCAGGCAGAAACTCAACGTCAAAGGAGCAAAGCAACGCTTGCAGGCTGCTGAGGAAGCGCTCGCTAAGGCCAGGGCTACAAACCAGCTGCCAGAACAGCTTGAGAAACTGGAAAAATCTGTAGTGGAAAGCAGAGGAGAGTTACAAGTCTTAGAGCAGGATGTCGCACAACTTAGACAAGAAGTAACTAAGGCCAGATCCGCATTGCAGCAAGCTAAATTTGATGCCGGCTGGGATGATACCACCGTAGCCCATACCCCAGTTTCAACTTCAACAACTTCTGCAGCCGAAGCCACAACCACAGCTTCCCTACCAGAACCTCTCACATCGGCTGTTGAGCGGCGTCAGACGGCAGCTGCTAAAATCGCCGAATTGGACAAAGAAATTGGAAATATTAAAAATCAATTAAACAAAGCTCAAGAAAAATTAACCTCCGCCAAAGCCAGCCAGACTCATGCTAGCGCACCACATGAAGTGCAAAACTATAAAACCAGGGTAGAAGCCGGAGAGCAAGCCGTACAAACCCTGGAGGGGCAGCTCAAAGAAAAACAATCCGCCCTCGCCAAAGCCCGTGCGCAGTGGCGTGGCGCTATCCCAGGCAGCGTAGTAGAAGGTCTCGAACAGGCCATCAATCTGCCGGCTCGCAAGGTGGAAGTCAAACAGGCCCTGGATGGTTTGGCCAAAATCAAAGGTATACCGGGTAAAATGGTCGAGCGTTTACGCACCCTATTCGCTGAGCAGCAACAAGCTGTTTCCAGCGCTAATTTTAGTAAAATTGTCATCAGTAGCAGACCAATCAGTCGCTATCTGCAGCTACTCATGCGCGAATCCAACGGTGATGCCCAGGCCCATATCAGCAGCCTGGCTTTGCATCAATATATTTTGGCCGGTCAACTGGCCAAAACATTGCCACGTGGTAGCACCACACCCCTCACCCCAGAACAATTCAGCGCACTTCCAACCGAGCAAAAATTAGCCACCCTCTCACAGGCCTTGGCTCACGTCGGTGGCACACTTTCGCCTGGCGATTTATACACTCCACAGCAGCTGGATCATATTGGTAAACAAACTGACGTCATCTGGGATGCTATCGATGGACTAACAGTGCCAGCCACCGCCACCGAAGATGAAGTAAAAAAACGCCTGGACATCGCCCTGGGGCCGGTCATTTCAGTAGGTAAGCCTTATGAAGTGACTATTGATAATATCACTGTATCAGTGGATGCCGATGGAAAGCGCAATTATGCCGGCATAGACAAATGGCTGTCCAAACAACCCGTCAAGCCTCTAATCGGCAAAGTATTCCATGATACTGTATCTGAATATAGTCATCTGACTCCGGAAAAATTGGCCAAATTAAATGGCGGAACGTCTGTCACTACACTCGAAGGCTATAAAACTCATCTAACCTCAATTTTACAAGAAAGAATTGATCAACAAGTCAAAGCCTATAACGCACACCAGGGTACAACCAAGGTCACAGACTTCTCTGTGGCTTCCCTGGGCCGCGATGAGCATGATCAGCCTTTCTTCTCTGCCCATGTCGACCAAGATGGCAAAGTCACAGTAGATATCAGTGATGCCTGGGCTACCAAAACTTACCCTGCCTCAGCAGCCACTGATCAAGCCCCTAAATAATCACACATGCCTACTCCCCACTACAGCCTAGAAAATCTCCGCGCCCTGATGGCCACCTCCCCGGCTTATCAAAGCTTGGACGATAGCCAAAAATCGGCCATCGAACAGCACATTGCCGAGAATAATCGCCCCATGCTGCTTTACATTTTCCATCATTTGCAATTGGAAGCGGATGTGCATGAACAGGCTCGCCAACAATTAGCTGGCAAAATCATTCATGCCGCTACGGCGGCTGCCCAGAACGTCGAACCTGGCCTCAAAAAACTGGCCAAAGACCTGAAAAACATGGTAAAATAAATAGATTAAATTCACTTTATGGATTTCCTTCACTCACATCTCAAGCGTTTCTCTCCTGCGTCTGACCGGGCTAGTGGTAAGCCAGCCAGGTTGGTGTTTGAGTTAAATATAGTTGAGGAGATGCAGGAATGGGGCAAGGTTGAAAAAGACAAGGAGACCATCACAAATAAAATGAAAGAGTATGCCCAAACAAAAACACCAGACTTACAGCGAAAAATAGACGATCTGGCTAAGAAGGGGGAAAACGCTACAGAAGTAAAAAATAATCTCAAATTAGAAACAGAGAAAATTGCTGAAGATGCTCTAAATCATGTTATGCATGAACTAGGGATCAAACTTACATATGAAGATTGGAAAAAAAGCCAATATAAGGAAGCCCAGGTAGCCATAAACACCATTAAGAGTGAAATAAACACCATCATCGACAAAGCCGTCGATGATTATTTCGCCCAAAAAGCAGCAGCCAGTCAGCAAGCCGGCCAGGCTATTAGCCAAGGCCTTACCGCTGGAGGCGCTCCATCTACCACGCCAGCCACTCCCTCCGCACCATCCACAGCCCCTCAATCTCCCTCCACCGTCCCGGGACAGGTCCCATCAGCCCCAACATCATCGTCATCCACCCCCGCCGAGACCATTGTTCCTTCCCCCGAACCGAATCCAGAAACCTCCCGCCTCCTCGCTGTGGTACAGGAACGCAATAAAGCCAAAAACGAAGGGGTCACCAACCGCGCCCAATTACGCCAGGAATTACCATCACCCTACACCACCCGCACCAGCTCAATCGACCGCCTCACCTCCCCAGACAATGGCATCATTGACAATTACGAAACCACTTATAAATTCTGGAGCGATGAAGTAACCAACGCCAAAAACCCCACCCGCCACCGCCTCCAGGGCTATCTCTACGCCCACGACATTTTCGCAGGCGGCGGCTCCGCTGGTGATCAAGCCGTCCGTGAAGCCATCAAAGAGCCGCAGAAAGTGTTCGAGAGTAAATGGAAAAATAAACTAGAAATGGCTGATCTGGAAAATCTGGTCGGGGCAGACTACTTCAAGCGCGCCAGTGAATATTCTTCCTCCGACCGTGTCATCGGCACCATCGCCGGCCTATTCGCTCTGGTAGACAAAAACTTAGGGGATAAGCCACAACATGAAATTTACAAAAATCATTTGGAAGAAAAACTGCAGGAACTCAAGCGCTCCGGCAGCAACGAAGAAACTCAATTAAAAATCCTTTTCAGCCTGCAATCTTTTAGCGAAACCCTCCACCTCGACAACAATTGGCGTTCCAGCCTAGCCCAAATTGATCATCTCACCGATCCCGACGCCCCCGGCGCTAAAATCGATGACTATCCAGGTTGGGGCAGCGATAATAAAAACAACAAAACCCGCCAGAATCTCAATGGCTATCTCTACGCTACCCAACTCATTTATGGCGATGCCAAAATGCAGGACGAGTTCAAGCGGGCGGTAGGAATGTTTGAAAATTCCGGCCTGGTTAATAAAGATTTTACGCAGGAAATGCTGGATAATACTGCGGCAGAAAATGCTATGCCATTGAGCGCGCGCAATATTGAGCCCGTTTTGGGGCATCCAGAGGCTCTCTACAAATTGGCCCGTGGCAAACAAGACGGTTTCGGCCTAGCCAGCTACCTCCAAGAAAGCGGCAAATACACCAAAGACGAACAGGTGGCCGGTACCATCGCTGGTATTTTGAAAGCTGTGCAAGACCAAAAAGCCCAACATCCGGGTTATGAGGCCTATGTCACCCAAAAACTCGAAACCCTCAAACCAGAAGACTCCCCCGACCTGCAAATGTCTATACTGGCCACCATCAAACGACCCGCTGAAGCCGCACAAGACGCCCAAAAAGAAGCTTATGATCTGATGATGAGTCAACTCATCGCTGCCACCAGACAGCACCCCAAATTCACCTTATCCACCGAGTTAAATACGGTCTTGAGAGCAAAAGGTAGCGATCCTGCTGCAATCAGCCCCAAAGCTCTCGATGAAATGAAAAATTTTGTAAATACTCGCACCGCCAAAAACCCCGCCGCCGCTCTGCAACCCAAATATCAGGAGCTGGTCAAAGCCAACAAAGCCCTACAACAACCCCTCTACAGCGATGAAGATTTCCAGGCACTATCTAAAAGTTTAACAGACATCAATGGGGAGTTCAGCCAGGCCCGTGAAATCGGCAAGGCTACATCTTTAGGCGAAGCTGTGAATAAAGAATATTTGGTCAGCCTGAAAAAAGCTGAAGATGGTCTCGAGCAGCAATTGAAAAACCTACAATCCATGCTTCAAGCTGTGGCAGAAAGACGCGCGCAGCAAAACAAACCCGCCGAAGGGCCCAAACCCGTACCCACGCCTCCACCGGCTCCAGAAAAGCCAGCCACTCCACCCAAAACTCCAGACGCCCCGACAGAACTCCCCATACTATCCAACACCACCCATCTCGGTCCCATCGCCCTCGATATCGTTTTCCAGGATGTCATCAATCAAGTCGAAAACGGCCCGGGCATCGCTTATTTCAACATTCCCTACACCGGCCTTGCCATCAATTGCCGCGTCCAAAAGTACGCCAACGGCACTCGCCATCTCTTTTTCGAATCAACCCATGCCGGCAGTGGTGAGTTAGTTTTCAACAATGTCCCAGAAATCCATCATTATCTCGAGTCAGGACTTTTCTATCAACAATTAGCCAAAAACTCCCTGCTTAATCGCCGCAATTGGGATTATCATAAAGCGGGCTTGGGCGAATTACAGGATTTGCAAAGCAAAGGCCCCTGGGGCGTTTCACTCGAACTTGATTGGCATGGCGGTGGAGTACTCTCCAGTGGCAATGCCGAAGTAGAGCTTAATGTCGGCCCAGATGGATTAATCCATTATCTCATCAAAGCTCCCAACGTAGGCCCCGATGGTGAGGATCAACGTTCAGGATCAGTATCAGATTTTACACAGCTCACTAGTACACTTTGGCATTGTAAACAATGGTCCGAGCAGTACACCAAAAATTATCAGCAGGAAAATTTCAAAGAAATGCTTGTCCACGAACGTTTGCTCAGAAGTCTCATGGGTGCATCAACTTTTGAACAGGCTGCACCTCTTATTGGCGAAAAATACTTCTTCAATCACTTCGACGCTTACGGTTATGGCTACATGTTCCTAAACTGGGACAACGCCCCAACCCTAACCGAGCGCAATCGAGCTATCAATAATCCAATTCTGCAATACCGCCTCAATCCAGACAATACCATCAGCTGGGTTTTGACTCGCCGAACCGGCCCCAATTCCACTTTGGTGGGTACTCAAGGCCGCGCCAATCATCTCGAAGATTTATTTAACCAAGTCGCTGCTATACGTGGAAAAGCAATTACGTCCATGGTCACTCC
This sequence comes from uncultured Candidatus Peribacteria bacterium, assembly GCA_964528305.1. GTDB lineage: Bacteria > Patescibacteriota > Gracilibacteria > UBA1369 > UBA1369 > CAZGSD01. The sequence goes on along the minus strand of CAZGSD010000004.1, from coordinate 7,009 downwards.
AGCCGAGCAATTAGCCAACATCGGCGACTTTGGTCGTAGTTTAGCTTAAATTTACCGCCCACACCTGGCCTTGCTTTTTCAGCAAAAGCTGACACTTTCGAATTCACGTGCAGATCCGCAAAAATTTCCTTAACGCAATTTATCTCCGCCACTTCTTCAACCATTTAATAGCCCTATACCACCCCCTCTCATAAATCATTTCCGCCCCGGGGCCAAAATTCACCGCATGTCCGCCAAATTTCAGTTTAAAAGCCGTCACCCCCGCCCACGGATGTCCGGAGTCATAACTAAATTCCCCGCCCGCCGTTCCGTCACCATCTTCCACTCGCAGTGGCGCCGTCCCCAAAAAATCATACCACTCACAGCCACGGGCTTTAGCCTCCTGCATGGCCCTCCATTGCAGCAGATAGGGCGCCATCACATTGCGATGCTTGTCCCCTGAAGCGCCAAAATAATAAATAGCCCTGCCTCCAAAAAACGTCACCAATACCCCGGCTATAATTTCACCTTGATAACGGGCTAAATAAAGCTCTGCTTTCTCATGGCCTAAACAATGCAGCATTTGCAGATAATAATTGGCGGTATGCCCACCAAAACCATCCCGGGCCGTAGTTTCCTGCAATAATCCATGAAAAGCCTTCACGCCATCTTCCAAGTTAATACTATCCCCCGCTCGCAGCGCCTCCACGCCCTTCTTCTCCGCTAGGCGCACATTATAACGCCCTTTGGCCTTCATCTGGGCCAAAATTCCCTCCTCTGACTCCCGCAAATCCACCACTAAAGTATTTTCCGGCTGATAATGGGCATGAGCCGGCTGCATTCCCCAGCGCTCCCAGTCCACCCCAACCTTCACCCCAAACCCCGCCGGCCCCTCCACCACCAACCCCGGCTCCACCCTCAAATAAACTACCTTTTCCCGCCGCGCCAGCCGCTCCACCGCCTCCAACCAAGCTTGCACAGCCATCTCCATCAGCGGGCCATGATAATCCAATAAAGGTCCTTTAGGGCAGTATAACCAGCTTTTCCCCATACCCATCATTCGCCGCAGCACCAGCCCCCCACCAATCAATCTCTCGTCCCCGCCCGCCGCGCCCTTCCGTATCTCAAACATCCCCACCACCCACCATCGCCAGTCCTCCCCGCGCGCCGTCTGCTGAAATCGTCCCCAATCACTGCATTGATGTATATCACCACCAACCCCTCCCACAGGGCTTCCTGCCACCAGTTCGTCCCATTTAGCCAGTTCATCCCCCTTTAATATGCGTGCTATTATCTCCACTTCGTCTTGAAATTAATAAGTCTTATCTAGTATAAATAGGTTGTATGGCAGGTAGATAGTTGATTTTTAATCAATTTATTGCTATCATATAAGGAAATAAGTCAATTTAAACCAACAGTAAATATGAAAAGTCTCATTTCAAAAGCAGGAGCTGGCCTAACCACTTTAGCTGGAACCACGCTTTATGGCTACACTTTAGCTATGGCTCAGAGCGGTAGCGGTAGTGGATTTATCAATGCCAACGACAACCCTGCCCTCATTCAGGGAGCCACAGGCGGTAAAAGCGGACTGCGCGAACTGGTCTTGACCGTAGTTAATTTCTTCCTCGGATTCTTAGGACTTTTGGCCGTTTTAATGGTCATTTACGGCGGCGTCTTAATGCTCACCTCCGGTGGCGGAGAGGGCTATGACAAAGGTAAAAAAATACTTACTCAAGCAGCCATCGGTCTAATCGTTATCCTATTATCCTTCGCCTTCGTTTCAACCATCCTTACAGCTGGTGCGGGCAACGCTTAATTAGAGCAAATTTAGACAAAATTAAAACAAAAAATCAAAAATCCCCTCCCTCCCGGCAGGGGATTTTTGATTGACAAATCTCGTCAATTTGCTATGTAATCAGTATTTAAAGCGTTATAGCTCACATGGGCAAATCACTATCAACAAAACCTATTCGCGTGGGGGCGGTGATCGAAACAGCTCATGGGGAGGAGGGAGGGGTTTTGCTGGTGCGCGATGCTAAAGACCGTTACAGAAGAGAGGTTTTAACAACCATTGCCGCAAAACAAGCCGGCGCTTCACAAAAAGGTGATACCAACATGGCTAAACGTCAATATTATGCTACTGGTTTGGTTCACCAGGGGCGTTTTTCACTGCCCGGAGGCAAGATTGATGCACAGGATTATGAGCAGGCTGGAGCTACTCATATCATGGACAAAACCATTACATCTCTGGACGAGGAGGATATAGGTTTATTTCGCCAGGTAGTACGTCTAGCTATCGCCCGTGAGGTCAAAGAGGAGCTGGGACTTGATACGGACATGGCCAGCATGCTCGAATTGATGGAAATTCAGGGGCGGGCCAGGCATCATCTTATTTATCTGGTACAGGCCGTTACTAGAGAAGTTATCATTAACGCTGATGAGCTGCAGGGGATTGGGTTCCTGGGTGTACATAATGCTATTCCACTAAATAAATATTTCTACCAGCATCATTTGCGGGTGCTGTACGAGCGCTATATCAAAAGCATCAATAGACCTCACCGTGTACGGCAGTATTTATCCGCTTTAACTTTGCCAGTAAATTTAATGGAAGGTTGGGTGCAATTACAGCGTCTGGGACATGAATACAGACGTCTTGGTAAAAATGGCAATTATGACATTCGAGAGCCGGCAATGCCCTCATCCACGCCCAATTTTACAATTATAGACAGCGACGGTCAGCCACTTGCCCGTATGCCTTCCAGCACTCCAGCCGCCGCCACATGCAGTCTCACTCGCACCGCCACCGCCAGAATTATCCCCGCGCCTCCCAGGCTGCCAGAAGATTTAGGTGTTTCCACCCCGTCCTCATCTGCACCACGGTATTCAAACACTACAGCCCGTCCACCCCTGGCCCGCACCTCTGTCACCACCACCACATCACCTGTCCCCGCCCGCCGCCGGAAATGAGTTTGACTTAGGCATACCCATACCTTAGAATTCTGCCGCTCGTAGCGAATATCATCGGTAAACATTGCCATCGGGGTGTAGCGCAGTTGGCTAGCGCGCCTGGTTTGGGACCAGGAGGTCCAGGGTTCAAGTCCCTGCTCCCCGACCATTCAATCAACATGAAATTTCTCAAAGACACAACCTGGCCAGAAGTTTTTGCCGGATGGCATGCTCGTGAAGCCAATAATCCCGCCTGGGTTGAATGCGCAACCAAAGCCAAAGGCTGGCCCGATTGGGAGTCCTGGAGATCTTTTACTGCGCAGCAACTCGATGCGGCAAATCGCGACTGGCAAATTTTTCAATTCGAAAACCCTCTAGTAGAAATTCCAGACATGCTCATCGGACCTTTTGGCGGTTGGCAATCTAGGGTAGAGCGCAAAAACCAAACTACTTTTAAAGAATTATTGGAAATACCTGAGCAATATCAGGAATGGAGTAATCACGACGCGGTACTATCCATCATGAAGGGCTTACCCTTCGCCACAGATTTAATAGGCCTGATCAGAAAAGATCTGGGACAAGTCGTCTGCCTGGAAGGCCATCATCGAGCCGCCGCCTTTGCTTTGGCCCAAAAACAAGGCAGAATCATCGATTTCTCACAAACACCAGTCACTATTGCCCTCACGGAATTGGCTACTGAAGAGTGTCAGCTTTTGGATCAATTATTACAAAGAGGGACTTCAAAAAATCCACAGACCTAACCAGTTCATACAATTTCAGCCAGATTCTGCTTAATTCACCACCAAACTTATGGAAAATAAAGAATTGGACTCCAGTCTCACCGATCTATTTTCCACCGGCCCGGAGCGGGTACATGTCCTGGCTGACTTTGATGGCACTTTGACCCAAGAATACGTAGCGGGCAAAAAAACGCCATCCCTTATTTCCATTCTGCGCGATAATCCAGATTACCTCTCGCCAGCCTATCGTGAACAGGCTCACGCCTTGCATCAGCAGTATGGGCCATTCGAAAAAGACAACACTTTGAGTCTGACAGAACGTAAAGCCCGTATGCAGGAGTGGTGGACCAGGCATAAACAATTATTGATTGATTCCGGTTTGCGACGTCAACATCTACAGGATTTAGCCAATTCTGGAATTATTCAATGGCGCCCCGGGGCAGTTGAATTTTTGCAGCTCATGTCACAGCATAATGTCCCCGTGGTAATTTTATCCGCTTCCGGGCTGGGAGAGGTTATCCCTATTTATTGCCAAAATAATCAGGCCGATTTTCCCAATATTCACTACATCGTCAATCGCTTCATCTGGGACGAGCAGGGGCATGCCAAGGGCTATCATCAGCCAATGATACATTCCTTAAACAAAGATGAAACCGTTGTCCAGGATTTCCCCACTGTTTACGCTGCTGTACAAACAAGAACCAAGGTTTTACTACTGGGAAACAATCTCGGCGACCTGGGTATGGTCGAAGGCTTTCCGGCCACACAAACACTATCCATCGGCTTCTTGGATCAGGAGGAGTCCTCCCGGGCGTCTGAGTTAGGCGGTAAAGGTAAATTCAATCATGTAGTGGTGGAAGAGGGCTTCACAGATATCAATAAAATGATTCAATCAGCTCTTAAAAATTGAAAATCTCTACATCGATACCAGATCCAATTATAGTTAATACGGGTGAGCAGGCTAACGTTCAACCCCTAATTGACGACTTTTTCTATCAAACTTACACTTTTATTTGTGAAAGGGATGATTTGCCTTCAGGTACAGGAATGCATCCCTATTTTGAAATTAAATTAGGAGAACTGGCCTATTCAGGAGTGGTTACAGACGATAGTGTTAGCTGCCTACTATACAAGGAGGCTGTTATTGCTATTGTCATAGCAACAAGAACAGAGCTGAATCGTGTGAGATACGACTTTTTCCGAACTTTCTAGCTACTAGTAAGTAGATTTAATTATCACTGATATATAAACTACCAATAAACCATTGCCATACCAGGCCGCTTTTTTATATGCTCTCAGCATGTACATAGCTCACGCACAAATTGCTGGGACGATAGTCTATGACGCTAGCCGCCGGCCGGTCGGCCACCTGCGCCGCGTCTGGATCAATCCCGACAATGGCCGCCTCCTAGCCCTGGAGTTGCTTGAGCGCGCCGGCCGGCGGCGGGCCGCTTTCATCGCCCCGCAAGATGTCGTGGACTGGGGAGCAACCCATTTACGGTTGGGGTTGCATTATGAGCTCTGTCAGAGAGAGGATTTGGTTAGATTAGATCAATTGCTGAGTACTAATCATCCTGGTTTGTTAAAGAAAAAAGTCCGCACCGAGAGTGGTTTGCCCTTGGGGCGTGTAATTGATTTCACTATACACAGCAGTTCCATGATTTTAGCCAGCATCACGACCCGGTCCGGCTGGTGGCTATGGCGAGGCTCTACCCGTCTAATTCATTACAATCAAATCGTCGTCATCAGGCCTGCTGAGATAGTCGTCAAAGACTCTTTGTTAAAAGTTCCCATTAATCAAAAGATTCCCGATAAATTTGCTGTATCGAATGCTCCCACTTTTGACCAGGCATGATTTTAGCCTGCAGGGCGAACATTTTTTTAAAACTAACAGCATCTTCATGATCATGGCCAAAGATATGCAGCAGGGCATGCACCATTAAAAATTCGATTTCCTCCCGCCAATTAAGCCCCCGCTCCTCAGCCTGTTTTTGGGCGATTTCAGGCGCTATAAATATTTGGCCGACCAAGTCATCACCCGGGAAGCTCTCCCCCTCTAAAAACGAAAAAGAAAGCACATCAGTAACTTTGTCCTGACCACGATAGTCTTTATTTAGAGATTTAATCTGTTCTTCACCAACAAAAAAGACCTCTATACGGCCGTTGAGTGAAGTTTTTTTCAAGGTTTGCAAAGTTTTTTTCAAAAAAAAGTTCAACCTCAAGCGGGCTGGAATTTTGATTTCGGCAAGATTTTCTATCAATAATTTAATCATTTTACTTTCTCCAGCATATTGGCGAATTCCATCTTCGTCACAGGGGCGTCCGTTAGCCAATTCCAGTCCAGTGACCAGAGGCCGCATTGCAGGGCCTTAAGCAAATATCGGGAGTGCCACCACGCCCTGGCGCCAGTGAGATTGACGGGCAATTGACCATCATCCAGCACCTCATTGACCAGCTCAAATCGCTCTTTCCACTGCAGCTTACCACTGGCGCCCAGTATTAGTTTCAGTGCTTCTATCCTGGTAATCGGCTGTTCTGGGCGAAAAGGGCTGTTTTCCTCCTCCCAATAACCTCGCACCAGATCAAGCTTGGTAGCCAGATTAATGGCCAGGTAATAGCGATAAGCCGGATAAACATCAGGGTATAGTATCAGTGGTTCCAGGTTGATGTCGGCAAATTTGCTACGGCTACTAAAAACAAAAGTACAGGCAGACAAGTCACTATCACATATATTTAAAAATTCACCATTTCGGCCGGCTAAATCCAGCTGCTCCACCGTCATAGCTACCGCCTCCCCTCTCCCTATCAAATCTGCGGGGTCGACATCTTCTAGCGGTTGCGCCATAGCTACAGCAGGCAGCGCTGTCAGCAGAGCTATGGTTAAAAATTTAAAAACTTTTCCCACAAATCACATTGGTATTTATTTGACCGGCCAATTATAAAGCCAGCTATTGATTTAAACAAGCAGCTATTAAATTTTTATTAATTAATTATTTTGTGTTTGTCTAGACAAGTCCTGTCACTGTTCAATGCGGTTTTGTTTGTTTGAACGGCTATTGTGTCTATGTCTATTAGTGTCTAGTTGGACTGTCTACATCTTTGTCTAGATGTGTCTACTAGGCTTTTGTGGCGTCTTGGTACTGGTGTCTCGGTGTTGCTATGACGTGTGTCTTTTTATGTCTATAGACGTCTATCGACGTAAAAATGGGGTGTCTATGGGTGTCTATATAGCTATGGTGAGTTGTAGCGGTCTGTTCGATGTTATGATGGGATGGTGTCTACTTATTTGTGTCGATAGATGTCTATAGACGTCGGTGGACATCTATAGTCAGGCCTGCTATACT